>JAEZPW010000380.1 GCA_023441255.1 Acidobacteriota bacterium
ATGGTCGCCCCTTCTTCTATACCGTCGGCGCCGATCGTCCAGTGTGTCACGCCACCTTTCAGCACCTGGAAACCGGCATTGGCGGTACCCGGCTCCGAGACGGTGACGTCGTTGCTGGCCCAGATGCCGCCTCCCCAGCCATAGAAAACGCGATCGGAGTTGAAAGGGTCGATGGCGAGGTTGATCCAGTTGCCGGGGCCGCCCGCGTCCGTAAAGGGGGCGAGGGAGTTGTCGCGAACGGCGGTCTCGCCGAGATCGATCCACGTCTTGCCACCGTCGGTGCTGCGTACTATTCCATCATGGTGCCACCACAGATCTATGGTCGAGGCCATCACAACGCCGGGACGTTGTGCATCGACCGCAACGCTCCCCCAGGCGGGAAGCTGGTTGTAGCCGTCATACGGAAGCTTGGGGGGCGTGATATCAGTCCACGTCCCAGCGCCGTTCGGATCACCGGCTGTTGGCGTGTATTTCCAAATCGCGCCCGTCGAGGCTCCGTTCGGACCAATCCCATTGGCAAAGGACATGTACAAGGCGCCGTCAGGACCGAACGCGCCGTGATTGGGAAATAAGGACGCGAGGCCAGATGGCTGGTTCGGTACCGCCGTCCATGTCGAACCAGAATTGGTACTGCGATATACCCGGCTGTATGTCCCCGTGGTGTCGGCCACCCCAGCATAGATCACCGGTGTAGGACTTCCGGCAGTGCCGCTACTCTTTACGAACTCGACGAATACGATGCCGTTGCCGTTGGTGCGACCGGTTACCGGGAAGCCCGCCACCTTGGTCCAGGTGGAGCCGTGGTCATTGCTGGTCCAGAGGCCCGTGTTTATGCTGCCGTAGTAGAGCTTTTGGCCATAATTCGGATCGACTGCGAACCGGTTTCCAGCGGACCGGCCATCCTCATTGCCGCCCATGGGGATTGAAGTAGGAATGACCTGGAACGTCTTGCCCTGGTCGGTCGAGACCAGCATCTTCCCGTAAACTGCATTTCCCTGCCAGTCCTTCGAGTAGATTCCGCCAGCGATATACAGGCGTTGCGGGTCAGAAGGATCAAGGCCGATAGCCTCAACGCCATTCAGACCGGAGTCGTCATAGCTCACCCAATCCATCAGTGGAATCCATGCCTGATTTGTATTCTCCCAGCGATAGGCTCCGCCGACGTCGGTGCGGGTGTAGATCAGGTTTGGCTGTGAAGGGTGGAAATTGATTCCGGTGACGAATCCGCCGCCAACAATCTTCACGCTCTTGAACGTGTATGACGGCGTGCCCGTACTGATCGTGTAGCTATTGCTTGAGACGTCACTGTCGGAATACCCGGTTCTTGTCGCGATCGCCTTGACGGTCAAGCTGGAAGACACACTTATCGGAGCCGTATAGGTCGTCGATGAGGCAGTCGGAATGCTGCCGTCGGTTGTGTAGTGAATGCTTGCGCCCGAGGTTGTAGTGCTTATCGTTACGGTCTGAGTGCTGGCGTAGGTTCCGGCGGCAGGCGTGATCGCTGGAGCTGCGACCTTGAGCGTGTAAGTCGCCGACGCAACCGCACTGTTGGTGTATCCGCTGGCAGTGGCAATCGCCTTCAAGCTTGTGCTGGAATTTATCGCGACTGCACTTGTGTAATGCGTCGAAGAAGAAGTAGGAGTGCTTCCGTCCGTCGTGTAATAAATGTTCGCGCCCGAAGTAGTGCAGGAAATCGTCACCGACTGGTCTGAGCTATAAGTTCCACGGGCGACGCTGAAGGTCGGCGTTGCCGCTTGGGGTGTCGGGTTCGGCGGATTGCCCCCACCGCTACTGTTACCGCCACCCCCACACGAGGATAGCGAAAGCAAACTGAAAACAACTGCCATCGAAAGAAAACGGCTGAACCGGAGTTGCAGTACGACTGCGGTCGCTATGAAAAGATTCATCTATGCCTCTGGCGCGCTTCGAGCATTACAGGCGCGCGTTCTTGCTCTGTATTCCAGTCCTGTTTACTGCGCTCTTGGAATTCTGATAGCCGTGATCGTATAGGCTGGGACGCTGATCGTGAACGTATTCCCAACTTCGTTGATGGGCGCGCGAACCACCGCTGTGCCGTTCGGCGGATTGCTTGGGCCGTAGTCGAAGCGCATGCCGCTCTTGGCCAACTCCATACCCTTGACGTTCACGTTCACTACTGCGGGCTCTTTCGGATCTTTATTGACAAGCAATATGGCGACGCTGCCGTCCGCGCGTTTTGCCGCATGAACTGCCACGATCTTCTTGTTCGAGGAAGAGCTAACAAGGACGTCGCGTGGCATCATCAGGACCCGCGTCATCAACATGCCGAAGTACGCCGGCGTTGGTTCGTTCTTGTCGTTCAAATATCCGTCGTGCAGTTTCCCCCAGCTTGCGTTTACGAATCCCTCCTCGATCAGCGACAGGTACGCATCAGCGGCGAAAAGGCCGCGCGCCATGGGGTCTTTTATGTTTCCCCAGCCGAGGCCGAAGTCCGTAACGGCAATCTGTACCTCGGGGCCGCAGTTCTTCTGAATCATCTCCAGGAGAGACGGAGAGACTGGCACTTCATCCGTCGGAACGTTCAGCAGGGACGGCACATCCATCTCTTTCCAGTCAGGAGGCAGCAGCCGGCCCGGACGCCATTGCAAGGCCAGGAAATCGGCAGCGCGTCCTGCAGCCTTCAACACGCTGGGGTTCCAGTCGGTTGCCGTGTTGTCCTGAGGATTGACCAGCACAAGGCCGACCCTAATGTTCGCGTCGACCGATTTCATCGCCTTGGCAAACTGAACGAAGTTCTCCGCATACGCAACAGGACCCAGCGCACGACTCCCGGAGCGGGACTTATCGTTCTCACCTTTCTTATCTGAATAACGGGAATGAAGGTCCTGCACCGATCCGCCGTCAGCAGGCTTGGAACCGTAATAACCGTTGGAATAAACTTCGCTTCCGACTTCCCAGTAAGTGATACGCAGAGGTCGCGGGTGAGCGATGCGCAGGAAGTTGAAGCCGTCGTCGTTCGCAATGGGCTGGGAGGCTCGTATCGTTGCCCAGTAGCCCACGGTTTTCCAGTCGTATCCGGTCGAGTCTTTGCCAATCACCTTT
This sequence comes from Acidobacteriota bacterium, assembly GCA_023441255.1. Classification (GTDB taxonomy): domain Bacteria; phylum Acidobacteriota; class Terriglobia; order Terriglobales; family Acidobacteriaceae; genus JAEZPW01. Next base: position 3,082 of record JAEZPW010000380.1, read on the forward strand.
TCGTCGTTCGGGTCTCCATTGGCATAGGCCACCCAGGAAGCCGCCTCCGCGGGCTCGCCGCCACCTGTGCCCGCCAGGTTGGAACCATAGTTGACGGTGATGATCGCCTGCGCTCCGGTCTGGTTGAGCAGTGCAACAAAATTGCCAAAATGGTTCGCCGGCGGAATCCAGAAGTTGGGTTTATCCGTGTTCTGCCAGTTCGTTTGCGTGTTGGTGGACCAGTGATAGACGCTGGAAGCTGCACCTCCCGGGTAGCGCAATGCAGTGACTGCACCGGCCCGCACCGTCTTGACGGTATCGACCGTCATGAGATTGTTGTCGGAGACGTCGGTCTGCACGCCAACGGCAACAGGCGACATGAACGTCTTCGCCTTCTCGGCGTCCACGGTTACATTGACCTTGAACCCCTCAGCGCAGAGGAACCGCGGAGCCGACAACACCATCGCAATCGCGAGAGTGGTCAGCAGCAATCTTCGAGTTTTCCCACCATGTCTAGAGGGCATGTAAGGCTTCCATGTAAAGATGACCGGGCGCCCGCGGATTTGCGGGGGGCCGTTTTGTGTCAAGGCTACTTAACGGTGAGTTTCACCTGGATGGTCTTAGTGACCGAGGGTGACAGCGTACCCACGCCCAGGCTGGTGGCTTGGATGGTGGCCGTATAGGTTGCCGCTGTGGTCCCGGTACTCTTGGCCGACTGGCTCGGAAGTTGGCTGTTGCCCCCTCCGCAAGCGGTCATGGACAGTGCCATCACTGCGAGCAGGAGAATAACTCCGACAACCTTCATGGTGCGCTTCTTGCGTTCGGCAGCAATGCTTACCAGACCGAGGAAGCCGGGAGCAAGCAGGGCGTAGAACATACCGCCCAGATGCAACGGCGACGATCCCAGGCTGGCGCTGTTGTTGCCCGGACCCGTGCTGGTCAACTGAAGCGTCACGGCAGGGAACGCACCGTTTACCGGCGCAACCGTGATCTGTTTGAGGTAGACGGACGTGCTTCCGGCCGCTACGAAAACGCAGCCGATTTTGGAGCTTACGTCCGCGCCATTCCCGTCCTTGAGTTCCGTGCAACTGTATTGAACCGTCGCGGCACTGCCGGTTGAGTCGACCTGTCCGAAGTTGTAGTGGTTTGTGATCGAGAGGTTGTAAAGGCCGTTCTGTCCGGGCACAACGGTGGCACTCGGGACATCACTTGCGAAGTCGAACGTTGGAGCCGGAGTAACGGTGACGGTAAATGTTGCGGAGTTGACGGTCAGGAAGTTGGTATCGCCCGAGTACACGGCTTTCAGTTGGTGTGACCCATCGAGAAGGGTACCCATAGGAAGCTTAAGCGTCGCTCGGCCGGCTACCAGAGCAACCGATCCGATTGAACTCGTGCCGTCAAAGAACTCAACCTCACCCGTGGGTATGGTCTTGATCGGAGCACCCACAGTGACACTCAACGTGGCCGAGTCGGTGTCGTTATAGGTGTTGACCGTGCTGTAGCCGTCCGACGTAGCCTGCGCAGTCACAGTTGGCGTAGCCTTGTTCACCGTAATCGCAAGAGGAGAGCTGGTCACGCTTGACGCATAGGTCGTATCGCCCTCGTACCTCGCGGTAACAGCATGCGACCCACCAAGCAGCGACGAGGTCGTGAAAGTGGCCGCGCCGGAACTCAGTGTCACCGCTGGCTGGTCAACGCCGTCAACATAGAATACGACCTTGCCGGTCGGCGTTCCGGTTCCGCTGGCGGGAGCGACTGTTGCCGAGAAACTGGTCGCCGCACCGAAAGTCGGGTTGCCGGTTGCGGGCACCGTCATCGCGATGTTGATGGTGCTCTTAGTGATGTTCGTTCCCGTTCCGCTCAGCGCCAGTCCGATCTGGGATGCATTAAGAGCATCGCTCTGGATATTGACACTGGCAGCTCGAGCGTTCAAAGCGGTCGGAATGAACTGGGCCGTGATGTTGCAGGCCGTTCCAGTGGCCAGAGTCGCCCCGGCACAGTTGCTGCTGTCGATCGTGAAATCGGCTGTGTTCCCGGTGCTTGCAGTGTCGGAAATGGTCACTGGCTGATTGCCAATGCTGTACAGTCCCGAGGTCAGTACTTCGCTGGAGTCGCCCACGTTGAAGTTTCCAAAGTCGAGGGTCGGCTGCAGACGGTTCACGGCAAGAATTGCGGATTTGTCCGTATCGGCAATATAAACATTGCCAGCCGGATCGAGGACCACTCCATGAGGACTGCTCAAGCCCCTGCCTAGCCAGGTGTACACGCTGGGGCTGAAGCCACCATTTTGAAGTGGATACTTGGTTACCAACTGGTTGGTAGCATCGGCAACATAGAGTCCACCGGCTGCGTCTGTCGCCAGGGCTGACGGCCATCCGAGACCGATGATGACGTCGATCTGCGATCCGCCATTCGCTTCTATAGCGACGATTTTTCCCGCGCCGGCATCCGCGATGTACACGTTGCCCGCATCATCAACCGTCACCGCGGATGGTGAGGTAAAACCGCTCCCGATGGTGGCGGTCGCGTAGCTGCCGTCAAAAGGATTCCGAGTGACTTTCAGTACTCTTGCGTTACCGGTGTCCGCGATATAGAGGTTGCCAAGCGAATCCACCGCGATGCCCGCTGGCGACTTGACGTCCGAGGTCAGCACGATCTGATTCGTCGCATCCGGAATCATGACCACGCGATTGTTGCCGGTATCGGAAACATAGACGTTACCGGCGCCGTCAACCGCGACTCCGCTCGGATTCTTCAATCCAGAACCGATGTTAGTGCTGTGCCGCCGCCTGCCGGGATTTTGAGGATGCTGGTCGCATCGGTATCGGCCACATAAAGATTGCCCGCGCTGTCCATTGCGAGAGCGTAGGGCTTGCTCGCCGCACTGGAATAGCTGACCTGCGTGCCGGGATCGAGCACCAGGCCGCCGCCAACTCCCATGCCGGTGACGTTCATCATGGAAGCCAGATTATTGCTGGCGTCCAGCATGAGCACGGCGCCCATGCGAGCGCCAGGCACAACCGCAGTGGCGGTCACTTTCGTCGTGCAGCTTTGGCCTGCCGTGTAGGAGGCGCTACACGAGCAGTCCTGACCGGCGCTGTACGTATCACCGCATGAAGCGCCGCCCGGAGTACTGAACTCACCATTGGCGCCCTTCGAACGATATTGGAACGACGGCGTAACATCAGCATTGAAAGCGTAGCTGATCGTTGCTGGATTACTCGCGGCCCCCACCGCCTTGGCGGGAGTTTGTACGTTCGAGAACGAAAGATAATTGATAGCGTCCCAAACCGGAAGCAGCATCCGGCCTTTCGGGTCAAAAGCCACGTTGGCGATTACGGTGCCGGAGTACACGATGTACTTGTCACTGGCATTGAGTGTGCCCTTCTCGTTCGGAATGACAGTAACAAGGTTGTCAATTGTATTGGAAACATAGACATTGCCCGCTGCGTCCAGGCCGATGTGCTTAGCATTTGGGATGTCGCTGATCTTGGTGACAGTGACAGTGCTCACACCACTGATCTTGTAAACTGCGTTCCCGTAGACGGCAAAGACGTTGCCTTGAGAGTCCACGGCGAGTTCATCGCCATCGCCCCAACCACCGGCAATTCCCTCGATCTTCTTTGCACTCAAGGCCCCGCCAACCTTCGCACGCTTGACTTGATAGGTAGCGCCGGCGAAATCGAGTAGCATGAAATAATCGTTTCCCGCGTCCGAGGCGTACTGGACGAAGTCCATGGTTGCGAGCCAGTAGGTGCCCAGGAGAGCATTGATGGCGCCTCCATCCGAGCTGTCGATGAGCTTCTGTGCTGTCCCGTACTGGCCGGCGGTGTAGGGAACTTCCCAAACGTCGCTGCCCCACAAATCGCAATAGTAAAGATTGCCGCTGGTGTCAACCGACAGACCAGCAGCGGGCTGCTTGACAGGTATGTCTACCCTGGCAGAGCCGTTCGCCGGGAATTTCAGAATCCTGCTGTTGCTTGTGTCGAGTACGAACAGGTTTCCGGCAGCATCGAACACCATCTTGTTGGGGTTCGCGCCCAATCCTGATGCAAAGCTCGTAGACGAGCTTCCGACCACCGCCGGGACAGCCGCCTGGGCGGCCAGGGAACTCAACAGAAGTATCAGCAATAATGAAAAGAACAATGCGGCGGCTTGTGATCGTTTACATCCTTCCGCCCGCCTCTCTATCGCAAAGAATCTCAGCATGACATCGCCTCCGTAGCTATAAATCTTCAATATCCTGAAAATCGGTTCAGGACGGCTTCGCCTGGAAGCCGTCCTGATCACGTAACTAGAACGAGTACTTCAGAGACAGCTCAACCACGCGCCGCCCGAATTTGGTTGTGGCGAAGCCATAGCCGATCGGGTACTTGTTCGGATCTTCCAGGTGATTCTTGTCCTGGTTTGCGATCCATCCAGTTGCCGTACTAGTACTCGGCTGCAGGTTCAGGTTGAAGTACTGTCCGTTGATCGGGTCGAACGACTTGTTCGCCCGGTTCAGGAAGTTGAATGCCGCCACTCGGAACTCGACGTTCTGCCGTTCTGTGATCTTGAACGTCTTGTAGAGGGTCAGGTCGGTGTTGAAGAATGCCGGGCCGTGAATGTACGGGAGCTGGTACCCGCCATTCTGGCCCAGCGTTGGCGGCACGAAGCAGTTGCCGTTGATGTACTGGTTCTCTGACAAGTGCGAGCCCGGATTGCAGGTTACATACGGCATAAGCGTGTAATCTGGCGTGCCCAGGAACTGCGCCGAGCCCATGGGACCGCTGTATCCGAGTTGCGGGTTGTAAAGAGATGGCAGGTTGCCGCCGCTCTGCCACGCCGTGATTCCGGAAAGCGTCCAACCGTTGACCACGCCCCTGAATACAGGGTTGGTGCCATGCAGACGGCTGCCGAGGTCGACTACATAACTCGCCTGGACCACGTGGGAGCGGTCCTGCCCGGTGATGCCGTAATTGTTGTCGATGTTGACTGGATCAGCCTCGCCCACAATGCCCAGTGACTTCGACCAGGTGTAGTTGAGAGCGTAGGTCAGCCAGCCCTTCTGGCGCCTCCAACTCGCCTGCAGGGCGTTGTAGTTGGAGTAGCTCCGGTGGGTGTAGACAGTCAATGCGCCGCCCGCATATGCCTGGTACGGTCGATAGTTGGCCTGAACCACGTTCTGCCAGGCATTGTTCACCGTGGTATCGATCATGTGACCGTTCACATCAGGCCGGAAATACGCGCCTAGAGGAATGACATTGAGGTTGTCGAGCTTGCCGCCAGTCAACTGATGATTGGTCTGGTTGCCCACATACGAAATCTCAAATAGCGAACTGCCAGGCAGCTGCTGATCGATGTTGAAGCTGTATGTGTAAGTCAGCGGCACCTGGTCATCGTACGGACTGAGCGCGTTGGCGCCGGCCATCAGGCTGGTCTGAGCGTTGGAGATGTTCTTCAGATCGCTCAGGTACATTGCATTTTGCAGGTCAACCGATTTGACGCCCGCTCCCGGTGCCAGCACGGCGCCGTTCGGGTAATCGTTGGAGCGATAGGCTCCCCACCCACCTCGCAGTATGGTCTTGCCGGTGCCGAACACATCCCAGTTCATGCCGACGCGCGGCGACACAAAGAGCGATTTAACCTTGCGGCCAGAGGTCGGGATGCTCGAGTCAATGGCGTGCCAGCGCATGCCCGGAAAATCAGGACGGGTGTCAAGAGCCATGTCCGCCTGATACCACTTGTCGGTAAAGACAGCAGCGCCGATGCCGGCGTTATCGACCCAAGGCCCGTTGTGCTCGAATCGGGCACCGAGGTCCACCGTCAACCTCCGGTTCAACTTCCAGGAGTCCGTGGCGTAGAACTGGACAAGCCGCGAGGTCATGTTGTCCAGCGAACGCTTATTCTCTTCGTAGTAATCGGCCGCTAGACCCTCAAGCAGGTTTGCGATCTGGTTGGGAGTGCCGACCAGTGCATCAGGCGTATTCTTCCAGTCCGACTGATCGCACCCATAGACTCTCGAACAGCTCGGTCCCATTCCGAAGACGACACGCCCGTTCGTATAGCCCGGTTCATATTGCTTGTTGCCAGTCAATTCGAAGTAGAAACCGGCCTTGAACGTGTGCGTGCGCCAAACCTTCGTCACGTTGTCGGCTACCGTAGGCAGCTTTTTCAGACTCTGGTAGTTGTTCGCGTCCGACTGGAACAACATGGGGTAGTTGTGGTCGAACCACGAGTTGTTCAGCGACGGCATAATGTCGGTTTTTTGCCCGAAATAGGTGCCGTAATCCGGGTAGTTCAGTGCGGTGCGGGATACGCCCTGAAGGTTTCCATAAACCAGATTGGCGTTGAGATAAGCGTAGGTGAAGATTGCCTCGTTCGTCAGCGACGGGCTGAAAACGTGCACGAAATTCGCAGCAAAGGTGTGGGACTTGGGCTGCGATGTCATATTGCCCGGGAAGAACACGGACTCTGGCGGCTGCCAGAAGAGCATGACCGGGGTAAAGCTGCTCTCCCTCTGATAGTTGTAGGAGATGTACAGCTTAGAGTTGTCGCTGAAGTTGTAGTCCACGCGGCTGTGTTCCATGATGCCGTTGTGGGCCAGAACCGGCTCATTGTAGTAGTTGTGCGGGTCCGCGATCGTGGGAGTTTGATTGGCATGCGGAATCATCGCCATGAACGCCAACCCGGCGGGATCCATCGCTGCCTGGGGAAGAACGTTTCCGACGGGAACCATCGTCTGCTTTCCCGTCACCGGATCGCGATAGAAGCTATAGCTGTTCCACTTCGTGGGATCGGTGCCCACCGGCAGGCCATTGCAAGCGCTGTAGTAGGCGTTCCACTGGTTCTGGAGGTTGTAGCCGCCGTCGTTGAGCGCACTGCAGAGCGCCTGATTGTCAGCCTGCGAGAGCCGGAAATCGCCAGTGCGCATCGAGTCGGTGGGAACCCATGCCTCAAGCGGGGTCTGGCTGGGGATCAGCTGGTTGTAGTACTCGAATCCGTTCCAGAAGAACATCTTCGGATTGTTCTTGTTGAACTTCGTGAACGGCAGTCTCACCGGGCCGCCGATTTGGCCGCCGGGATAGAGATACCGGTCCTGCGGCTTCGGATGATCGCCCAGGTAGTACTCCTTTGAGTTCAGCACGCCGTCGCGCGCGTGCATGTAAGCTGAGCCATGATATGCGGCTCCGCCCGACTTCCCGACGGCGGCAACCACGACCGGTCCCTTAGCGCTATCTGCGCTGAAGTTCGAGGTGGATACCTTTACTTCGTCCACCATGTCGCCGTTGATCGTCTGCGTGGAATTGCAGTTACAGCCCGGATCGATGACGTGAGCGCCGTCAGCCTGAAGATCGATGCCGCCACGGTTCATGCCATTAGCGTTGAAGCCGTTGCCGATCGCGGATCCGATGCCCGTTTCAGAAGCGCTGTAAGTCTGGCCGTTGGCAATGCTGCCCTGCCCGCCGTAGCCGTTCGCGCCGGTGGCATAGTTGAAGCCCGGAACCGTTCTGATGAGTTCCGTAACGTCTCTGCCCTGCAGAGCGAGCTTCCCAATATCCTTAGAGTTCAGGGTGTAGCTCTTTTCGCCGGAGTCCACGACCTGAACCTGGCTGACCGTCGCCTCGACCTTAATCGATTCGTCCGCCGCTCCAACCTCGAGCATGATGTTCGAGACGTTCTTCTTGTCGCCCGTGCTCAACGGCAGGTTGGCAACCGACCAGATCTTGAAGCCTTTTGCCTCAACCTTCACCGTGTACGTCGAGGGCATCACGCCCGAGAATGCGAAGTAGCCCTCGCCGTTACTTGTCGTTTGACGCAAAGTCTTCGTGCTCTGGTCCACTAGAGTGACCTTGGCACCTGGGACTACCGCATTTGTCGCGTCAACTACCGTGCCGGTTATCATGCCGGTCTGTTGCGCCACTAGGCTCGACTGCAACAGTAGTAGCGCGAACAAAAGCGCTATCGTTGCTGCATGCGTCCTAAGTAATGATGAAGACATCCTCCGCATACCGCCTCCTCATAACAACCCCCGGTGTCATCCTTGTCCGGGGGAAAGCTTCTGTCTTGTAATTACTTCAAGAATTACAGGTCCTAAATGCATCCCTGACGGTCAATCAAACCTAAACCAAATCAGCACAACTTCAGTCAGGCGTTGGCCTTACCCAATCACTTGATACACCTAGACTCCGTGAACCTTCAGCGTGAAACCGATGTCGGAGACCTTACGTTCCGGCATCTCCACTCGTAGCCCGTTGGCGTCCTGCTTCCACCTGAGCGTGCCTTTGTAGCCGAGCATCTCAACGTTTTGGATTTTTCCCGGTTGTTGCGGGCTGTTGGTCGCCAGTGGCTTGATCAGGGCACTGCCCTCAGGCCAGCCCATCACGAAGGCATAAATATCTTTGCCCTTCGTGGTAAAACGAACATCTTCGGCCGTGAAATCGCCCCGCTTGTCCTCGTTGAATCGGCTTTCGCCCATCTTCGCTTCCGTCGATGGACCAACACCGTATATCTTCCAGGGCCTTGAGGAGTAGATACCTTCGCTATTGATCGCCATCCAGGTGGTGATCCCGTCCAGTACCTTGAGTTCTTCCGAATCGAGTTCCCCGCTGTTTGGTAACGGAAGACTCAGCAAGAGGTTGCCGTTCTTGCTCACTATGTCGACGAGCATGTCGATGACTTTCTTCGCGGTCTTGTACTGTTTTCCGCGGTTGTAGTGCCAGTCACCGATACAAGTGTCCGTTTGCCACGGGTTAGGCAGAATCCCGTCCGCGACGCCACGTTCGTGGTCCTGAACGCAAGTTCCTACTGCACAATCCAACTGCTCTTTGGTGGTATAGACCGCCTGACAGGTCCCGTGCAGCTTTGCACTGACGTTGTAGAGGTGCGACACCATCTCAAGCCCGTACTTCTCGAAAGGAAGGTGACCGTCGGTGTAGAGAAAGTCGGGCTGGTAGTTGTCAATCAGGTCGGTCATGCGATCGAGATAATGGCGACGGAACGAATCGGGAATGTCATCGTCATTCCAGTCAAGGTTGGCTATGAACTTCGCGGCGTCTCGATCAGCGTAGGAGTAATAAAGATCGGCGTATTTCGGATCTATCCCGTCATAAGGTATGCCGGCGAACGGGCCCGTCTTGTCTGATCCGTGGCTGACTGCGAACCACTTGTAGCTGATCCATAGGTGTTCGCTGACACCGAACTTCAATCCTTGCTTCCGGGCGGCATCACGCCAGAGTCCGACGATGTCCTTCTTCGGACCCATGTTCACCGAATTCCATCGAGTGTGTTTCGAGTTCCAAAGGTCAAAGTTGTCGTGGTGAACACCCATGCTGACGAAGTACTTCGCACCGGCCTTCTTATACAGGCTCATCAAGTGATCGGGATCGAACTTGGAGGCGTGCCACTTCCCGACTAGGTCCTTGTAGCCGACCTTCGATGGGTGGCCGTAATGCGCGACGTGATACTTGTATTGTTCAGAGTCCTGGATGTACATGTTGCGGGCATACCAGTCGCCCGCCTCAATCGCCGATTGCGGCCCCCAGTGCGCCCATATGCCGAACTTCGCATCCCGGAACCATTGCGGAATCTGATAGCTCTTGAGCGATTCTCTCGTAGGCACAAACGGACCGCCCGCGCTGGAGCCCGTCACTGCCTCAGCAATGCCCAGTCCGCTCAAGGCCACAGCCGAGCCTGCACAGCTCATGAGTCGGATCAATTCGCGCCTGGTAATCGCCATCAATCATTCCTTTCGCAAGCCATCTGTCACGGCCCGTTCGTCTATTTCAAATTCGAACGAAGCCGCTGTTCGGCGGAATCGTTCCAGTAAGCACAATCCAGCTCCAGAAAGACCGAGGTATACGGAATCTTCATGTCAGTCTTGATAATCAGAACTTGGAAGAGTTCCGCTGCGTGATCTAGCTTCGCGATGATCTCTTCGTGTGGAAGAGTTCTCCGCCGTTCTCCGACCATGTCGGACAACGCATCGCGGTAGGAAGAAACTCCGGGAGCGTCCATCTCCTTGACGAAAGCCAGTTCCCTATCGGTGTACACGTTCGCCTTGACGTGACCCGACTGCTCGATCGCCGCAAGAACCTCTTGCAGCACTTCAAGGTGAGACTCATTCGCCGTGATCGTCTGAATGCCGGGATTGGACTGCGCCGGATAGGCAGAGTCCGCGACGACGATCCAGTTGCGGTGGCCAAACAGCGGCAGGCAGCGGCTCAGTTCGATTGCCCACTCCGATACGATCTTGTCCGCAGCGCTGGACATCACCTTGTCTCCCCGACGCCGGATTCGTTCGGCACGGCGGTTCGTGGCCGCAAGTTGCAGCCCCAGAACGCGAAATACGCAACAAACACGTAGCACGCAAGCGGTACCGTCATTGCTTTCGCCATGCTTTTTGTCGCTTCAAAGAGAAGGCCCATCAGCGGCGTGAAGACCGCGCCTCCGATGATGGCCATGACGATGAATGAACCGCCGATCTTGGTGTTGGGGCCAAGACCCTTCAGCCCAAGTGCGAAAATCGTTGGAAACATCAGAGACATGAAGAAGCTGGTAAGGAAGACAGCCCAGAGCCCGACCCACCCCGGCCATAAAATGCCGACGCCAACCAGCGCAATGTTGATCACGGCGAAGCTGCCCATGAGTTTGTTGGCGGGTATGAATCTCATCAGGTAGGTAGAAGCGAAGCGCCCGATTCCGAATCCGGCCAGTGTTCCGGTCAGAAAGTAACCAGCAATCCTCTCCGGTTGGTGCGTGTAGTCTTGAACGTATTGAATGAAGTAGCTCCAGGTCCCAACCTGAGCGCCGACGTAACAGAATTGTGCTGCGACGGCCATCAAGAAATGCGGATAACCCAAAAGGTCCTTCAGCCGCCCTCTCTGGCCCGCGGCATCGCCGGCCTTTTCGCCCGACATTACCGGGAAGCGGGTTTTCAGCAGGAGCAGCGCCCAGAAGAAGACCACGATCCCAAGGACAAGGTACGGGGTGATCACCCGCATCGTCTCCTGCCGCAGATAGGACTCATACGAGCCCGCTACTTTCATTGCTTCAATCTGTACCCGGCTCAGCTCAACGCCGGAAAAAATGAACGCAGTGCCGATCAGAACGCCAACGATGGAACCGATCGGGTTGAATGCCTGCGAGAAGTTCAAGCGCCGCGCTGCGCTCTCCGGATCGCCCAACTGTGCAATGAAAGGGTTGGCCCCCGTCTCAAGGAACCCAAGACCGCTCGCTATGACGAAAAGCGCCAGCAGAAACAGTGCGTAGCTTTGGGCGAGCGCGGCAGGCCAGAACAGCAACGTGCCCGTGGTGTAGAGCAAGAGTCCAGTGACGAGTCCTGTCTTGTAACCGAAGCGCCTCATCAACATGCCCGCAGGCAACGAGATCAGGAAGTATCCCGTGTAGAAAGCCGACTGGACTAACCCGGCCTTGAACCGCGTGATCTCGAACGACTTCATGAACTGGCGGATCAGGACGTCGTTGAGATTATTCGGAATGCCCCAAAGGAAGAACAGGCCAGTCACAAGGACGAAGGCCAACGTGTACTCCGACGGAAATAGCCGCTTACCGGAGGAGGCTTGCCGTTCTGTGGGAACTCCAAAGCCAGTACTCATCGTTGTTCCTGATCGTCTAGACCGTCTTTAATTCCTCGTCAAAACACACGGCAACCTTGCCGCATTTCCCGGAAGCCATCAGAGCGTAAGCATCATCCGCGTTATCGAGAGAAAAACGGTGCGTGATGATGTCGGCCGGATGCAGGTTCCATCGGACCAGGCGCTCCACTAGTTCTTCCATAAGCCAGGTGGAAGTCACCCAGGATCCGCAAATCGTTTTCTGGTCGTGAATGATGTCGGGAGATGGATTGAACTGAACTGTCCCGCCTTCTCCCAGCATGACGATCTTGCCCCACTTGCGAGTGGCTCGGATCGCGGTTGCGCGCGCTTCTGCGTTGGCCGAGCAATCAATCGCGCGCTCCACTCCAAAGCCATCCGTAAGCTCGCGGACTTCCGCTACGTTGTCGGCGCTTGATCTGAGCACCGCGTCGCAAAGACCGCGATCTTTCGCAATCGCAAGACGCTCTTGCACCACGTCGATTCCGATGATCTTGCCGGCGCCGAGTTTGCGACACAGCGCGGCTGTAGCAAGTCCGACCGGTCCCAGACCTGTGACTAGTACAGCGTGGTTTCCACTGATTCCGACCTTCTCGAGTCCTTCGTAAACGGTGCCAAAGCCACAGGCCACCTGTGCGCCATCGGCATAGCTCAGTGCATCCGGAAGTGCGATCAGGTCCTTCTCTTCCGCCAACATGTAGTCGGCCATGCCGCCATCACGCTGCCATCCATAGGCGCGGCGGTACTTATCGCTCGTGCACGAGATCATGTAACCGCGCCGGCAGTCGTTGCACACACCGCATCCTGAGATGTGGTAGACAATGACGCGATCACCAACTTTGAACCTGCGGCAGCCCGGTCCGACCTCCATGATCTGGCCAGACGGTTCATGGCCAGCGATAACGCCCTGATAACCTTCCGGACCTTTACCCAGGTGCTCGTGATAGATACACCGGATATCCGAACCACATATCGTGCAGGCCTTGACTCGAATCAGAACTTCGCCATGCCCGGGCATTGGGACATCAACATCTCGAAACTCCACCGTGCTGTTGCCGGGCAAGAATGCCGATCTCATCGTGCTTCCCATCTCATCTTTCGCCTAAGCAGGAGTTATCTCGCCGTTCACGTCCCAGAGGTCCTCCCAGGACTGGTTCTCTTTCCACAGAAAAACCTGGCCTTTGATCAAGCGGCAGTTACGATCAATGGACGCGATCTCTTCCATTTCTTGTTGAGTCAGAGGATCTTGCACGACCGCCCGCAGATTGCTGAGAAAATTGCCGCGTTTCACTGAGAATGGAATCGGTGTTTGCCCACGTTGCACGGCCCACTTGACGCAGATCACGGCGGGATGGACTCCGTGTCGCTTCGCTATCTCGACAATGACAGGATCTTCGATGGGAGACGTGTCTTCCGGCATGCGATCACGCTCCGGTCGCGCCGGTGATCCGATCGGTGAATAGCCAATCGGTTCCATTCCGTTCTCGCGGACGAACTGGAAGAGTTCGGGCTGCTGGAAATGCGGATGCAGCTCCATCTCGTTCACTGCCGGCTTAATCCGCGCATCCTTCAGCACGAGCTTCAGCTTGGGAATCGTCATGTTCGACGTGCCGATGTGGCGAACCAATCCCATGTCCACAAGTTCTTCCATCTTCCGCCACGTCTTCATGAAGTTCTCGTGGATATAACGCTGGGCGGTTTTGCTCCGCGAATGCACATCACATCCGGGCGCGTGATGGTTCGGGAAAGGCCAGTGAACGAGGTACAGGTCGAGGTAGTCCAGCTTCAAATCGCTGAGGGATTTCTTGCAAGAAGCTGCGACATCTTCTTCGGCGTGCTTGTCATTCCACAGCTTCGAGGTGATCCAGAGGTCTTCCCTCTTCACACCGCCGGCCACAATCTCTTTGAGTGCGAGCCCGATCCGGTCTTCGTTGCCGTACACCGAAGCGCAGTCGAAATGGCGATATCCGACTGCTGCTGCGCCTTTCACCGCTTCCGCGACTTCATCAGCCGTGACGTGATCAGAACCAAAAGTGCCCAAACCAATCGCAGGCATTACGGCCCCGGTGTAGAGGCACCGGTGGGGGACGAGTTTCGGGTCTACTCCTACAAACGCCGGGTATTGACCTGCGCCAGGCATGTTTCCTCGTTTAAGTTATCGGTTACTGTCGGCAGACACTATGTTCTATGTTCCTGCCCCAGTCAAGCATATTTTTGCAATGTGTAACAATAAGTTACCGATAACTTTAGCGGCGAGTGATATCATGCGGTCGCGCTGCAAGACAGGAGGCAGGTTACGGCTCACGTTCGGATGAAGGACATCGCCCGGGATCTGGGTCTTTCGGTCGTTTCGGTATCGAAAGCACTGCGTAACCATCCCGACATCAGCGCCGAGACTCGTGCTCGCGTGCTCAAGCGCATTCAAGAATTGAATTACCAACCCAATCTCGCGGCACGCGCCTTGACCACGGGACGAACGTACAGTGTCGGTCTGGTTGTACCCGATCTGCTCCACCCGTTCTTCGCCGAGATTGCGCAAGCTCTTTCCGCAGAATTGAGACCGCGTGGCTATAGCGTCATCCTCGCTTCGTCCGACGAAGACCCCGAAGTGGAACAGGAGGAGATCGGGCATCTGCTCGCCCGTCGCGTGGATGCACTCCTGATCGCGTCGGCCCAGTGGACCGTCGAGACATTCCGCAGGATAGAAGAGCAGAAAACTCCTTATGTCCTCATCGACCGCAATTTTGTTGGGCTTGCCTCTAACTTCGTCGGTGTGGACGATGAAGCAGTCGGCGTGCTCGCGACCACACATTTGATCGAGCAGGGATGTAAGCGCCTGGCCCACATTCGTGGCCCGGAAGTCAGCACGGCTCTCGGAAGAGTCGAGGGCTTTAAACGCGCCTTGGCCACCCACAACATGACCGCCCTTCGTGAGCACATCCTCTCCATCGGAACGTCGGGTGATCACCGCGGGGATATCGGCGGATATGAGATCGCAACTCAGCTCCTGTCCGGATCTTCAAGGCCGGATGGAATCTTCTGCTACAACGACCCGGTCGCTTTGGGCACAATGCGCGCAATCCTGGACGCCGGCTTGCGTATTCCGGAGGACATTGCCGTGGTCGGCTGCGGCAACGTTCTCTACTCCGACTTCCTCCGTGTGCCACTCACCAGTATCGACCAGAACAGCCAGTCGATCGGAAAGCGGGCAGCCCTACTGGCACTCTCGCTCATTGATGCGAAACGTCCAGTTCGGCCCACGACAGAACTGGTAACCCCAACGCTTGTCGTACGAGGATCAAGCGACAGATCGAAGTGTTGCCTGACGAGCGTGCCGTGATTGAATGACCAAATGTCGCTCCTGTTCAAGTTCGCCGTCGTTGCGATTGTGCTTGCGGTGCTCGTTCATCCGCTGGTCGAATCCATCGACACTTGGGATGGAGTAGGGCCATCAAATGACAGCGAACTCACTGTCGTGGCCCTCGTGATAGCGCTCGGATTGGTTCTTACCTTGCGACGGCTGATTGTGCTCACGATGTCGCTGCTAGATGTGAGTGCAGTCTTTCTGGACTCTTCAGACGACCCGGAGTGCGCCACACTCCCTCATTCCTTGACCGCTTTTTCGGAGTTTGGCTCACCTCCGCTACTCCCTCTTCGCATTTGATTCCCAACAACTGCTGACGCGAACTTCCTAGCGGATCCTCTCGGGATACATCCCGGACGAGGCGTCTGTGGGACGGGAAATCATCAACGTGTGAAAGGGCGGTATGAAGTTGCTTCGAGTTGCTGGGCTTGTTCTCTTAGTGATGTCGGTCTCTTTTTCCATTTCAGCGCAAACTTCTCGCGTTGGCGGCAATTTGCAAGGCACCGTCAGTGACGGCACAGGTGCCGCCGTTTCCGGTGCAGTCGTAACAGCCACAAATGTCGCATCCACCCGGAAGCGGTCTCAAGTTTCCGACGATGAAGGCCGATTCCGTATCCGCGATTTGTCCGCCGGTGTGTACAGGGTCACAGTGTCCCATGATGGCTTCAAGCAGTTCGAGTCGGAGTTCACCATTGCTCTTGGTTCGACAATCTCAGTTGGAGTGGAGCTTGTTCCGGCTTCTTCGTTGGAGCAAGTCACCGTGTCCGCGGAGCCCAACGCCATTGACCCCACTCAAACAGCCGTCGCCACAAACATCGACCCCGAACGTATCGAGGAGTCTCCGGTGCGGAGCCGCAATTACCTGAACTTCGCCTTGCTTGCACCGGGCGTCAGTGCCGCAAACCAGAATGGTTCAGCCGCTGCGGTGACCTTGCCATCAAGTGGTTTTACTTTCGGTGGTCTTCGGCCTCGTAGTAATGCGATCTACATCGACGGTGTCGATAATAATGACGAATTCACGGGCGCGAGTCGAACAGAACTCTCGCTCGAAACGGTTCGCGAATTTCAAGTCATCAATCAGGGCCTTTCAGCCGAAGCAGGAGGAGCGGCTGGAGGTTCAATCAACGTTGTCACAAAGAGCGGGGCAGACACCCTTCATGGTGACCTCTTCATTTTCGGTGAGAACGGGTCTCTCAATGCCCGACCTCCACTGGAAGGGGGCGACCAAAAGCCCTCATTGAACCGCTATCGCGTTGGTGTCTCGGTCGGTGGGCCGATTAAGAAGGGGCGCACGTTTTACTACACGGGCTTCGAACAAGAACACGCCCGAGGTCAGGCGGCGTCCGACATAGAGCCGGCTGTGATTGCGACTCTGAATCCTTTTCTCCAGCAGGGCAAAGTCGCTGGTACCACCAGTATCTCAAACGACCTTTTCTCCACATCGAGAGCCGAAACCGAGGCCTCACTCAGGATTGACCATCAGGTGACGCCGAGCACTTCGCTCTTTCTGCGATACGCTTTTACAAACAACCGTGAATCGAACGACGCCTTCAACACCGGAGACCTGGTTGATTTCAGTGCTCGTGGCAGCGACTTCACGAAAGATAATGCCTTGGCTGGTGGATTGACGAAGACCTCTGGTGCGAACTTCCTTAACGATCTTCGATTTCAGTTCGCCACTCGCCGCGAAGTGCAGCGCACAGCAAACCCAAGCACTCCGGGAATCCTTGTCCCCGGCGTTGTCGAATTCGGACGACCCTATGGCGGCAACGCTACGCACAACGAGAATCACTATGAACTGAGCGATACCGTCTCACAGGCGTTTCACCGCCATCTGCTCAAGGCCGGAGTTGGTGTGAACCGCATTGATGAACGAGCAGCCGTCCTCGACGGGTTCGGGGGTATGTACGTTTTTCGAAACATCCAGGACCTGGTGAACGCAGTACCAGCGTATTTTCAGCAAGCCTTCGGGAACCCAAACACCGATTTCTCAGCGACACGTTATTCCGGATTCCTGCAAGACCACTGGACGGTGTCCTCGAAGGTGACAATTGATGCAGGAATTCGCTACGACTTCGAACAGCTACCTGCGCCATTCAATCACGACACGAACAACCTCAGCCCTCGAATCGGTATTGCGTTCAGCCCAACCAGCAACTGGGTGTTGCGGTCTGGGTTCGGTATTTTCTTCGACAGATACCCACTTGCGTACATCAACCAAGCACTCGCAAAGAGCGGAGTGAATGCGTTCGACCAAGTGGTGAACTCGTTTCCTAGTCCAGTTTCACTGCCATTGGGCGCTGCCACTTCGCCTCTACCCGGCATTGCAACATCGAAATACGCCGTGCAGCCCGGAATGGCAAATCCGTATAGTGAGGTTGCGTCGGCTGAAGTCGAGCGTTTGGTCACTCGCAACCTGAGCGTCTCAGCAACGTACAGCTTTGTACGAGGGCTGAAGATGCCACGCATCGTAAACGCGAATCTTCCAGCGCCCGTCTCCCTCACGCTACAAAACGCCTCACCGCTCGGAATTCAATCCCCCGACCCGCAGCAGGTTGGGCGCGAAGTGTTCCCCGTTGCAAGGCTAAATCCGAGCTTCGACGCCATCTACAGGCTCGCCAACACAGCATCGTCTACTTACCACGGCTTCACGTTAACCGGGAATCGCAGGTTGGCAAACGAGTTCACATTGCTTGCAAGCTTCACGCTTTCGAAAGCAATAGACGATGCTTCGGATTTCGACGAGGCTCCCCAGAATCCCTATGACTTGAAAGCGGAACGAGCCGTGTCTCTAAATAACCAAGGCCAGCGGCTTACCGTCAGCGCATTGTTTGACTTGCCCATCGGCGAGGAAGAGGAAGCGAACCGCGGCGGTTCTGGTGACAAGAGCCTCGTAACGCGGATGTTCTCAAATATCGAGATGGCTCCCATTCTTAGCATCGGGAGCGGTCGCCCGGTGAACCCGCTGACGGGCTTGGACTCTAACCGTTCCCACACATTCCCGTTTGCATCGAGACCCCTAGGCTATGGTCGCAACTCTCTTCGCACCTCGCCGACTGCTGTGCTCGACCTTCGGGTTCTTAAATTCTTCAAACTCGGAGAGCACGGAAAGTTCGACGTCGTGGCCGAAGCGTTCAACCTGTTCAACAGGACGAATGTGAGCCAATTAAACCCATATTTCGGAACAGGGCTGACCGCCCTGCCGACCTTTGACAGACCCAGGGAAGCAATGAACCCGAGACAGTTGCAGTTCTCGCTAGATTTTGAATTTTGAGTTCAGGACACCTAAATGAAGGGCTTCCAACACGCCGAGCGCAAGTGGCACGAAAAGTGTAGGCATCGTTCTGCTTAGTATCGTGCTAGTGTTTCCTTCGGCTCCTGCGGCCCCAATCCTTTGCCAGACGGGCCGGGCTCTTGTCCTGGTCTAGCAGATCGGTAGGCTCACGCGATCTCGAACAATATTGGGTATGAATGATGGAGGCCTCATGCGGAAACTCACAAAGTGTTTCCTGCTCCTTCTTCTGGCCGGTGCTGTTCCGTGCTCCACTCAGGTGAAGTCCGACCCTGATGAGCATCCTCGTAGTCTACTTTTGTAGTGCCATCTGGATGCTTTGCAACGACTCCATAACCGTGGAGGACGATTTCGCCTTCTGCCTCCAATTGGAGAAGCGCCTCTTTGCCTTTGTTTGCGTTGCGTTCAGTCTCGAAGACCACCGCTAGTAGCGAATGCATGGGTCACCTCCCTCAATTCGCAAAATTCCACTAGAAACACAGCACGTTTGTAGCCAAGCGCGGCCAAGTGCCAGCCCAACATCGAATCACTAAATGACTGTTGTTAGTCCTTCCCGCAGGCAGACATGAGCGGATTGGATTCCACGCCCCTGGTAGCGCGCTTGCAGTAATCCCGGGTGTGAACGATAAGTCACCAACTCGTGTGGGTTTTGGATCGAGGCAGCGGACAGCCGCTCGGGCCCGCAGAGAATTGAACACAACAAAGCGAAAACCCGCCTTCAAAGGCAGGCGGGCTTCTTCTTGGAATCGGAGGTTCTATGCAGCTGTTCGATAGAAGCTCTCGATTGCGCGGTCCTCGTTAGCGTGCACATCCAACACCATGTGCAGTCCGGTCAGGTGCAGAAGGTCGGAGATGTGTCTGGGTAATGAACAAATCTTCAGGTCACACAACCCGGCATCTGCAAATCGATGAAGCAGAACGAGGATGCCAAGTCCACCGCTGTCCACGGCACTGACCCCCGACAGGTTTACCAGCAGCCACCGGCTTGAATCCATTGCGGTCCGCACGGCTTCGAAAAGCTGCTCTGTGTGGTTGCCGACCACCAGGCGACCGCTGCAATCGAATATGACGACGTCGCAGAACCGGCGCTCCGTGATGAGAAGTTTCGCCGGCTTTCCGAAATTGTACTTAGGCACGGGCCTTTCACCTTGATAACCAATAGCAGAAGACATCTTGGGCCTCTCTCACAGTCAATACGGCAACCAGTAGCTCTGGTGCGATTGATGGCGGAAGTAATCGGGGCGCCGGCTGCGTACGGCGGCGTTTAAGAAGAGTCGGATAATCTTGGCGTGCCCCATCTTCCGGAAACGCCGGTTGGTGCTGAGTATGCCGCCGCGAATCGTGCGGAAGTGGCGTCGCGACAGTTTGCTGGTCAGTTGGTAGTCCTCGGCATAGAGCGCCTGCTCATCGAAGCCGCCGAGTTCGTCGAACGGTTCCTTGTCGACCAGCATGAACATGCCGGTCGCGAACGGTTTGTGAAACCGTGATAGCCGCTGGGCAAGATTGCTGCAGGTGTAAAGAAATTTGTCTGCTACGCTGCCGTCACGGCACAGCACGTCGGTGGTCACGCAGTGAAGCGACTTGGTTTTCATCAATTCCACGGCGCGACGCACGAGCGAACGGTCCGCCAACTCGATATCCGCATCCACGAAAAGAACGTAGTCGCTTTGCGCCAGGCGCGCTCCGTTGTTCCTACCCACCGAAGGCAGTCCTCCGGCGATGACGCTGATGCGTAACCACTGACTGAATGACATCGCGACCTCAACGGTACGATCGGTCGAACCCGCGTCAGCAATAAGCACCCTCGTAGCCGCCATCCTCGGATAATCCTGGTTCACCAGCGATGCCAGCAGTCGCGGAAGCAGCTTTTCTTCGTTCCTGGCTGGTATGACAATGGTCAACTCCGTCGACGTATTCATGGATCGTGATCTCCCGCTCTGAGATGGTGATGTAAGTTGGGCGCTCGGTGGTCCAGCATCCGGTGTTGTAATAGTGAATCCCGTTGCGCTCCGCGGAACCCGCCTCGTGCGTGTGACCGCAAAAGACACGCGTCGCGCCGCGCCAGCGTGCGTGAGCCATCGCGCCGTTCGCCACCTTCGTGGTCAGCCGCAGCCACCGCGTGTTGAGCCGGTCAACGAATCGTGAGAGAGGCTTTGTCTTGCCGTCCAGCTTTTGCAACAGCAGGAACAGCGGACCGCCAAAGACGTTGGCGATGCCGAAGCGGTTTTTGGAGACGAAAGCATCGAACTGATGACCATGGATGGCGAGCAACTTCTCGCCGGCATGTTCCCAGCGATATTCCTTGAAGACGGGGACACCCACCAGGTGCGACATCAACTGCGCCAGACCATGGTCGTGGTTCCCTTCGACCCACACGACCTCAACTCCGCGCTTGGGGTTGGACAGCTTGCGTATGTAAGACAGGAAGCGCCAGTGATCTTTCGTTAGCCTGCGAAAGTTGAGATCGCAAAAGATGTCGCCCAGCAGGATGAGACGGCTGAACGTCATCGCCTGCAAAGCCGAGAGCGCTTCGGCCGCCCGCGCAACTTCGGACCCCAAGTGCAGGTCGGAAAGAATGACCGTGTCGTACAACACACGTTCCATGCACCACGATTGTTGCAACCGCGAGTTACTTGGCGATGAAATCCGTGTTAATAGATCGTGAAAGCAGTGGAGGTATCTTGCTGGACAACGGGGGCGAACATTCACCGTCGGAGTCCAGCAGGTCGTCGGGAATACCGTTCGCTAGCACGATACGGCGGAACACCTCCGCACTATAACGGGGTACGCGCCGCTGAGACTCGCGATCGAGTTCGTACAGGCCGAAGCGCAGCCGCCATCCCTCGCTCCACTCGAAGTTGTCGGTCAGGGCCCAGTGGAAATATCCCCGAACATCGTGGCCGCGACTGAGCAGTCCATGCAGCGCTTTCGAGGCTTGAACGAGCAGCCATGGTCGAATGCGGTCGTCACGATCCGGTACGCCGTTTTCGAGGATATAGATGGGCTTGCGATCGGCCGAGGCGAACTCCACAGCTTTCGTGATCGCTTCCGGGTAGCACTCGCCATATGGGTACTCAGCAGCCGGATCGCCTTGCGGAACGTGATCAGGTACTGAAATGCGTGCGAACAGCGACTCATGTGCCGACCTGTCCGCAGTCACGTAGAGGCGACTGTAGACGTTTAACCCGACAAAGTCGTACTTGTCCTGCGCTTCGCTTGCAGTGTCACAGAATCGGTTCCACGGTGGTCTCAGTCTCCCAACGCGCATCAGGTCAAAGAAGCTCTGGTTGAACAGGCTATCGAAGATGCCGGAGAGAACGCGATCCCGGGCGCGGGACGAGCCGGGCTCGAACACCACGTAGTTTTGTGCCCACCCGACATTGGCATTGTTTTGAAAGCCATTGATGATTCTATAGGCCGCGGCGTGGCATCGAGCCATTCGTGTGAGGCACTGCAGTGCCTTTGAAAGTTCGCCTTTCCACCCAGGTGGAAACTCGCCCAGCAGATAGCCGAAAGCACAGAAGACGTTCGGCTCGTTGACGGTCACCCAGTCGGTACAGACGTGTCGAAGGACTTCCACCGTGCGGTACAGGTAGCGAGAAAAAACATCAACTGCGTCTGGCGCAAGGAATCCTCCGCGATCCTCGAACCACTTGGGGTGGGTAAAGTGATGGAGCGTGACGAACGGGCGAATGCCGCGCCTGCGCATGTTTGCGAGCAGGCGGTAGTATCTGCCCAGTGCGCTGGAGTCCCAGCGACCCTCCTGCGGTTCCAGCCTGCTCCACTCGATTGAGATACGGGCTGCATTCAGTCCGAGGTGCTGCATCAGTTCCAAATCGCGCTCAGGTTCTTCCCAGAAACTACACGCCGGACCGCTTGTGCTGCCATCGCGAATCCGCCCCGCGCGCTCCCAGTCGCTCCACTGGTTATACGCGTTCTCTCCTTCGACCTGATGGGCGGAACTGGATACACCCCAGAGAAAGCTTTCGGGAAATTTCGTCAATGGCGGTACCCGGATACCTCAATGTACGGAACACTGCCCCGTTCGCTTGTTAAGATGTGATGAATTGATGGAAGCCGCAAATCGTCACATTCACCAACTTTTCTCGCGTCATTCATTGTTCTGCAACAATCCGAGTGCATGCTTACCCTGTGAAATTGCACATCGCGCAACCCGAACCCGACTCCGAGTACTCAGGAATTCTCGAGCGCGCTAACCAAGCCTTTACTCTCGCCCAGTGCGCCGCCGGCGAAACCGCCGTTGTGCTGGCAACGGATTCGGAAGGCGCGCTGCAGAAAGTGGAACGGTGTGAGCGGGACCTCGACCGGATCGACCGCGAGACTGATGCCAGCATAGCTTCCGCGATAGCCGGAGCAAGGCAGTCAGAATCGCGAGACCTGCTCGCGTGCCTCAAGTTCATCATCGATCTCGAACGGATCGGAGATCTTCTATCGTCCGTAGCAACGTGCGGTCGCTCGTTGGGACCGCGGTTAACCATGGATGACATGACTGATTTGTTGCGCATGTGTTGTATCGTCGAGCGCATGACGGCCGACGCTCAGCGTGCCTACTCGGAGCGAAATGTGAACCAGGCTCTCGAGGTGCTTCGGCTGGACGGAGAACTAGACCGGCTCCGCAATGTCATGCTTTGCCGTCATTTGGAGCGGGCCCAGTTCGTCATCAGCAGTGACACCGTGAAGGTACTATTCATGGCCCAATCACTCGAGCGAGCCGGGGATCACGTCAAGAACGTTGCTGAGGAGATTTGTCACCTGGTCAGCGGCCACACGATACGACACCTGATCCGGTCCATGGATCGTCCTTCGGAGCAGATCCACCTGAACTGGAATGGATCCAGCCTGCAGTCAGGAGCCGAGGCCCTGGCAAGATAAACGCCAGTGTACCGAAACGGGACGTCGAAATGCCCTCAGGAGGGGCGTTTTCATCATCCTGCAACAATTGATTCCTAATGTAAGGATGGAGGCGGGCACCCGTGCTGCTTTCATTCATTGTAGTTGCGGTCTTCGTGGTGTTCGTGGCATTGGTCCGCAGAAGACCGGATCCGCACCATGAATTCATGCTGCAGACGGTGCAATTGCTCGACTATGAACACCGCATAGGCGCGCCGGAAGCGCGTGCGAAGGGCCGCGCGGCATAAGCATGCGACGGGACTGTTAAAGGGACTCACCCAAACCGGCCCTCGATGTAATCAGCCGTGCGGGAATCTGCAGGTGTGAGGAAGGTGTCTTCGGTTCGTCCGTGCTCGATTACCTCGCCCAGTAGCATGAACGCGCATTCCTGGCTAACGCGACGTGCCTGCGCCATATTGTGGGTGACTACCAGGATTGTGTAACGACCGCGCAATGTCAGCATCAACTCTTCAATCGCCAGTGTCGCCCCTGTATCCAATGCGGAGCAGGGTTCATCCATCAGGATCACTTCAGGCTTGAGCGGTAGGAGCCGCGCTATGCAGAGTTTCTGTTGCTGTTCCAACTGGAGGCCAGTTGCCTTTTCGTGCAAGCGATCCTTGAGGTCTTCCCAGAGTGCGACTTCCCTGAGCGCCTTTTCGACGGCCTCGTCCAGTTCTGATTTTCTCAGCGTTCGGCGCGGACTGTGGATGCGCAAGCCAAAAACGACGTTCTCGTATACCGAGACCGGCAGCGGGTTCGGGCGCTGGAATACCATACCAATCGCCTTGCGCAACTCGATCAGTGAAACCTCGGGTGCATAGATATCCTGCCCGAGTATCCTGATTTCCCCCGTCGTCCTTACATATCCGTAGCGCTCATTAATTCGATTGAAGCAGCGTAATAAGGTGGTTTTACCACAACCTGAGGGGCCGATCAGGGCAGTGATCTCGCCCTTGCGAATGCGCAAAGAGACGTCCTTGAGCGCCTGGAAGTTGCCGTACCACAGGTTCAAGGCACGGGTCTCAATGCTGAACGCCACCTGCGCAGTGTGGTTCATCCGAAGATACCGTTGACGTACTCGTAGGTTCGGTGGTCTGCCGGTGTATCCGAAAAAACTAATGGCGTCTCCCCAACCTCGACGAGGTCGCCGTTCATGAGAAATGCTGTCCGGTGCGCGAGCCGTCTCGCTTGCTGAACGAGATTCGTAACCAGAATTATGCTTATCTTCGAACTTAACTCCTTCAGCACTTCTTCAATCCGCATCGTCGTGACCGGGTCGATTGCAATCGAGAACTCATCCAGGCAAAGGATTTCCGGATCGTGTGACAAAGCACGTGCAATCGTGAGCCGCTGCTGCTGGCCGCCCGAGAGCTTCGTGCCCAGCGTGTTCAGGCGGTCTTTTACTTCGTCCCAGAGAGCAGCCTGGCGAAGACACCGCTCAACTCGTTCCTCCAGATCCGCACGCTTGCGCAGGCCGGCCATTCGGGGCGCGAACGCGACGTTGTCGAAGATGGTCAGAGGCAAGCCCACTGGCAGAGGAGCGACGACCCCGATCTTTCGCCGAAGCACGTAAACGTCGCTTACACTGCGGACGTCCTCGCCGTTCACTTTCACCGTGCCTGTGTATGACGCCCCCGGCGTTTCCTCCAGCGTGCGGTTAATGGTGCGCAGCAGGGTCGTCTTGCCGGACTGTGCTGGGCCAATAATCGCGAGAACCTCGCGACGTGCGAGCTCGAGCGAAATGCCCTTGATGACCTCGTGGCTGCCGTAACGGACGCGCAGGTTCTCGATTTCCACGGCCGGAGTCTCAGCTACCATTTCTTGCGCACCCGCAATGTTGTCCTCATCACGATGAAGACAGCGTTGATTGCCAGGACGATTCCGAGCAGGACTACGGCTGTACCGTACGGCAGGGCCTTGGGAACATCCGGCACCTGTGTCGAGATCGTGAACAGGTGCATGGAAAGCGCCATGCACTGATCGAATAGACCGTACGCAAAGATACTGTTTCCCTTGATTGCCTTGAAGAAGACTGCTCCCGTGAACATGATCGGGGCAGTCTCGCCAGCAGCACGTGAAACCTGCAGGATCACGCCGGTCAGGATGCCGCTGATCGAGTTGGGAAGAACTACGTGGCGAATCGTCTGCCACTTTGTCGCGCCGACGTTCCAGCAAGCTTCGCGAAAGGCCATCGGAACAGCCGCAAGCGCTTCCCGAGTGGCCGTGATGATGACCGGCAAACTCATGATGGCCAGCGTGAGCGAAGCCGCGAGTACCGATCTGCCCATGTGCGCGAAAAGCACGAAGGCACCCAGGCCGAACAGCGCATGCACGATGCTGGGAACGCCGGCCAGGTTCACAACGGCAAGATTGATGACACGCGTTAGCCAGTTGTCGCGAGCATACTCATTCAAGAACACCGCCGCGAGCACGCCGATCGGCACCGCAACCAGTAGCGAGGTCACCACAAGATAGATCGTGCCCAGCAGCGGCGCCCAGATCCCGCCCGCGCGCATTCCGTGGCGCGGATTGGTGAAGATGAAGTCCAAAGAAAGGATCGGCCAGGCCTGGTACAGCAGGTACACGACAATAAGGACGAGCGGAACGACCATCAACAGGGTCACGAACAGAAGCGCGAAATGCGCGATCCGCTCGTTGCGAACCTTGCAGCGTGTGAACGTCGTGCTACGAAATGCAATCCTGTGTTCTCCCACCTCCGGTGTAGCATGACCGACCTTCGCAGGTGAAAGCGTTACGGCCGTAGTCCCTGGCGGAAGGTTCTTCATCTCGGGCTGTCGCACGGCAGGTGCGCCCGCATTTATCTTTGTCGCGAGTTCTGGCGCGCTCATTTAGTCGTCCTCACGCCACGCACGATCGAGTACGCAGCCAGGTTCACGCAGAAAGTGATCAGGAAAAGCAGCAGGCCTATCAGGAACAGCACCTGGTAGTGGTTCGAGCCAACAGGCGCTTCACCGAGTTCGGCAGCGATGGTGGCCGTCAGTGTGCGGACTGAGTCCATTGGGCTGTGCGGTATCGTGACCGCGTGTCCAGTGGCCATGAGCACTGCCATGGTTTCTCCAACCGCGCGTCCAACCCCGAGCAAGACAGCAGCAAGTAGTCCGTTCTTCGCAGCTGGCAGGAGTACGCGATACACGAGTTGCCATCGCGTGACGCCTAGAGCCAGAGCTGCCTCGCGATACGAGTCCGGCACCGCTTTGAGCGAATCTTCGCTGATCGAGACGATGATCGGCACACTCATCAGCGCCAGAATCACGCCGCCGTTGAGCGCGTTCAGCCCGATTGGCACGCCGAACAACTTCATGATGACCGGGTTCATGACTGTCAGGCCGATGAACCCCCACACGACCGACGGAATCGCGGCCAGCAACTCGATTGTGACCTTGAGAATCTCCTTCAGGCGTGCGCCACAGAACTCCGAGATGAATACAGCCGCGCCGATTCCGAACGGCACCGCCACGACCATTGCGAGAACGGTAACGCTGGCCGTACCCGCGATGAGCGCCAGGACGCCGTAACGCACGTTGCTCTCCGAAGTCGGGTACCACTCAGTGCTGAACAAAAATTGCCGAATGCTGAAGCCGTGAAACAGGAAGCCGGCACCCTCGCGCAGAATGAACAGAAAGATCCCGAACACGAAGATGATGGCGCTGACCCCGCAGAGCCGGATCAGCGTCTCAATCGCAGCTTCGCTATATGTTTCCCACTTGCTTCTGTTCATGACCTTGGCCGAGTACGCGGTTATTGAACTTTATTGGTTGCGTTCTTCGGCATGGGCACGTAGCCGCTATCGGCAACAATTTTCTGGCCCATCTCACTGTGGACCCAATCGATGTATTTCTTGGCTTCGCCGCTTGGCTCACCCAGCGTGTACATGTAGAGCGGGCGCGCTATGGGATACGTGTGGTTGAGAGTGTTCTCGACAGTCGGAGCGTAGGCTTTGTCGCCCTTCGTTTTCGCCACCCGGAGCATCTTCACGTCAGCGGTGGCGTATCCCATTCCGCTGTAACCAATCGCGGTCGGGGTTTTAGACACCAGTTCAACCACGTCCTTCGAACCGTGCATATCACGCGAGCCGAGTTTGAAGTCGCGACCTTTGCCCAGCACCGCCTCGCGGAAATACGCGAATGTGCCGGAATTGGACTGCCGACTCACGCGTATAATCTCGTCGCCACTACCCGGAACCTTCACGCCGAGTTGTGACCACTTCGTGACAGTACCGCCCTCGCCGTAGATCTGGGCGAGTTGTTCCAGTGTGATCTCTTCAAGCGGGTTGCTCTTGCTTACGTAGACTGCGAGTGCGTCGTACCCGACCGTGAACTCCCTCGGCTCTTTGTTGGTGTTCTTCTTCGCTTGATCGATTTCTTTCGGCTCGAACTGCCGGCTGCAGTTCGCAATGTCGGTGCTCCCAGCGATCAGCGCGGCGATCCCGGTTCCAGACCCGCCGCCCGAAACTTCGACCGACACATCGGGCCGCTCTTTGGCATACTCCTCTGCCCATGCCTGCGCGAGGTTCACCATGGTGTCCGAACCACTGTTCTGAATCACTGTCTTCTGCTGCTGGTTGCGATTGCAGCCGATCGACGTCGAAAGAGCGACAACAACCACAAGCACCAAACAGGTGATTACCCACTTCGACGGCACCAGCAGATTAGTTTTCATCGCCTTCGTCCTTTTTTATGGCTTCGACTAGATCCTGAATGTGACTTCTCAACGCAACGAACGCATCTTCGTAGGCGGCCCGGACCTGCGCCGGAGTACCGCGCACCTTTGACGGATCCGGGACTGACCACTGCAATCCCAATTTCCTACTCGGTTTCGGCGAGACTGAGCGGGCCGCGTCGGGGCTCAACGAGACCACTATCTGGGACTGGTCAGCAGGCTGAATGTTCCCGATCGAGTGGCCAAGGGGGCTCTCAACTCTCAGCCCCTTTTCGATAAGAAAAGATACCGTCCGCGGCTCAACCGTCCCGGCGCGTACGCCCGCGCTGCTGCACGTGAAGTTTGAGCTATCCAGCGAGCGGCCAATGGCCTCCGCCATCTGTGGCAGGCACGCATCGGTATCGTCCACGAACAACACGTGGAAGCCCTCCGGATGCTGGTGGCGCACGTCCTTGCCGGTTGCAAAGTACAAGGCTTGCTCGCAGATGTTCGTGGCTTGGTCAGATACACGCTCAAGACGGCGAACGACTGTTACGAGTGGCGTCAGCGCTTCAAGTGGCAGCTGACCTTCCTGGCGCAACTCGAGCAATTCGGCAACGAGAGAATCGCGTGCCTGGTTCGCTTGTGGTTCCTCACTCTTCGTGACGAGAGCCAGGTCGGTGTCCTTCTCCACAAAGGCGCGGACCGCATTGCGGAGCATCGGGATGGACAACTCCGCCATCTTTAGGAGCTTGTCGCCGGGGAAGTGAACGCCTTCCAGGTTGATGAGGACCGCCTGACGGGCAATGCTCTCGGCGTAGTCGCCGACCCGCTCGAGTTCGCTGACCACTTTGCTGGCGGAGTAAACGAACCTGAGGTTCGCAGCTGCAGGCTGATGCCTCAGGATGAATTCCATGCACAGCTGATCCAGCTCTGTCTCGGCTGCATCGACATCCTGATCGCGGAGGATGACAGAGTAGGCAAGCCGGCGATCACGGTCTACGACAGCATGGACGGCCCGGTTCAGTGCCGTGATGTCCAGCTCTGCCATTTCGACCAACTTGCCGCGAATGACGTCGATGCTGTGCTGCAAGAGAGCTTCAACGTGCGGCGCGGTCGATTGGCTCATGCGACAGTCCTTTCGGAAGAGCGCACACCGGAGCCTGTTCAACTCAGAAGGGCCTCGTGGCGGATTGGCTTCTTCCAGTTCTTGTGACTGAAAACGTTCTCTGGATTACCGCCGCCGAGAGTACCGCCGGAATGTTAAAGGAATATGAATTCGTCGCAGAATTGTAAAAATGCGAGCTAAGGCCAAGAGAACAGTAGGTCCGCTTTGGAACGCCAACAGGAGGATATCAGCAGCGGTTCCGTACCGGCGGTGACCCGTTCCGGGAATCTTCCAGGGCATTGAAGCGGCTTTGTTAACGAGCTTTTCATGCAGCATTCACCCGATCCGATTCGCACGTCTGCACCGTGGAAGAGAGGATTCGATTCGGCCGCGATCAATTCGGGCGCAGCACTCGCGCCCGTCATGGGGCCTGGGCGGAGTTGCCGGTTAGGATCGCGCTGGTTAACGGTCGTTCTATTTTGAGGGTCGCGCCATATAGTTCTGCCAGTTGAAGAGTCGTGAGGTTCTGCTAACGTGCGAGAAGATACAGTACCTACCCCTTGCGAGCGCTCGGGAGTGACGAACTCGGGCGCTTTTTTTTGCCCGCGAGAAAAGTACCTTGTAATCGACAGTTAAGAAGGGCGAGCAGCGCTCACACGATAGCTGGGTATCCGAAGTTACATCTCTCTGTAGTTGAGTAGCTGCGCCCCGACTAGCACGAAGCAAACTGGCCAGATCCAGGAAACTATTTGGCGATTGGATGCCGGCAATCGCACCTCCAGCCAACGCGACCATCCGGCAAGAACGGCCAGAATAGCGAGCGGCACATGACTCAATTCCGCTAGTACTTCTTCCTTCACATTGAGGAGCGAGTGGGAATGTGTCAGCATTACCGCTCCGGCCAGGGCGCACATGATCGGAAAAATCAAAGCAAGCCGGTTGTTCTCGGGGCGCCGCTTGCGAGCATGCAATTCAAAGACTGCGAACCCGGCACATGCCAGGGCGACTAGACGGTGTTGGAACACTTCCGGATCCAAGGCCGCAGCCCAGAAACCTTGCCGACCGTAGGGCCAAGATTCGGTGTCAGCGCGAATGAGTATGAATATTGAAATTCCTATGAGCAGTAGCGGCCAATACCCTGCCCATTCAGCCTTGCCGGTCCTCGCTAATAAGGCGAGCACCCCAATGGCGAGAACAATCACTCCCATCCAATGGTGGTTAGCCTCAGACTCCGCGATGTCGGCCAGCCTCTTATAGGACAGCGGCTCACTGTCGACAACTTTAACTGTAGAATCCTCCGTCGATCCCCGATTCAAATTGCCGGCCCGAGCGGCGGTGATTGGGACCGAATACGTAAACCGCGGCCAAGTCGGCGTAAGTCTGGCCAGGATTGTCTGGAATGGGACTACGTTATCCGCGAGGTCGACAGCTGGCGGCTGCGATGTAAGGGACACGGCTGCAAGGATCACGGTTATCCCGATACCCAACTCCGCCTCCACGATGCGGCGTAGCTTGGGGATCGCAGTTTCAGTTCTGTTCCGCAGCAGCAGAAAGTTGATTCCGCCGAGGGCCACAAGCACCCCCAACATCGCTGCTTTTGCTGTCACCATGACGCCATAAGCGGTTCCTAAAACAGCCTTGAGCGGTTCGATATATAGCGTACTCATGGCAAGCCCGCTGACTAGCAGTACAACTACACTCGCCAGGGCCACCCTTGAGAATCGGGAGGCCAGATACCATTGCAGCTTTGTTTCCTTCACGCGAAACATTGCAAACATTAGGAACGGTAGGCCGCCAATCCAGAACCCGGTAGCCGTTTGATGCAGACAGGTGAGCGCGATGAGTAGAGGCCGGCCCGTCAGACGTGACGCGGCATGACTGGTCATCACGGAGGCGGATAGGATAACGACAAGCAGCAGAGGCAGAGTTAGCACTCGGATGTTGGCCGCCACTCCCGCGATGAAGAATACGCAGACAGCAGCGACCAAGATGCAACTCCCAGCCACAAAGAAATTAGCTCCGATCACATCCCGCAGATGCATGCCGGTAGCAGTCATCAGAATGACGGAATCGATGTACAGGGAAATGCCTTGTATAAGGGCAAGGCCAATTGCACTCATTCGTAACAGACGCGATGAATCCGATCGTAGGGCCGCCAGACTGTCTGTTGCATTGTCTGGCCGGGGCGAGGCGATCCAGAGCAGGAAAAGTGTCCCTCCCAGCAGAAGGGACTGGAAGATAAGCACTCCTGCACGGAACACGAGTGAAAGATATCCGAAGAGGTCGACGAGCTGCGGCATGTTGAATAATCAGCTGACGGTGAACGGAACTTCACCCTGACTCATATGGCCGTCAAAGGCCAATACTTGCCACAACAACCTATAGGTGCCCGGCTTCAGACTATTCGCGGTGGATCGCAGAATGTCGGGGCGCGATTGGTGTGAAGTTCTCAGCGTGGCTCTGGAACCGTCGGGGTAAACCAATTGCAGCCGTGACCGATCACCATCGATGCGAACGTTGAAACGCAAAGTGATGGCGACCTCAGCGCCTCGGACCGTTGCGTTAGGCTTGGGTTCCGACTCCACCAGAATGGCGTGCGACCAAGCAGTTTGAAAGGCTCCGGCCAACAAGATCAGACCGAACGCGGCACCGCGCCACCGACGATGGCTTCTACGAATCATCTGGGTCTGCTTCTTCTTTTCCCTAAGACCGAATCTTGGATATCTTCCCTGGGCTGACGCGCGGCCGAACGGAGGCGGTCAGCCCATTTCTCGATAGCCTGGAAGTTTCCCCACCGTCGCTAGCAGATACTGTTCACCAGCGGAGCCCGAAGGTAAGCGGAAGGATGTTCGTTGACACTCTGCTATAGCCGGCGTGGTGATATCTGAACTCTGTATAGAACTTCGCACGACTCTCACCCAATCGAAACGTCACCCCTCCGCCGATATTCTCGCCAAATGCGTTGGCGCTCGTGCTTCCGGTCACGAAGTTTACACTACCGATGGCGCAACCGTACCACCAGGACCAGTAAGGATCGCAGACAACACCCACCCCCGGAGTGGTCGTTTCGCCTGAGCGATGGTACCAGCCGATGCCACCGATCACGTAACCTCCAAACTTATGCCCAAAGTGCACAATCGGATTGAACGTCAAAGAATATTGGCGGGCGCTTGCGCCGGGTGTCTGAAGCAAGTCCTTGGTCCTCGAGTTGATGGGCAAGTCGTGCCACATGAATTCGGCGTCCACGCCGACAACCTTCGAGAAACCGTATCCCGCACCGACGACAAAGTTCGCTCCGTTATTGACGAAGCCACCCAGGTCTCCTTGAGGGAACCCGATGCCGCCTCCGATATTGAAGAGCAGCTTGCTTTCGTCTTGTGCTTGCGCCGAAACCACTACGCCACAAAGCAAGGCAATCAGCAGAAGAAACCGTAGATTCGACATTGCTGTTTCCTAAACGCTTGGGATGTTACCGCGCGCTCCATGAGAAACGTGGAGGGTCCTCTACGAGAACTGTCAAAACTTACAGTCCCACTGAATTACAGGTTTGCATTCGCGTGCCGTGAATGCAGGAGCTTATACAGGCCAAGCTTGACCTGTTCGGGACGACACACAAATGCGCCGCACCGCGCGCACCGGCTGACGTGAGTGGTGCGCAAGCCATTGCCATTGCCCGCGGACCTCTGGCAACAGCACCTTACTTCCGGCGTGCCAACGTGTAGCTCACTCCAAGAACAAATCGAATGCGCGACTGGCCAGTATCGGCGAAATGTGTGCGCAACAAGTCCAGGTTGCCACGAACCGCCCATTTCGGATTCAGGTGGAAGTCCGCGCCGCCACCGAACATCCAGGAGAATGCATTATCGGATGTAGATATTTCACTGGCGCCAGCCTGTTGAATTTTGCTGCTCAGGTGCGAGCCTCCAAACTGCGCTTCGACGAAAGGACTTATGTTGTGTTTCTTCACTTTCGGGAAGAAGATCCGAGGACCGACAAGGAAATTCTGAAGATGGCTCTTGGAGACCAATGTGCCGACGCTCGTGAGCTCAAAAGTGCCAATGTGAGAAGTGTCCCACATAGTGTCGTAATTGAGCCCAATGGAGACTCTGCGATTGAACCAGACGGCGATTCCTAATCCCAATCCGTCTACGCCAAAATCACCCGTGGCATGGGCCCACCCGCCGCTTAGCTCCAGGTTCTGACCAAAGCTCAACGATGAGAACAGAAGAAACATCGTCAGGAGCACGCAGATCACTACGCTTTTCACAGTTCCCCTCCCTGCCTGAGGCCGTAGCGTTATAGCAGAATCGACGCGAAAGAATGGTAAGAGATGCGTCGCTTGACAGGTACTGTCAAAACTCACAGGGCCGACACCTAGTATCTTTCAGTGTGCAAGGGAAGACTGTTAGCAGTGCAACTCAGCGTCTCAGTCGGCCGATATGACGCGTTCACGGATGGCGAATCTCACGAGATCGGAGTTCGTTCTTAATCCATGCTTTTTCATGATTCTGTACTTATGGAATGCAATTGTTCGCGGGGTGACTTGAAGGAGCCCGGCAGCCTCCCTCATCGTATGACCCTTTGCGAGCAGGCGAAGAACCTCGCGCTGACGTGGTGTTAGACTCCCGGTGCGGCTTGGCCGAGGCTCACGCAAGGACTCCTCCCCGCAACGACTTTGTAGTCCTAACCAACATGAAACGTCGCGGTCTCCTGACCGTGACAAGAATTCGCGTCGACCGCTGCGGGAGGCAGAAGCGGAAACCTGTTCTACCCCGTGATCACAGAATCACGCTCTCTTGCGAAGTTTTACAACTGGCAGTTTTGACAGGTCGTGTCCTGATACGCTTCGCGAAGCGAACCCGCCGATGCCATGGATT
This sequence comes from Acidobacteriota bacterium, assembly GCA_023441255.1. GTDB lineage: Bacteria > Acidobacteriota > Terriglobia > Terriglobales > Acidobacteriaceae > JAEZPW01. The sequence goes on from JAEZPW010000380.1 coordinate 36,866, forward strand.
GTTCGCGTGGCTGTGTTTCCCGTCTCAAACTGAAGCGCGGGGAGGCACAATCGAGGGGGCGCCGTAGAGCCGGCGTCGAACGGCGTCCCGTTGCTCTACGGCCGCTTGATAATCGATGTTATCGCTGGCCGTAACCGCCTCGGCAAGTGCCACTCCGACCTCGGCTTCCCCGGCGGCGACTACGTTTGCGCCGGCGCTCTTAAGCGCAGCGGCATCCCGCAGATGGCTGCATCTCACGAGGATATTCAGCTCGGGGTTGAGCAGTCGCGCCTGTCTGACAATTTCGGCGGCATCCTCCACATCGGCACTCAGGATGAAGCTGCTGGCCGTTGCGATGCCAGCTTCCTCAAGAGTCCCCGGTCGCAACACATCGCCATACAACGTACTTATGCCATCCGCCTTCATCTTTCGAACTGTATCGAGGTTCAGATCTATGACCGTAACCGAGTTGCCGCGATCGGTAAGCAGCCGGTAAACGATCTTGCCAACCGGCCCGAAGCCGACCAGGATGCAATCGCTAGGAGCTGTCGCCTCCTGTTTGCTGGTGCTGACCGGGGCCTGTTTGGTCAAGGATGATGAGTAGGCACGAAGGTAACGGTAAATGTAAGGGTTCACCGCGATCGAGATAACCGACGCTGCCACCAAAGCGTTCCAACCAGCATTGGTTACCAACCCGAGCTGACGAGCAACCGATCCCAAAATGAAGCTGAATTCGCCCACCTGCGAGAACGCGGCGCCCACCGGAATCGCCGTCGCGAGCGGCACGCCCAAAAGGCGCACCGTAAGGAGAGCGGACACTGGCTTCACAAAGATCACCACAGCCAACACGACGGCAATCACTAAAGGAACCTGGAACAGGCTGCGCGGATCGAATAGCATGCCCACCGAGACGAAGAAGAGCACCGCGAAAGCATCGCGCATGGGTATGGCGTCGCTGGCAGCGCGGGCCGCGAACTCGGAACGGCCCACGGCCAGGCCGGCAAGGAACGCGCCAAGCGCCATGGATACTCCGAAAATCTGAGCGGAACCAACCGCGATTCCAAGCGCGAGCACGAGCACGGCCAACGTAAAGAGCTCGCGCGAATGGGTTTTCTCAACCCGCTCCAGCGCCCACGGAATCACCCAGCGACCGAGGATCACAATAGCCGCAACTTCCAACACGACCTTCACTGCGGCCATTCCCAGTGCCGCCTCGGCACTCTGCTCCGCTTTTCCGGGAGTGAACAAAATCGGCAACAGCAACAGCGCAGCGACGGTCAGGATATCTTCGACGACAGTCCAGCCGATCGCGATGTGACCTATCTCGGCGTGAAGGTCGTGGTGCTCACCCAGAACATGGGCCATCACCACGGTACTAGCGACCGAAATGGCTGCACCCAGAATCAGTCCCTCACTCCAGCTCCAGCCGAAGAGCCGCAGCAACGCCGCTAAGGCTAACGTTGAACTCGTGCTCTGGATGAGGGCGCCTGGAATGGCCACTCTCCACACCGCGAACAGCTCCTGCAAGTTGAATCGCAATCCGATTCCGAACAGCAGCAGAATCACGCCGATCTCCGCAAACTGTTCTGCAATATTGCGGTTCGCCACGAAGCCTGGTGTGAAAGGTCCCACCGCCACACCCGCCAGCAGATAGCCGATTATCGGAGATAACTTCAGCTTCTGGGCGACAAACCCGAACACCAGCGCTCCGGCTAAACCACCCGTAAAAGTTAATAGAACGCCGAGTTCATGCATCGTCGCCTCCATCAGGAACAGGAGCTGAAGAAAATCCAACAGTATTGATGGTAGACCAAGCCAAGATTCTGATGCAGCAGGACCTGAGGGCGAACCCGCGAAGCCCATGTGCGCCAACGAACCGCCCATGCGACGCATAAGGCTTGCGCTCACTTGGGAGTTGCTTCGAAATCAGCTGTTCAGTCCATTGAGGGCGGTCTACTATTCGATAGGATCTGACCAGGCGCCGCGGCGTTCGACGGCGAGAGGAGACTTATCTTGCCCCTCTGCTTCTTTTCTACAGATCTGCATGGCAGCACGACCCGATTCGAGAAGCTCTTCGACAGCTTGCGGAGCGAGCGGCCCGCTGCAGCATTTCTTGGCGGTGACCTGTTTAGTCGCGACGTCTGCCGCGGAGCCGATGCAGCCGAGTTCGTTCACGAATTTGTGGTGCCGCGGTTACGCCAATTACGCGATTTGCTCGGTAAGGAGTTTCCAGCAATATTCGTGATTCTGGGCAACGACGATCCGCGCTGCGCGGAGCCGCTGTTCGACAGCGCTGTCTCGCAAGATCTCTTGACCTATGTTCACGGGCGCCGCGTGCCATGTAACAAAGAGCGGCTTGGTTGTGAGTACCAGGTTTACGGCTACGGCTGCGTACCCCCAACTCCGTTTCTGATGAAAGACTGGGAGCGCTACGACGTCTCGCGATACGTTCCACCAGCGTGCGTATCTCCGGAGGAAGGACGGCGCACGGTTCCCGTCGAGCCGCACGAAACGAAATGGGGCACCATAAAAGAAGATCTGGCGGCGTTGACAGGCGACGACGACCTGAGCCACGCGATTTTCCTTTTTCACGCGCCTCCCGCCGACACCATGCTGGACATGGGCGCTGTCGACGGCCAGATGTACGATCACGTTCCGCTGTGCCCGCATATCGGAAGCATCGCGGTCAGCCGGTTCATAGAACAACGACAGCCGCTGTTGACACTTCACGGACATATACACGAGTCCACGCGGCTTACCGGTGAATGGAAGATACAGATCGGCCGCACCGTCTCCATAAACGGCGCCCACGACGGCCCTGAGCTGGCACTGGTTCGATTCGACCCCGCCGCACCACAGCTTGCTACTCGCCAGCTGCTCTAGCCTGCGACTCACGCATGATCAGCTTTCGCGCTGCATCTGTAGTTGCATCGATCTTTACCGCAAAGCTGGTTTTGGCAGCGATGTCCTCGTCCGTCACAAGGTGCACGTCCAGGAGTCCGTCCGTGCGATATCCCGTGCGCAGAAAATTGATCTCGCTCAGGCAGCGGCTCCAGCCTTCCAGCCAAAGCAAAAGCGCACTCCGCTGCTCCTCGCTCCCCTCAATGTGAAGCAGCAGATCAATGTCACTCCCCGGGCCCGCGGTGGCATTCTTAGTGCTTCCGATGAGGTAGAAAGCTCTGACGCCGAACTTGTCCGGATCGATATCTGTGGCGATCCGTTGCGCCATTCGATACCGCCAGCGCCAGTGCTCGTTTCCAGGGCGGTCCGTTGTTTCCACTTCAAACTCTGGCTGCCTTGTTGCCTTGTTGCGGGGCGGAGCGAGGAACGCCACGGCCTGGTCGATATCCGCATTCATCAGGACACGGAGAACCGAACCGCCCGTCTCATGTGACACGTCGACGACGTGAATCGTTTCGCCAAGATGCGAATACTCAGGTAACACGTGCTCCAGCATGTTATGCGAGCGCGAAAGAAAGAAGTCGTTGAAGACCGTGTCGGGATCATCCGGATAAAGAGGCAGGTAGCGTATCGAAGCCTCGACAAGGTCCTGAAAAAAATGCGTGCCGAATGACAGCTCGGGGAGGTAGTTGCCCTTCTGGCGCGCGACCTCGATCAACATGGCCGAGTTGTTGATATCGGAGTACGTGACTGGTACTCCAAGCTTGATGTCTCCGCGACTGCCCCAGCGCCCGGGGCCTATCAGGATGAACTGTCGTTTCGGCAACAGCTTGTTCACACGTCCGACGGCGCGACCTACCTGCCTCATATCAGCGTCGGTAAGACGGCTATAGCCATCGAGATCGACGTAGACGATATGGGTAATATCCGGAACCTGACCGTTAGAAACAAAACGGTTCGCCGAAAACACGATGCTGTCGTGAGGCAGGTTTTGCGGAATGGCGACAGGACCAACCCCGCTGCCGTAACTTTGCGGACGGCACTGGAGCAGGTAAAAATCGTTGCCGTCGTAAGCGAACTCGATGTCGACGGGGGTGTGAAGTTTGGCCTGCAAAACTGTCATCAATTCGCGCACACGTGCAACGAAGGGCGTGTTGCGGGTAAGACCCTCAAACGTAAAAACGGCATCGCACGTCGCGAAGTCAGGAACAGGGCCGATGGGTTGGCGGATGAAATCGTCCTCTAGGATCGAGACTAAGTCGCGTACCTGCGGGTAGTTGGCGCCGCACTCACGCAGCAGTTGGGATGCGTCTACGGTTTCGAACGCGTTGGTCTCCAGATTGATGACGTCGACCCGCTTCGGAGAATATCTCAACACTTCGTCCACCGTGACGTTGGCCCGCAGGTTCGGCTGCCCCGGTGCAATGAGCACCGGGTAATCGTCGGCAACTCGATCGACGGCGCGCGTGCCGAGCCCGGGCACAAGCCGGATGAGACCGTCATCGCGCTTGATACGCGCCGACCAGCGAAACTCGCTGGTGCTGAAGGCTACGCCCGAACACGCCGGCAGAAAATAACGTCCGACCTGTTTGCCGATCACCTCCTGTATCATGATGCCCATTTCTTCGTGGACATCCAGCAGTCCGCGCTCGGCACGGTATTCGGTCGGGTCGGGACCAAAAATGGACGCGTACACTTCGGCGATCGCATCCGTCAGTGCACTAAGGCGTTCTTCCTTCGTCCCTCTGTTCCCGAGAAAAAGGCTCTTGTACTTGCCGGAGAATGCGGACCCCGTACGATCTTCCAGAAGGCTGGAACTCCGCACGATCAGCGGAACATCCCCAAGATCGTCCAGTGCCACCGAAATGCCTTTGACGAGTTCGGAAGGCATCGGCGAATTCTTGAACAATGCGACCAGGTGAGGATATTCCATGCGGATCTGTTCGACCTGCATGTACTTGCGGTTGAGTACGTCTTCCAGGTCGTTGTGATGGACGAACCGAAGAATCCAGTCCGAAGTGAGATACCAGGTCTTCGGCACTTTGACCTTCTGAACCAATGTCGCTTCGGGCGTCTTTTCGATGATCTTCTTGGCGAGGAACAGCCCCGCGCTCTTGCCGCCCAGTTTGCCGTGGCATCGCGGTGGGAAGATGATTCTGCCCAGCAGGTCGTAAAAATCCTTTATCTCAACGAATTCTTTGGCGACGTTGATAAAGTCCAGGCTCTCGGAGAAGAAGCGCCGCAGAAGCGCAACGCGCAAACCTTTCTGGGTTGAGACGGAAAGCTCGGATTCGTCGACTCCAGAGTGACGAAAACGTTCAACTGCTTCGACGATTTCGCCGAGTGGCGTGTATTGATTCTCAAGCGCCTGTACCAGGTGTGTTGTCTTGTCTTCCTTGATCCAGGTCGTCACACAATCAAGGATTTCCCCTTCGCTCAGGTGCTGTTCGGCGATTCGGAACGCCTCGGCAGTCAGGTCCTCCGAGAGTCTCCATCGGTCCCGCGGCATCGGTCGGTTTCCGTCGGAATTTCCGCTGCCGTCGAGAAGTGACGCTCCAGCAGACTGCACAAGCTTCTTGGCTTCCGGCAAGCCGCTCCAACTCAGGTGATTGATGAGTTTGCGGGAGATGCGCTGCAACAGAACGGGATCGGTATCGCGCAGGAAATCCAGCACGACACGCCACTCGCCGCGATCCGGTGCCTCCTCAGAACTTGCGGCGGCCCATCGCGTGAAAGCCGCTTTGAGGCGACGCTGCATAATAGCGCTGCTGATTCGCTCTGCGATGGCGTCGATCAGCTTGCGTTCTTCCTTGAGAAAAGGGCCCTCGTCAGCATTCGGCATGTGCTCGCGGTAGGAAACTTCGACAGTGCCGACCTGCTGCCCTTGAACCACCAGGGCCGCGACTTGCACCCACTCGGTCGTCCGGTAATCGACCGGTTCGATGACCGTGTCCTTGTGGGTGATTCGGGCCTGGCAGACGTTTGGGTATTGCCATCCGTGCGGCAGAACCTCAATTACCTGGCGAAAAATTTCGTCGAGTCGTGAATCGGATTCGAGGATTTCACCCACCTGATATAGGCAGTTCAGTTCCTTCGCGCGCTCCTGCAGGGCGTGCAGTATCGGGCCAAGATGCTTATCGTCCGGGTTCATCGGGATATCTCGTTGTGTGCTATCTGGGCCCGAGAACAAGTCCACGTGCTGTACGTCCATCTACCTTGACCGACATCGGCTCTGAAGTCCTTACGTGACGAATCAGCACGGTCTCGCGAACCACCGATTGCCGTTGCAGCCACGCCCAGTTTATGCCGTACTCGCGACCGTGCGGCACCATGAAATAGCTTGCGCGAAAACTCGAAAGATTATGGAAGAAGTGAGAGCCCTGGCTCAGTTCGACATTCATCTCGGGCAGGGTCGACTCCACGATCACCCGCGCTCCAGAAATCTGACTCCAGGTAACGGGAATCCCCAGGGATGAATGGGAACTGCCCCAGCGGCCAAACCCAATGAGTATATAGGGGCGGTGCTGCTCCGAGAGTTCGTGGTTGAATTCTTCCAATTCCTGCGCGATCTCCGGCGTGAGGACCGGCGAGAACGATTCCGGCTTAACGAAAACTATGTCGTGAATTCCCTCCGCCACACCGTTGCCCATGACCATTTCGGAGGCAACGATCGCATCGGGACTGCTGAGATCTTTCGCCGTGAGTTCCACCGCCTCAGCCGAGACGAACATCGGCCGCACCTGCAGAAAGCCGAGCCTGGCACGGGTGGCTTCGCCCTCGCTCTCAAACGTCAGCGCGAACTCAATTTCGACCTTCGCGCCCATCGCTTTCTCAGCGGCATGCAGCAGGCTCTCGACGATATGCGCAACCGGGAACTGTTCCCAGACCAGCAGCGGGGCGAAGTCAAGCACGCGAGGGCCGCGCGGGCCGACTCCCGGAACCAGCCTGTCGCGGGCTGCGTCGTAGGTTGATGCGACGAGCCGCAGGACCTGATCGCTTTCGGCATCAGCAAGGTTCGCATGCACAAGGTATTCGACTTCGCTGACCGGGTCGTAGGCAGGAGGCTTGCCCATATTCACGGCCCAGAACTCGGTCTGCGTGTTGCGAAGAATGTCGTTGACCGACGCAAATGGCGGCGGGTTTTTTGGATACGCGGGAGATACCGTCCACGAGATGCCCCCGTCGACAATCGTCTTCCCCAGCCCCAGTGCCAGGCTTATCACACCTTGCTCCGGGCGGGCCGGTGCGATGGAATAAAAGTTGTAGGAGCGCGCCACGCCGGCAACATCCGGGTAGAACCGGTCGTTGTGCCTGAGGCCGACCACCTCCTGAATGATCACCGCCATCTTCTCTTCTTTGGGATCGCGACCCGTGGTCCGGATGTACTCGCGCGCCTCGCGGAAGTACGTCGATGCATACACGAATTTGACGGCTTCAACCAGGCGACGGAAACGAGTGTCCGGATCGAACTGGTTGTTTGGAATCATCTTGGTCGCGTAAACGCCGGCGAAGGGGCGATCCAAGGCGTCTTCCAGCAGACTTGAAGACCGGATCGCCAGCGGAGTATGAACCTGTGTGATGAGCGCGCGAAGGTCGCCGACAAGCTCGACCGGCAAATCGGCTTTCTGAAAAGCGTACGCGATACGGGCGTCGGTCAGTTCGTCGAACTTGAGATCGCGAAGTCGGTTCTGCGCCAGGAATTCGTCGAAGAAGTCCGTGGCGATCACCGCCATCGTGGGGACATTGATTTCAAAATTCGGATAGGAGCTGTGGTCCACTGCGCCGTACAGCAGGTCCTTGATAAAGACGAGCGCATGCGCTTTTCCACCCAGGGCTCCCGTGCCGAGGCGTGTAAACCGGAAAGTTCCGTCCCAGAAGTGCCGGTTGAAGACTGGCAGGTCTACCGTAGGAGATGTCAACGCGCCCATCTGTGGCTCCCCTCTGGAATCGCTCCCGGCGGAGGAGGCACCGCCGGGAGCCATTGCACGCGACCTTGGGTCTTACACCCAGCCGCGGTCGTGACACGCTTTCGCTACGCGCCCGATCGCGATGGCGTAAGCTGCGTCACGCATGTAGAGCTTCTGGGAACGTGCCAGCTCGGAAACGGCGAAATAGGCCGCCGTCATCTTCAGGTCGAGCTTGCCCAGGACCTCGTCCTTTTCCCAGAAGTAGTTCATGTTGCTCTGCACCTGCTCGAAGTAGCTGCAGGTGACACCGCCGGCATTGGCGAGGAAATCGGGGATCAGCAGGATTCCGCGTGCGCGGATCTCGGCGTCGGCCTCAGGGGTGGTCGGCCCGTTCGCCCCTTCGGCGATGATGCGAACGCGTCTTCCGATGCGCCCAACGTTGTCGCCCGTGATCTGATTTTCCATCGCGGCGGGGATCAGGATGTCGACATCCTGCTCGATCCACGCATCGCCCGGCAGTAGTTCATATCCGAGCGCCTGCGCCTTGGCTTTGTCGATCCCGCCGAAACGGTCGGTGATGCCGACCAATTGCTGTAGATTGATGCCGTCTTTCTTCCTATAAGTGTACGAGCACTGGTCAGTCTGGTCCCAGCATGAAACGGCGATTACCGTTCCGCCGAGCTTCTGGTAAAGCTCGATTGCATATCGCGCCACGTTGCCGAAACCCTGGACACTGGCCTCCGTGTTGTCCGGACGGATGCCGATCTCTTTCAACGCCTCGCGCAGCGTGAATACGACGCCATAGCCGGTCGCCTCGGTACGGCCCAGCGAACCACCCATGCCCACCGGCTTGCCGGTGATGAATCCGGGGAAACGGCCGCCATGGATTTTTTCGTATTCGTCCAGCATCCACACCATGTGCTGTGCGTTGGTCATTACGTCGGGAGCCGGGACATCGCTGAGCGGGCCAACTTCACGGGCCACCTGCCGTACCCAGCCACGGCAGATCTGCTCCTGTTCGCGCATGCTCAGGTTGTGAGGATCGCACACTACGCCGCCCTTCGCGCCACCGAGCGGGATATCGACTACCGCGCACTTCCAGGTCATCCACATCGAAAGTGCGCGAACCGTGTCGACCGTCTCCTGCGGATGAAAGCGGATGCCGCCCTTGCCCGGTCCACGAGCATCGTTGTGCTGCACGCGAAATCCGCGGAAGATCTTTACTGAGCCATCGTCCATACGCACCGGGATGGCGAACTGGAATTCGCGTAGCGGATAACGGAGCAGTTCCCTCGTCGCCGCGTCGAGTCCCAGGGTTTCGGCTACCTTGTCGAATTGCGCCTGGGCGATCTGAAACGAGTTGAACGTCTTGGTGGCCTTTTTCGGTTGTGCGGCTTTGTCCGCAACAGGTTCCTTTGGTACAGGCTCCTTAACTAATGTCTCCGGCATTATGTCTCCTTCCTCCAACAGCTCTTCTCTTTCTTCTTCTTATCCTCTCGTCACAGTTCCGAGTAATCGTTGCAGGACCAAATGCCTCCCGGAGTTCTCGGCTTTTCGCAGGTTTTGCGCAGCTCGCAGGTTGCACATAGGCCTACGTAGTCGACCGAGGTCTCCGGCACCTGCTCGTCGCGGCTGCATAACAGGCTGGCAACGTCTCTGGGGGAGACCTTCCCGTTGTTTGCTCCGCGATGTTGCCGGTGGGCCACTCGTGTCCTGTCGTTACTCGACCGTGTCGGGGTCACAACATTGAATAGGAAGCACGTACGTTGCCGGGAAAACTGACAGTGGGGCTACGGTTAAGCGATTGAAAGTACTGGGATTGGAGCGCCCGAGCGCCTGGATGCGCGTGCCGACGTGAGGGGTGGAAAGTACCACCGGGGAGAAACTCCCCGGTGCGATTTACTCCACCGCGGGGTCCATCGCCTTTAGCTTTTCGCGCAAAGTCTTGCGGTCGATCC
>JAEZPW010000412.1 GCA_023441255.1 Acidobacteriota bacterium
GGCGTATTCAATGGCGAGTGAAGCCGTACACATCGCCTGATTTGCATGCGCGTCCCGCCGTTCGTGAAGCGGTCGGACGCGCATTACTGTCGGGCACATTCCAAGCGACCGCTGCCCGTCTGCTTGCGCCGCGCTACAATAACAGCCATGGACTCGTTCGTAATTGCAGGCAGGCAGTTCCGTTCCCGCCTCATCGTAGGCACAGGTAAGTACAAGTCCGGCGAAGAAACCGCACGGGCGATCGAAGCAAGCGGCGCCGAGATGGTCACCGTGGCTGTGCGTCGCGTGAACCTCGACCGCAGCAAAGAGTCGCTGCTCGACTTCATCGACCCCAAAAAGTACTTTCTGCTGCCGAATACCGCAGGCTGCTACACCGCCGACGAGGCTATCCGCGCCGCGCGTCTGGGCCGCGAAGTCGGCCTGTCGGACTGGGTGAAGATTGAGGTCATTGGCGACCAGAAGACCCTCTATCCGGACGTTCAAGCTACCGTCGAAGCCACCCGCGTACTGGTAAAGGAAGGCTTTACTGTTTTGCCATATACGTCTGACGACATTGTAGTTGCACGCCGGCTGATCGATGCCGGCGCAAGCGCCGTCATGCCGCTGGGAGCCCCCATAGGCAGCGGCATGGGAATTCAGAACCAGGCGAACCTGCGCATCCTCCGCGAATTAATCACCGAGGTCCCCCTGATCGTCGATGCCGGCGTTGGCACAGCCTCAGATGCCGCTCTTGCGATGGAGCTCGGCTATGACGGCGTGCTTATGAACACCGGAATCGCAGCCGCCCAGGACCCCATCCTCATGGCAGAGGCAATGAGGTACGCCGTCCTCGCCGGCCGCGGAGCCTATGTAGCCGGACGAATGCCGAAGAAGCTTTACGCCACCGCCAGTTCGCCGTCTGAGGGTGTGTCGCGCTAGACAGCACCACATTTTGCGGAACCGGCGTGTATGCATGTGTGTCGCAAAGCGCATGTGTGTGGGGACGGGGCTGTGCCCCGTCCCGCCCTCCATCCGACACAATCGGGTTATACGTCAAAAAAGGTTAGAGGCGGCCTCATCAGCCGCCCCTTGAACCGCATCTGATTCCACCTCACGGCTTCTTCGGAGTCGCTTCCTTCTGCGCCGTAGCATTTGCAGGTGGCGCTGCCGCTTTCTGCTCGGGCATGACGTAAATCACCTCGCCCGGTTTGGCGTACTTCAACTGCTCGCGCGCTTCCTTCTCGATCGTCTGAGGATCTGACTTAAGCGCCTTCACGCGATGGTTGAGGTCCTCGTTCTCTTTCCTCAACTGGTCCAGTTCCTGCTGCAAAGCCCGGTTCTCGTCCTGCTTCTTGAAATAGACGCCGATTCCGTTCGTGCCGGCGAAGACATGGTATGCCAGCAACACGGCAATCAGGATCATCGCACCGCTGGCCAGAGTCTTCCTCCGGCGGTGTGCCCAATCCCGAACATCTTCGGATTTGTCTATGACTACTCGAATATCCATTGCTTGGCCGCGGCGCTCAGCTTTGCCAAATCCGCTTCGCTGCGCGCCTCAGTATAAACGCGAACCACCGGCTCCGTGCCGGACAATCTGTAGCAGACCCACGAGCCGTCTTTGAAAACCAGCTTCAGGCCATCGGTGCGATCGGCCTTAGCGATCTTGCGCCCGTAAAACTCCGATGCGTTCGCTTTCAACTTGGTAGTGAACTTCTCTTTCACCGCGGGGGTCAAGCGAAAGTTCTCGCGTAAAGGATAAAAGGAACCAACTTCGGCAAACAGCTTCTCGAGTTGCTCGCGAAGAGACTTTCCGCGGCGCGCTACGGCTTCGCAGCAGAGCAGGCCGGCAAGAACACCGTCCTTCTCCGGCACATGGTGCCTGATCGAAAGCCCCGCACTCTCTTCGCCGCCGATGGCGATTTTGTCTTCCTTGATCAGCTCGCCGATGTACTTGAAGCCCACCGGCGTCTCGTAGAGCTGCACCTTGTGATGGTCGGCCAGGGCGTTGATCATGTTCGTGGTCGCGACCGATTTGCACACGCCGTTCTTCCACCCGCGTGTCTCGACCAGGTAGTCGAACAGCAGGGCTATCACATAATTTGGCTGCAGGAACCATCCGTCCTGGTCCACGATGCCGAAGCGGTCGGCGTCACCGTCGGTCGCAATGCCGATCCGCGCGCCCATCTCGCGCATCTTTCCACGCAGGTCGTTCAGAAGGTGGTCGTCCGGCTCGGGCGCATGATCGCCGAACAGGACATCGCGATAATCGTGTACGGTTCCCACCTCCACACCGGCCTCGCGCAACAGGTGATCGGAGTATCCCCTTGCCGCGCCCCACAGCGGGTCGAACGCTACTTTCATGCCCGACTTCCTGATCACATCCAGGTCGACAATCTCGCGCAGGCGCTTGAGGTAGCTCTCGCGTACATCAACAGTCTCGCGCTTAGCCCCGTCAGCCTTACCTGAGACAACGTCCTGCCCTCCCACTTTCGCCACCTCGGCTTCAATCGCTCCCGTCACGTTCGGCAGGGCAGGCGCGCCGTCGGGCGTAGAAAACTTTATGCCGTTGTACTGCGGGGGATTGTGGGAAGCAGTGAAGTTGATGGCGCCGTCGGCCTCCGTGCGTATCGTCTCAAACGAAATAGCAGGGGTCGGCGCGGGCTGCTCTATGACCATCGGGCTAATGCCGTTTTCCTGCAGAATTGCTGCGGCCGTATCCACCAGCATCTCGCCCAAGAACCGCGGGTCGCGCCCCACAATGACGCGTGCATCCGAACGCTTCTGCGATGTTACGTACCGCGCGATTCCCGTCACCGCGCGCCTGACGTTCGCCAGCGTAAAGTCGTCGGCGATCACGCCGCGCCAGCCTGACGTACCGAACTTGATCTGCGTGGACATAATTGTTCAAACCTTTCGTTTACGCTGCTGTTCGTGAGGAGTTGAACTCAGAATGTGCCGCGCGGCGACTCAAAACACGGTTGGATGCCGCGGCAGTGCTACAGTGTCCGTTGAAGCCAACAGGGAATTTTACGACATGACTGACAAGCGCATCATCCTGACCACCGCCGGGACACAAACAGAAGCCCATCAGATTGCGCGCTCACTCGTCGAACGCCGCCTCGCCGCCTGCGTCAACATCAGTGCGCCGATCGAATCGGTCTATCGCTGGAAAGGCACGGTCGAAACGGCGCAGGAGTGGATGCTCCTTATCAAGACCACAGAGGCCGCCGCTGAGCGCGTCCGCGAAGCAATTCGTGAGTTGCACTCCTACGATCTGCCCGAGTGCATCACGATTCCGGTCGAGGATGGCAGCGCGGAATATCTGAACTGGATCGCGGCGGAAGTCTCCTGAGCGGCGGCGCAGAGTTTCCCGCTCATGGCTTTTGGGCATCGATGTTCAGGCGCCAGTAGTCCAGGCTCCAGTCGCCATCAGCCCGCGCGAGCATCTCGTCCAGGAAAGTCTCTCGTAGCGACGTAGCGGGCAGGCACGCCAGTATCCGGTGCAGCGTGACGTTTTCCAAGAAAGCGCGGTAAGTCTCTTCGTCCTCGAGTGTGGTCGGCGCCTCCTCCAGCCACACCCGAATGCACACGAATCCCGCCTGTTCGAGCCTCCGAAACGTTGCGGGCTCGTCGGCATACTCCCAGGGTTCGGCCCATCCGGCAAAGAACGGCGCGTATTCGGGTCGACGCTGGATCTCCCGGGCGCGGTCGCGTTGCTTCTTCAGGTTGGGACCACCGCCACATTGCGCGATCAGCCACCCACGCGGAAGCAGGGAATCCCTGATAGATCGGAACAGTCCGTCGTGGTCCTTGACCCAGTGAAACACCGCGGTGCTGAAAACGGCCCCGAATGTCCCGACGAACGGCAGTCGCTGCAGGTCGGCCGAAACCAACGCGACACGTTCGCCGAATCGCGGAGCAAGCTTCTGACGCGCCGTTCTCAGCATGTTGAGCGAAAGGTCCGCACCGACCACCGCCAGCCCCGGAAAGCCGGATAGCAGCTCCGTCGTGACCCGACCCGTTCCGCAGCCTGCGTCCAGCACCGGCGCGCCGGCAGGCAGTTCCCTGCCGCGCAGTCGCTCCAGCACCTTCACGCCCCACGCGTGCTGCGGAGCCGAAAGCCGGTCATACTCCTGAGAATTCCACTCGCGTGTCGTCACTTGACCAGTACAGAAAGGGCTTAAACAAAGGCTTGTCATTCCGAGCGCAGCGAGGAACCCCTCCCGCACCGAAAAGCTCTCCCCTCGTCACATCGCGGCCAGCGCCTGGTCGAGATCGGCAATGATGTCCTCCACGTTCTCGATCCCGACCGAGATTCGAACCATCCCGTCGGTAATGCCGATTGCCTTGCGGCCTTCTTTTCCAAGCGCAGCGTGGGTCATCGTTGCCGGGTGAGAGATCAGCGTTTCGACTCCTCCCAGCGACTCTCCGAGCGAACAAACCCGCACGCGCTTAAGCATCTTCTTGGCATTGCCGAGCGAGCCCGTCTCGAAGGTGATCATAGAACCGAAGCCTGACATCTGGCGCTTGGCCAGTTCATGCTGCGGATGGTCGCGCAGTCCCGGATAGAACACGGCCTTCACCTTGCGGTGGCCGGCGAGATAGTCGGCCACGAGGCGTCCGTTGCGGTCGTGCTGCTGCATGCGCACGGCAAGGGTCTTCACGCCACGCATGATCAGCCAGCATTCGAATGGCGACATGATGGCTCCCTGCGCCTTCTGTATGAAGCCAAGTTGCTCTGCCTGGGTTTGGTTCGTGCAGACCACTACCCCACCGAGGCCGTCGCTGTGTCCGTTCAGGAACTTCGTTGTCGAATGCACCACCATGTCGGCGCCGAGCGCGATCGGCTTCTGGAAATAAGGCGACATGAACGTATTGTCGACGATCAGTTGAACGCCCTTGTGCGCGTGGCACACGTCCGCAATAGACGCGATGTCGCTGATCGTCATGAGCGGATTCGTCGGCGTCTCAACATACACGAATCGCGTGTTCTTCCTGATAGCTTTGGCTACGGCACTCGTGCTGGAAGTGTTCACGTACGAGAATTCGAGGCCATAGTTCTGCAGAATCTGGTTGAACAGGCGGGGAACGCCGCCGTACACGTTGTCGGAGCAGATCACGTGGTCACCCGCCACCAGCATCGTGGTCAGCGCGTTGATCGCTGCCATGCCGCTGGCGAATACGCGCGACGCAACGCCGCCCTCCAGCGCCGCCAGGTTCTCCTGCAGGCGGTCGCGAGTGGGATTCGTCACACGGGCATACTCGTACCCGAGCCGTGGCTTGCCCAACTCATCCTGAACGTACGTTGACGTTGCAAATATCGGGAACGAAACCGCCCCGGTCAGCGGCTCCGGCTCCTGCCCCGAGTGAATCGCCTTCGTCGCAAATCCCCATTCGATCTTTTTCGCCATCACCCCTCACGATCTTTCTAAGGCTTTGTCACCACCAGCTTCGCCGCAACAGCACTTTGTCAAGCCTTTGTCATGTCAGGCTCTATCACGTTTGGACTTTGTCATTCCGACGCTGCGCGCAGCGAAGCGGAGGAACCCCTACGCGACACCCTGCCGTCAGCCCCTGAAATCGAAAATAGCCTTCGACAGATACCGCTCCGCTGAATCGGGAATGATAGTCACAACCCTTTTCCCAGGACCCAGCCTCTTGGCAAGCTCCAAGGCCGCCCATACGTTCGCCCCGCCGCTTGACCCCGCCAGCACGCCTTCCTTCGCCGCCAGTTGCTTCACCATGGCGAACGCGTCCTCGTCCGTCACGGCGATTACCTCGTCGGAGACAGAGGCGTCGTAGATCGCTGGGATGAAGCTCGCTCCGATTCCCTCCACCTGGTGATCGCCCGGCTCCCCACCGCCGTAAACCGACCCTTGCGTCTCGACGGTCACTGCATGAACCTTCGGCAAACGCTCCTTCAAGTAGCGGGCCACGCCGGTGAAGGTTCCGCTGGTACCGGCGCCTATTGCGACGGCGTCAATCCGGCCCTCCATCTGGTCGAAGATTTCACGCCCCGTAGTCTCGTAATGGTAGTCGGGATTGGCAGCATTCTCGAACTGCCCGGCCATAAATGCCCCGGGCGTTTTTGCCGCGAAATCCTTCGCCCGCTGAATCGCACCCTGCATGCCTTCCTTCTCCGGTGTGCGGAACACCTCCGCCCCTAGAGCCCGCGTCAGTGTCGCCTTTTCCTCCGAGAACTTTTCGGGCATGAAGATTACGACTCGATAGCCTTTATTCACCCCGATTAGTGCCAGGCCGATGCCGGTGTTCCCGGCGGTCGCCTCCACAATGGTGCTGTTCGCGTTCAGTTTCCCTTCCTGCTCGGCCCGCTTGATGATCCCGATGGCCGCACGGTCTTTAATGCTGCCGCCCGGATTCAGGTACTCGAGCTTGGCATAGATGTCCGCACAGCCGCCAGGAACGAGCCGCCGCAGGTGCAACATCGGTGTCTCGCCCACGATATCAATGATGTTTTCAGCAACTCGCGAAGTGGTGACTTCCAGGGTATTCATCGCCTCTCCAATAAACGCAAGACATTCAGATTCTCACTTATCTTCCGCCGCCTCAAAACTTCGCGCAAAGAAAAGGCGCCCGTATTATCGAGCGCCCCACACTTGATTCCTTGGCAGCCGCTATCTCGCCGCCCGCTCCTGGCCGGCGTAGTAGCCGCTCCGTGTGCGCACCTGCAGCTTGCCATAGCCTTTCGCTCGCGCTTCCACCTTCACCGTACGGTACCCGCCTTCGGTCTGCGGACGCGTAGGACGATAGCCGATCGTGTACTGGTTGCGGATATCGTGAGCGATCTGCCGTGTAATGTTATCCACTTCGCTAAGGTCACGCGGGAAGAACGATACGCCGCCTGTATCCTCAGCCATCTCCTGCAAGGCACGCTTGGCGCGTTTCAGATGGCCCTCTCCCCACAGCAGGCCCACCGTGTAGACGGTCGGACCGTTCTCCGCCTGCAGACGACGGATCGCCTGCTCCAGCGATTCGCGGCTTGCATTATCTTCACCGTCGGTCACCACCATCAGAACTTTCTTTTCCAATCGGGCGTTCTTCTTGAGGTGGTCGGCAGACGCCACGATAGCGTCGTAAAGCGCGGTGCCTCCGCGAGACTCGATGCGCTCCAGCGCTTCCTGCAACTTCGGGATGCTGGCCGTAAAATCCTGGTCCAGGTAGTACTCGTCGTTGAAATTGACTACGAAAATTTCGTCCCTCGGATTGCTGGCCCTGACGAGATTGATGGCGGCCTGATTCACCTCATGCCGCTTCTCGCGCATGGACCCGGAATTGTCGATGACGACTCCGATGGAAACAGGTATGTCCTCGTGGCGGAACGACGTTATCTGTTGCGGCTGGCCGTCCTCGTAAACCGTAAACGCGCTCTTGTCCAGATTCGTCACCAGTCGCTGGCGGTCATCAACGACCGTGGCGTGCAGCACCACTTCCTCCACGCGTGCCTTGAAGACGTAAACCCCGTTATCTGAGCGCGATGGTTCCTGCCCCGAGTTGGCGGGAATCTGCACCGTGTTTGACGGCTGATTTGGGGGCCGCTGCGGAGCGGGCGCCGCTGGCTGTGGAGCTGCTGTCTGAGCCGGAGCCTGCGCGCTGCCCTGCGCTGGAACAGTCGTCTGCGGTGCTGCCGGAGCGGCGGCTCCTTTGGACGCGTTCGCCGGTTGCTGCTCATCCGGCAGCGGCGGAATGACGGTCTGGTGTTCCTGAGTTGCAGGCTGACCCGACTGTCCTGAGGAGGTGCTTTGGGCAAGCGAACCGAGCACGAACACAAACAAAGCCCCGCCAAGCAGCAGGGCCGTCCACATCTTATTGTTGGCGAGGTGCATAGTATCCCGTTTTCGCAAATACATGGAGCGGCGGCAGTCCCTTCGGCGGCACCAACTTCACCTTGATCTTTCTCCACTTGCCGTCGCGTGCTGGATTCTTTGGACGGTAGCCGATCACGTATTGGTTGCGCAACTCAATGCCGATCTTCGACGCTACGTCCGCCAGCTCGTTTACGTTGTCAATCGTGAAGGTTCGACCGCCGGTAACGTCAGTGATGTCTGACAGCAGCACCGGACCTGCCCGCTCCTCCTCCGTCCGGGGTGTCATATCGAAAATGCCGATCGCATAGATCTGGACGTCGGCTTCGCGCACCATTGACTTGATTTCGTTCTCGGTGTACCGACTGTTGTTATCGCCGCCGTCTGAAATAATGAGCAGGGCCTTCTTCTGGTGCTCCGCCTTTTTCATCTTGTTGAGCCCGAGATAGATGGCGTCCAGCAGCGATGTTTTGCCTTTCGGAACCGTGAAGACGAGCTTGTTCTGAATGTCTTCCACCGATTTCGTGAAGTCTTCCAACAACTCCGGCTTATCGGCGAACGTGATCATGAAGAATTCGTCCTGCGGGTTCGCCGTCTTGAAGAACTCGACCACCGCTTCGCGCGACTTCTCGATCTTGTCATTCATGCTGCCGCTCATGTCGAAGATCACGCCCAGGGAGATCGGGGAGTCTTCGCTCGAGAAGTGCCGGATTTCCTGCTTGGTATCGCCCTCGAATACCTGAAAGTTGTCTCGTTCCAAACCCGTAACTAGCCGGTTGAGCGGATCGGTGATCGTCACCGGGACCAGTACCAGGTCCACGTCCACCTTCATTGGTCTGGTATGCGTCTTCAGAGAAGGATCTATGCTGGCTTCGGCCTTCGCCGCTTCGGTTTCCGGCGGCTTGCGCGGAACGATGTGAACATCGGTTTCCTGAGCAGAGCCGGCCGCAAGCATCGGCCCGAATACGCTGACAAACAGGAAAACCAGCGGCAGCAACCGCCGGCCCGAACGGCAATGGCTTTGTCGATCGATCATCGCAGTCACGTCGCTGGCCGATGACCCGCGCTCACAACGTCTTCCGTTGCGGGTCATAGTACCTCTGCTATAGAACGGTTGTTCGGTCCGGATGTTAGCACACACCCGGAGTTGTTTCAGCATGACTGCTCCGGCGGCCGTCGTTGTCCAGGCGGCTATTCGGTCTGATGTTGAGGCAATACTGATGGTTTTCTTTTTTGTAAGTCTCCGCTGCCGCTCCACCCTTTAAACGGTTCCTTGAAGGCGTTATCCACGCGCTCTTAAACCCGAAATCTTAGCCGATGTCGCTTGCATCACGATGATTTAGAATCAGGAGCAAACGTCATGGCTACCATCTATCCGTTTCGCGCGCTCCGTTACTGCTCCGACCGGGTCTCTCTGGCCGATGTCGTCACCCAACCTTACGACAAGATCACGCCGGCCATGCAGAATCGCTACTACTCCCTGAGCCCGTTTAATCTTGTCCGGATCATATTGGGACAGGCTCAGGCCGGCGATAACGGCGAAAACGTCTACACAAGGGCAGCCGCGAGTCTGAGCGATTGGCGCGCTTCAGGCGTTTTGCAAGCTGACCAGCAGCCCTCGATTTACGCCTATTCTCAGCGCTTTAGTGTGCCCGGAGATTCTACCGGCCAAACCCATGAACGTCGCGGCTTCATCGCGCTTGGACGCGTCGAGGACTACGCCAACGGCATCGTGTATCGGCATGAACAAACACTCTCCGGACCAAAAGCTGACCGCCTGAACCTGCTCCGCGCCACCCGTGCGCACTTTGGTCAGATTTTCATGCTGTACAGCGAACCGGAGCACACGGTCGAGGAACTGCTCTTCCCGGTCGCCCACGAAACTGGATCTGTCCATGCAGAGTCCGGCGCTGCCCCCCGGGCCGCCAAAGCGCCAGATGCCGATGTCATTGACGAATACGGCGTGTCGCACCGCCTGTGGCAGGTCTCCGACCCTGCCGTCATCAGCAAGGTTCAGGAAGCGATGCTCAACAAAAAGCTGATCATCGCTGACGGGCACCACCGCTATGAGACCGCCCTGAAC
>JAEZPW010000252.1 GCA_023441255.1 Acidobacteriota bacterium
TACTGGCGTTATCACCCCAAAGGGAATTCGCGATCCATATGTCTATAACTTCTACCTCAGCTTGCAGCACGAGATTGTACCCAAGCTGGCGGTAGAAGTAGATTACGTCGGCACTGCGGGCCACAAGCTGTTCCGTGCCGATGATGTCAACCGTATTCCCGGGGCGAGGCTCCCGCTTGGATCTTGCGTCCAGGACTATCTGGGACGGACCGTGTGCGGACAAACAGGGGGCGTGCTCAACCCGAACTATGCGAACTTGCGAGCCTGGGAGAATGCCGCGAATTCCAACTACCACGCGCTCCAGTTTGCCGTGAAAAAGCAGACCAGTCACGGTCTCATGTTCAACGTCAACTACACGTGGAGCCACAGCATCGACAACGGATCAACTTGGCATAGTGGCGCCACTACCGCCAATGGCGATGCAGCGGGCGACGGATTTACGACCGATGCGACGAACCCGAAGCTTGATAGGGGTAACTCCATCTTCGACATCCGTCAGCGCCTCGTGTTCAACTACGTCTGGGATGTGCCACTCGGCCATCACACGGGCTTTGCTAACGCTCTACTGGGCGGCTGGCAGTTGAACGGTGTCTGGAGCTTCCAGACTGGCGCTCACTGGTCGCCCTATACGCGCCAGCGTCCGAAGCTCGTGGAGATTTCGGATGGAGTCACGTCGTGCACTGCTGCCGACGTGACCGACGGTAATTGCGAGAACATCGGTGGTACGTTCCTGTTGAACAACACGAACAGCCACTCCCGGAACTCGCGGCCAGATTCGACGATTCCGAGCTTTGACGGTGCCACGCACGACATGTGGGCGAACGGCTGGGGACCGCAGTGGGCGTTCGGTGGCGGCATCTTCTCGCGCCCATCCTGCTTGGTCTGCGCCGGCAATCTCGGTCGCAACACGTTCGTAGGCCCGGGTCAGTGGTACGCGGATATGTCTCTCTTCAAGAACTTCAAAGTCACGGAGCGAGTCAATCTCCAGTTCCGCGCCGAAGGCTTCAATGTGTTCAACCGAACCAACTTCGTGTTGGCCACCAACAATCAGGCATCGATCGAAAGTACGCATAATCGTATCGATGTGCCCTCAAACTTTGGTCAGGCCGGCGGTACTCTGAACGCGAGGAACCTGCAACTGGGGTTGAAGCTCCAGTTCTAACCCAAGGGCAACGCAAGTCAGGGCTTGCTTCTTCGGAAGCAAGCCCTTTTGTTCGTAACACCATCAAACTTGCTGCTGGCAGCGGCCCGTCTTGAGGAAGTCATGAAGCACTCACTGTCGCCGGTGATCGCTATCGTCCTTCTATTGATTGGTGCTGCGACGAGAGCCGAATCTCAGCAGACTGCATCTGTCATAGGAGTGGCACGCGTTCTTCGCGGTAGTTTCCCGGAACCCGTCATCGTCAACCTCCAACTGCACGGTGCCACCATCGAAAGCACTTACCTGGACGGCGAAGGGCGCTTCAGTTTCAATGCTCTGCCTCCAAACGTATATCACGTCACGATCAACGATGATCGCTACACTCCGGTCGATATTGCCGTTAATGTCAGACCTGACATCTCACCGGTAAACATGTTGCAAATCACACTCATGGCGCGGCAAGCGAAATCGGAACAGGAAAGTCAGTCCGACACGAGCGGGTATGTCGTCAGTCCCGCGGATTTTGCCAGGAACTATAACAAGAAAGCCGTCAAGGAATTTCAACTGGGCATGAAGACGGACGCCGAGGGCAAATCGGATGAAGCCATTGAGCACTACCGGAAAGCAATCAAAGAAGCACCAGACTTTTACCCCGCACACAACAACCTCGGTTCCGCTTACCTTAGAAAGGGACAGTTCACGGATGCTGAGAAAGAGTTCCGCACAGCAATGCAATTGAATCCCAACGATCCCGAGACTTACTTCAACTTTGCGAATCTTCTGCTGCTCACGAAGCGGGTTCCTGATTGCCTTCAAACGGTGCAACAGGGACTCAGCAAGCAGCCCAACTCGGCTTTCGGTCATTTCGTTTACGGATCGGCGCTGGAGAGGATGAGTAGGTTCCCCGACGCAGAAGTCGCTTTGCGCCGCGCTCTTGAACTGGATCCGTCGATGACGAAGGCCCACCTTGAACTCGTGAACCTCTACCTTCAACAACAGAAGAAGCCGGAAGCAATCGCTGAGCTCCAGGCATTCCTGAAAACTTCCCCCAACGATCCCTTGTCTCCCCGGGTTCGAGAACTGCTCAACAAATTGCAAGCTTCTTCGAAGTAGCCCCTTCCCCGGTTTTGCTGATACGAGAGCCTCGCGCCTGTTCGGATTTCGTAAATCCCACTTCCGGCAGCGATCACTGATTTCCAAATGGCTGATACCTAACAGCTAGTTCTCACAAACACTTGCGCGTCGCTTGTTCCGCATTCGTAACTTTTCGTCCCGACATGTTCGCATTCGCAAACGTCCTGCTACATTCATCCTGTAAACCGGCTCAACGCGCCGTGCTCTTTGATAACCCAGGAGGAGCAACTCAGTGACCCGGGTCACCCCGTTGACTCACGAGGTATTAACGGGTATTGACGCTTGCTTAAACAAAACCTTAGCTGAATGGAATCAATATTTTAGGCTTACGGCTATTCGGCTCCGAGACTTAATCCTTGTATTTTCAAGATTATGCCGCAAAAGGTACGAAGGGAGGGGGCGCCCTCCTGAGTAGGGTACGCCGGATTCTCAGCCGTTCCACTCACCGCAGGTCAGGAATCACCGAACAGAACGACTGTTTCAAACGGCACGCCGTTGCGTATTCGGATTTCGCGTCCGCAGTCTTGTTGAGTTGCTGGTACGCAAAGCCAAGATTCAGGTGCGCTTCCGCAAGTTGCGGATCAAGCCGCAAGGCGTCGTGGTACGACTCGATCGCTTGCGGCATTCGTTTTGTCAGGCTGTAGCAAATGCCCAGAAAATTGAGCAGCTTCGCATCCTGCAGACCCAGATCCGCCGCTTTCCTGAAATGCACTGCTGCTTCGGTGTAGTCCTGCTTTTGGTACATGAGGAAGCCCAGATCGCGCTGTGCCGGCGCGAAGTTCGGCTGAAGCCTGATCGTATGGTTTAGTGCATCAGCGGCCTGCTGTGGCTCGGATCGCATCTTGATCCAGCCAAGCTCGTACCATGCTCGGAAATTCTTATCGTTCTTCTGCAGCGCCTTGTTCAGCCAAGATTGTGCCTCTTGGATCCGGCCTTGTTCATATAGTGACCGGGCCAGGCCTGTCATAGCCTGATCGAAGTTCGAGTTCAACTGCAGCGCTTTAGTGAACTGTTCCGATGCCTCGGGCCAGTCCCTCCTGCGCAAAGCAGCTTCGCCCAACATAAACGGCACCAGATACATGTCCTGGTCTGATGATTCGACCCGCTTGAGTAACTCGACGCCCACTGTATACTTGCCCGCCTTGAAAGCATCGGCTGCGGACAATATCGCCTCAAATTCCGCCAGTTTGTCCTTGGGATCGGCGAGGTGTTGAAGATCGCTCGTCGAATGGGGAGCCGCATACCCCACGTAACCCAGTGCGCGTAACTTTTCTTGAACTTCAGGGGCAGAGGACACCCCAACGGCCGCCTTGTTCGGAAGTTTCACGTCAGCCGTAACTTGTCGCAGCTTCTCCTTCAGGGCCGAGAGTATCGGAGGATCGTTTGTGGCGAGATTGTGAAGTTCATGCGGGTCGGAACGGAGATCATACAGCTCGGCACGCGGTGCCTGAACATACCTGAAATCACTGGAGCGAAGCGTTCGCAACGGGCTCCAGCCAAAGGAACTGAACGGGTAAAACGTCTCGCTATAAGCAGTCGATTCCCGCGCCTGCGGAGAGAGCAGGGAAGAGCTGTCGAACTGTTTGCTGATAACGTCTCTTATGCCGGCTATTTGCAGTAGCGTCGGAGCGATACTTGTCAGCTCAACGGGGTGCCCGACCGTCTTCTCCTGAAGCGGCATATTACGCGGCGGCTTGAGGACAAGCGGCACGCGCACTGTCGAATCGTAGATGAAGAACCCGTGTTCCTTCTCGCCGTGATCGCCCAGGGACTCGCCGTGGTCACTTGTAAGCAGAATAGCCGTATTGCGGTACATGCCGCGTGCTTTCATCCACTTGATCAGCCGCCCAACCTCGGAATCAGCGTAGGCGATCTCTCCGTCATACAAATGGTCTTTGAATCGAGAACGGAAAGGCTCGGGCGGATTGTAAGGACTGTGCGGGTCATACAGATGCAGCCAAAACAGGAATGGCTTTGTGCGCGGCTTGGCGAGCCACGCTATGGCCCGGTCAACGCTCTCCTTCGCGGGGCGCTCCACGAGCGCCAGATCCTTGCTCAAGAACTCATTGCCGGAAAAGGCGTCATCGTAATGATCGAATCCGCGCGCCAATCCCCAACTGCGATCGAGCACGAACGAACTGACGACGGCGGCCGTTGCATAACCGTGATCATGAAACGCTTCTGCGACGGTGGGGAATGAGGCTGAGAGCGGCTGGCCCGTGAAGTCCTGCACCCCGTTGTGGAACGGATATGTGCCGGTCAGAATGGATGCATGCGAAGGCCAGGTCAAGGGCACCTGCGAAAACGCTTTTTCATACCGGATACCGTCGGCGGCCAGCGCGTCGATTGTCGGCGTACTAGCACCGGGAAAGCCGTAGCAGCCCACGTGATCCGCCCGTACCGTGTCAATCGTGATCAGCAGGATGTTCGGACGCGTCTCATGGCGCGAGGGACCTTGCCGAGATGTAGAGTTTTGCCCGAAGCTGACGACCGCTGTTGCTATGGCCGCCACCAGCAAAGCCGTCCTCTGTACCGTCAGCACCATCACGGGCGATCCGATTGTCTGGCGTTCGTTTGTGCTTGCCGCAGTTGCTCCTGCGCTTCGGCTGAAAGGCCCTTAGCTTCGAGCGCCTTTGCCAGCGCAACGCGGTTCTGCGGGTCGGTGGGGGCAAGGTGCACCGCCCGTCGAAGTTCCGCCAATGCTCCATCCAGATCCTTCTCGAAAAGCAACATTTGGCCTATGGCCCGGTGCCCTTCCGCGTACTCTGGCGCTATCTCCACCGACAGGCGGAACGAGACAAGCGCAGCGTTCGCTTGTCCTTCCTGCAGTTGCGCTGCTCCCATGTTGTAAGCAGCCGAGAAGTTCGTGGGATCCAGTTCGAGCGTCTTCTTGAACGCGTTGACGGCCCCCGCCATGTCACCCGATCGAGCAAGCGAGAGACCGAGATAATAGTTCGCTAGCGCGTATTGCGGGTTCCTCTGAATAACCTGCGAGAATGAACGCGCCGCCTCGGAGAAATTGTGTGCCTTGTAGTAGTTAAGGCCCAGCAGGTAAAGCGTCGGGACAGATGTTGGCTCCACCTTGAGCAGTGCGGCCAGCTTTGAAGTGGAGTTCTCATAGTCTCCGTGCTGGCTCTCGTTCATGGCCTCTGAAAAAGTCTCGTAAAACGAGATTCTGTCCTTTGGGTCGGTCAAAACTTTGCTGTTTGTTGTCTTCTCAGCGCCACCGGGAAAGGCAGCGTATCCGAGTGCCTGCAGGCGTTCGGCAAGGGCGGAATCCATGGCCTGTGTACCTGCCATCTCCTGTCCCGGCGTGTAGGTCGAGACCGCGCGCTGCAACCTCGACTGCAGTTCCTCGGCCAGCGGACGCTTCTCTGCATATAGATTATGCAGTTCACCAGGATCCGAACTGAGGTCGTAAAGCTCCGGTTTTGGAGCCTCGATGAAATGGTATTTCTGCGACTGCATCCCCCGCAGTTCACTCCAGTCAAAGTGCAGCCGCGGCAGGTACGACTCGGCATAAATAGGGCTCGTTTCTTTGCGAGCCTTCCGGGTGAGGATCGGCAGGACACTTGTGCCCTGCACGTCTGCCGGCGGCGCGATTCCCAATGTGTCAAGCACGGTAGGCATAAGATCTACCAGGCTCACGGGCTCACTCGCGAGTTTCTCGGCAGCTATTCCGGCGGGGAACTTCAAAATCAGCGGCACGTGCAAAGTAGAGTTGTAGATGAAGAACCCGTGTGTCTTCTCGCCGTGCTCGCCCAATCCCTCTCCGTGGTCCCCGGTAATGACCACAAGAGTCTTGTCGTACAAGTGATTTGTCTTCAACCAATCGACTATCCTGCCTACTTGTTCGTCGGCAAACGCGATCTCGCCGTCGTAAGGATGTGTCCGGTACTCTTCAGCGTAAGGCGAAGGCGGGTTATAGGGATAGTGCGGATCGTAAAGGTGCATCCACAGAAAGAACGGTTTCTGGCCCTGCTCGCGCAGCCAGCCCAGCGCCTGGTCAGCTACCAGGTTGCCGGGCCGTTCCATTGCATCCAGATTGGTTTCCAACAACCGATTGAAGTCAAAATGATCGTAGTAGAAGTCGAACCCATGATTGAGGCCAAATCGTGAGTCCAGCACGGCGGAGGCTATTACGGCCCCCGTCTGATAACCGTGTGCTTTTAGGATGGAAGCGATCGTTGGCTGCTTCGGATTCAGCACGTTGCCGCTGAAGTCGTGGATCCCGCTTTTCATCGGGTAAGTGCCCGTCATGATCACCGTGTGCGAGGGAAGTGTAATCGGCACCGGCGTGTAGGCCCGCTCCATTCGCGTGCCGGCAGCCGCGATCGCATCGATGTTGGGCGTCTTTATGCCTTTGTAGCCGTAGCACCCGACGTGATCGGCCCGCAAGGTATCAATGGTGATGAGTACGAGGTCAAACGGTGCACGTGGCTTCGCAGGCCGCTGCGCGCCCAAAGCAGTCCCTGCGCAGAGAACCAGCATCAATAACCGAAGCAGAGACGGGGCTGCTGATATGTGTCGAAACATCGCCGGGGAACCCATGCGAGCTACCCTGACACAGATGCTTCTGATTATGCTTCTGCTGCTTTGTTTGGCGCCGGTTGCCTTGGCGGCAGCAACTAAGCAGCCCAGCCAACCGGATGTCATTCTCGTCACGATTGATACATTGCGCGCGGACCACGTCGGCTGCTATGGCTACAAGCACATTGCCACCCCTGCGCTGGACGGGCTTGCGCGCCAGGGCATTCGGTTTGCAAATGCATTTACTGCGAGCCCGATCACGAACAGTTCGCACGCCAGCATCCTGACCGGGCTTTATCCCAGTTCGCATGGGGTCTCTGATTTCGGTGTGCCACTTGCCCCTGCTCATGCGACCATTGCCGAACTGCTGAAGGCGCGCGGTTACCGTACGGCCGCGTTCATTGGCGCGGTTATTCTGGACAGCAAACAACTGGCGCCGGGGTTCGACCAGGGCTTCGACGAGTACGACAATTTCCCCTCTTCACCTGAAGGATCGCGATTCGGGCGCCTCGAACGCCGTGCAATGACTGTCATACAACACGCGGAAAAGTGGATGTCGGCGAATCCGTCCAGACCGAGGTTCGTCTGGGTCCATCTCTACGACCCGCACGACCCTTACGAACCGCCTCCACCCTATTCATCTCAATATCAGGGCCGCCTCTATGACGGCGAGATCGCTTACGCCGACCATGCTCTTGGAGAGTTGTTGGCGTATTTACGGGCACATGGACGATACGACAACACGCTCATCATCGTTGTCGGCGATCACGGGGAGGGCCTGGGCGAGCACGGCGAGGACACGCACGGCATATTCCTCTACGACAGTACTACTCATGTGCCTTTAATAACGAAATTGCCCGGTGGAAGTCATGCGGGCGAGGTGGTTACCTCCCAAGTACGCACCATCGATATTGCTCCGACAATACTCTCCTACACAGAACGCGGGGGCGGGACAGCTCCCCGGGATGCGAAACTGGACGGGGCATCCCTTGTCCCTGCCATCACGTCCGCGACGGCCCCGGACCGTCCAGCTGTGGGAGAAACGGACTACCCACTTCGTTTCGGATGGGCCCCACTGCGCTCGCTGCGAACCAGTGCATTCAAGTTCATCGAAGCGCCCCGTCCCGAGTTGTACGACCTGAAGTCTGATCCCGGGGAACTGCACAGCCAGTACGAGCCTTGGAACCAAGAGGTGCAACGATCACGAGAGCTCCTTGCGACCTTAAAGAAGAACACGCCAGAAAACGGCGGCACCGTACCCCAAACGACCGTCGACGAGTTGAAGGCACTTGGCTATCTCGGTCCCGAAGGTGCAACCGCTGTTCCTGAGCCCTCATTGCTGCCGGACCCGAAAGACAAAATTGCGGTACACAATCTACTCCATATTGCCATGATGGCTGGCGAGGACGGTCGGCAGGATCTTGCCCGCCGTGTTCTGGCCCGGGCTGTCGAACTTGACCCTGCATCGCCTATCGCCTTTTCGCAGCTGGGCCAGATCGAAATGAAACAGGGCGACGCAGAATCTGCACGGCGACATCTTTCAAGGGCGCACGAATTGAACCCGCTGGATCCCACGGTAGCGCTGGAACTCGGCAGGGCGATGATTAAGACGGGTGATTTGCGTGCTGCCCGCGAGTCTCTGGAGTCGGCTCTAAAACTCGCTCCCGGCCAGGGTGACGCGCGCGAATTGCTCGGGTCCGTGCTGATGCAGCTCAATCAGCCCAAAGAGGCCGTTCAGCAATATGAGGCCGCCGTTTTCGTCGCACCGAACAGCGTATCTGCGCATATCGGATTCGCACGGTCCCTGGCAGCTTCGGGTGACTACGAGCGCGCCATCTCCGAAGCCAAAGAAGCGATCCGACTCAAACCGGGATACCGCGACGCGTATGCGGTGCTTCAACAGTGCTATGAAAAGACAGGCAATCCGGCGCTGGCCCGCGAAGCCGCCCAGCGAGCTGCATCAATCGAACCTCATAAGTGAGCCATTCACCGCTTATGCAGTACAAAGAATAACGCCCGCGACTGGTGTCCACTCCCAGTCACGGGCGATTCATCGATGGATCAAGAATTGATCCAATGATGACGTTATGGGTGTTCGTGCTGCCTGGATGAGCTGTTGGTGACCGCTACCGCCTTGTTCTGTTCGCTCCCGAAGATCTCAGTCAGTACCCGCCCCTGCATCTGTGGGGGCTTTGCAATGCCGTAGATGTGGAGAATGGTTGGAGCGATGTCGTAAACCGAAGCCGGAAATCCCATGAGTCGGTAATCGTGCCTGATATTGGGTCCCATTACGAAAAATGATCCCGGAACGTCGTCGCCGTCCGCAAAGTCGTGCTTCGCGATGACAGGCGTTGTTTTCTCGTGGTCCATGTGGGCGTGCGGATCTTTCTCTTCGAACTCGCGCAGCGGTTTGATCCCGTGGTCTGAGATGATGAACACATACGTGTTCTCATCCGTGTGCGCCAGCACCTTGCCGAGCACCGCGTCCAGAGCGACGTACTGACTCGGAAAAGCGTCCACCCGAACAGAGTTGATCTTTGGGTTGTAACCAGCGTTGAACGGTTGGATCGGGTAGAGCCAATGTCCCACACGGTCCTCGCACGACTGCACCAGCATCGTGTAGTCGGTCGGGTGCTTAGTCAGCAGGTAGTCGAACAGCTTACTCTGTTGCCCTCGGATTTCATCTACGCGAGCCAGCCACTTGTTTACCACCTCAGACTCGTGCCCCTTCAGTTCCTCTGCGGACGGCATTCGCGCGCAATCGATATAGAAGTTGCCGACGTTATCAAGCAACTCCTTTTCCATGCGTTTCGGATAGACTGCGTCGCCTCCCTCTACCTCAGTAAGCTTTGGCGCGCACAACACGCCGTCCTCGCAGTCTTTGCCGCGAGTGAGCATGCCGCTGATCATGTAGCCGTTCACAGGCATAACAGGGAACGTTGCCGGAACATTGGCCATACCGACGGTGACGCCATTCTTTGAGAGGATGGACCAGAGTGGCTCCTGCTTCAGCATGTTTGTGTTTGCCGTTTGTC
>JAEZPW010000027.1 GCA_023441255.1 Acidobacteriota bacterium
CACGCCGGGTCAGAGACCCGGCGCTACACAATTCTGGGTACGACGAATCTCCATCAGGCTCATGTCGTCGCACACCGGACTACCTCCGCCGAAATCCTGCACCGCGCCCAGAAGCATGAGGAGTGCCATCTGCGCCGTTTCCGAACTCAGCTCCGACGCCTTCGATATCAGGCGCTCCACGCCGAACTCTTCATCCCCGGCGTTGCGGCACTCGATCACGCCATCGGAATACGCAACCAGCGTGTCGCCCGGATGCAGAATCTCCTGCCCCGATTCGTACTTGCTTTCGGCCAGAGCGCCAAGCAGAGGTCCGCCGCATTCGAGTTCGCTGGCTTTGGCTTGCCCGTTCAGCAGTACCGGCGGAAAATGCCCGGCATTGCAATATGCGAACTCGCCCGTACGCGGATCGAGTTGCGCGATGAACATAGTTACGAATGGCCCTAGCGGACGAAGTGAAGCAAGATGCGCATTTACTTCGCCACAGATCTGCGCCGGGTCTGCTCCCGCCACCGCATAGCGCTGCACCAAACCGACCAGGTGCGTGAACCACATTCCCGCCGGAGTTCCCTTGCCGGTGATGTCGCCAACGGCTGCGATCAGCTTGCCACCGATCTCGTAAAAGACCGCGAAGTCGCCCGAGAGATACCGCGCCGCAAACACCTCTCGCGCACATTCCAGTTCACCCAGCCGCAGCAGTCGCGGACCGCTCAGCTTCCGCTGTATCTGGGCGGCTTCGAATAATTGCTGGTGTAGCTCGTCCCGCTGCCTGCCGACCTGTGCCGCATCCACGTGTTCCGCCGTGGGCACAAGCGGGGGCACATCTCTCCTGAAAGTGATGATGTTCGACGGACGTCCCTTCGCACCGAACGGCCGGTGCGCTGCCTGGCTATGAAACTGATGACTGGCCATGACTGCTCCCACTTCTGGTCTACAGGGCCTGATCACTATCCGACGAAGCGGTACCCGATTCCGTGTACCGTCAGGAAAAAACGAGGTTGTTCAGGGTCCGGCTCCAGCTTCTGCCGCAGGCGCACGATGTGCGTGTCCACGGTTCGCGTCGTGGGATAGTTGTCGTATCCCCAGACGTCTTCCAGCAGCTTGTCGCGGCTCAGCGTCTCACCGGAATGGCAGATGAAGTACTTTAGAAGTTCGAATTCCTTCGACGACAACTCGATGCCCTTGGCCGACCGCTTCACCGAGCAGCGCCGAAGATCTACTTCCACGTCGCTGAACGAATACCGCTCCTGATCTTTTGGCAGGGCCGTGCTGCGTCGCAGAACTGCTTTCACGCGCGCCAGCAGTTCACGGATCGAGAACGGCTTGGTCACATAGTCGTCCGCGCCAAGTTCCAGGCCCACGACCTTGTCCACTTCCTGCCCGCGTGCGGTCAGCATGATGATGGGCAGCGACGGTCTCTTTGCACGCAACTGCTTGCAGACCTCAAGCCCGCTCATCTTCGGCATCATCACGTCGAGCACCACGACGTCCGGCGATTCATTCAGGGCGCGCTCCAGCCCCTCGGCTCCGTCCATGGCCGTCAGCACCTGGTAGCCTTCGTACTCGAAATTGTCGCGGAGACCGTTCACCATGTTCGGCTCGTCCTCCACGACAAGGATGGTCGTCTGCTTCTGCGATTGCACTGCCGGTATCTCGGCGACTTTCATGCCGTTGCTCCCTTCACTTCAGAGATCGGGACCGAATGCTGCACTGGAAGACTGATGACGAACTTGCTGCCGCGCCCCGGTATGCTCTCGACAGACACATCTCCACCATGGGCATGGACGATGTGTCGTACCAGCGAAAGTCCGAGGCCGCTGCCCTTGGTCGTATGGACCAGCGGGTCGCCCACCCGATAGAACTTCTCGAATATCTTGTGCTGCTCCTGCGGCGGAATCCCGATGCCGTGGTCAACCACTTCCAGCCTCACCGTGCCGTTCGAGCGGTAGAGGTTCACGCCCAGGTATTTCTCGCTTGAGGAGTATTTAAGAGCGTTGTTGACCAGGTTGAGCAGCGACCGCGCGATCGCCTCGCGATCCACCGGCAACTGCGGCAACGGTTCATCGATCTTCTGCTCGAACTGGAAGCCGTTCTGCTCGATCTCGAACCGGTAAGATTCGAGCGTGCTGCGCACCAGGTCGGCAAGGTCGGTCTCGCGGAACTCGTATTCTTTGCGCCCGGCCTCAATGCGAGAGAAGTCGAGGATATTGTTGATCAGTGCGGTCAGCCGCTCGCTTTCCTTGCGGATGATCTGGTAGTACTCGGCCCGTTTGTCCAGATTCGGCAGCCGCCCGAGTTCCAGAGTCTCCGCATAGAGGCGAATCAGGGAGAGCGGCGTGCGCAACTCGTGCGACACGTTCGACACGAAGTCCGACTTCAGTTTCGCCAGCGCCACCTCGCGGCTCACGTTGCGATACATCAGAACAATGCCCGCCGTCAGCAGGACGGAAAGCGCGCCAAGGATTATGAAGTTCGTGCGCAGGAAGTGCCGGCCCATGTCGGCAATGGTCGTCCCGCGAAGCTTGATGCCTAGCACCAGGCCGGGGAAGACGTTGTCGAACTTGCGTTCCAGTTCGGGTGGCCCTCCGTCCCAGCCTGAGGATGCAGCAATCGGACTCGGATCTTTCACCGTTCTTACCATGAGGGCTGTCTGCGCGCCGTGCGGGTCGCTCGCAGTCTCAGTCGGGCAGGGCATCACCGCTCCCAGCGCCTGAGGGAAGAAAGTGTTCTGCAGATAATCGGTATCCAGCAGGAATCCGGCGAGCGCCACCTGGCCGTGCCTGGTTCCATGAGGAATGAAAAAGACGAGGCTTTGATACTGCCACTTATCGCCGCGCTGCACCCAGTTGCTGGTGAACATGGTGTCCGGTTCGCCCTTGTCCTTCATGGTCTGGATCTTCGCGACCAGATCTTTGCCTTCGATGTCGAACCATTTGTCGAATGACATCGAAAGGTGTTCGCTTTCGGCACGGAACTGCGGGTCCCACATGCGATCCGGTTGCGAACGCAGTTCGAGGCCGTTCTCTTTGTCGTAGAGAAAAGCGTGCGCAATGCCAGGATGGCTCTCTACAAACGACGAAAGGTCATGGGGATTGTCGACGCCGGGAAAATCCCGCCGCGTTTCGTCCGCTAGTTCGTAAGCCCGTTTGATGATCTGCTTCTCGGCTATCGCGAGCACCTGCTGATAGTCCCGCTGAATGGCAGCCTCAACCGCGCCGTCGCGCTGGATGGACCTGAGGTGGATGAAGCTCACCACGATGAGGGCCGCGGCGGGAATCAGGACGGCGAGCATCAGGGCCAATATGCGACTGCGCTCCGTCCAGATGCGCTTGCTCGCTTTCGGCATCGGTACTCCTCCTGCACGTCCGCCCCATGCAGGGACGAACAGCTAGAAAGATATGCCAGACCGCCCTGGGATGTGTGACAAGGGCGCAACAAATTGTAAAAAGTTGTGAACTGTCTCAACGTGCGGAAACGCTCACCCTGGGTTCAAGGTGAGCGTTTCCGGGTACCACTTCCTTGTGCTTACGCCACAGCTGCCTCCGGTTCGGCGATGGAATCCTCGTCGTCCGAGACCACCGCCGTTGCGGCTTTCCTTGTCTTAGCCACCAGCATGTAGATGGACGGCACCACGAACAACGTGAACAGCGTGCCTATGATCATGCCGCTCACCAGCATGATGCCTATGCTGTTGCGAGCACCCGCGCCCGGCCCCGTTGCCAGCACCAGCGGGAAGTGTCCGATCACCGTCGCTGCGGTCGTCATCAGGATAGGTCGTAAGCGTGTCCCGGCCGCCTCGACGATCGCACTCAACTTGTCCCGTCCGGACTCCTGAAGATGGTTGGCGAACTCCACGATCAGAATGCCGTTCTTCGATACCAGTCCTACCAGCGTGATCAGACCCACCTGGCTGTATATGTTCAGCGTGGTCAGTCCCACAAACGAGAACAGCAGCGCCCCGGCGATGGCCAGCGGCACCGAGCCGGCAAGAATGATGAACGGATCGCGGAAGCTCTCGAACTGAGCCGCCAGCACCAGGTAGATCAGGATTCCCGAGAGCAGGAAGGTTCCCAGGAACTTGCTGCCTTCGGTGCGCAGCTGGCGCGACTCGCCTGCGTAATCCACGGTGAAGCCCTGCGGCATGTTCTTGCGGGCTTCATCCTCCAGCAGACCGAGAGCGCGGTCTAGCGGCACTCCCGGCGGCACCACGCCCTGTATGCGAACTGCATTGAGCTGCTGGAACTTCTTCAGCTCGCGCGGCTCGGTCGTGGTCCGCAGGGTAGCGAAGGTCGACAACGGCACCAGCTTGTTGCCCGCACCGGTGACGTAGATCTGCGAGAGCTGGTCCGGAGTCAAACGCTGGGTGCGCTTGATCTGCGGAATGACCTTGTAGCTTCGGCCCTGGATGCTGAACCGGTTCACGTAGTCACCGCCGAGCATCGTCGACAAATCCTGTCCGGCCTGGCTCAGGTCCACGCCCTGCGAGCGCAACTTGTCGCGATCAAAGACCACCTCTGCCTGCGGCTGATCGTATTTCACGTCAGCATCGGCGAAGATGAACAACCCGCTCGCGAATGCCTTCTTCACAAGCTCGTTCGCAAACTTCACCAGTTCCTGCGGTTCGCCCGGCGACGCGATCACGAAGTCGACGGGGAAATCGCCGCCTCCGGGCAACGGCGCCGGGGTCAACGGGATCACGCGAATGCCGGGTATTTGCGACAGCGGCCCGGCTGACGCCATCAGGAGCTGTTGTGCAGTTCTCTTGCGCTCGCTCCACGGTTTCGTCACCATGCCGCCGAAACCGCCCGTGGGACTGGTGATCTGGAAGATGCTCTGGTTCTCCGGGAAGGACTTGTATACGTCGTACACCTGCCGTGTGAACAGGTTGGTCTGGTCCAGAGTCGCGTTCGGCGAGCCCTGTATCACGCCGAACACAACGCCCTGGTCCTCCGCCGGCGCCAGTTCCTTCTGCGAGAACATGTAAAACGGGATCACCAGCACGGCCACGACCGCCCACAGCGTGAGCACCACCGGACGGTACTGTAGCGTGCCGGCAAGCCTGCGGGTGTAGCCGTGACGTATGCGGTCGAACCGCCGGTTGATCCAGCCGGCAAACCCGCGTTCACTGTCGCCCGTGCGCAGCAGCTTCGAACCCATCATCGGAGACAACGTCAGCGCAACGATGCCCGAAACGATCACCGCACCGGCCAGCGTGAAGGCGAACTCCCGGAACAGCGCTCCCGTCAGTCCGCCCTGGATGCCAATTGGCGTGTAAACGGCCGCCAGCGTAATGGTCATGGCGATGATCGGGCCAACCAGTTCGCGGGCCGCATCGATAGCCGCACGGAACGGCGAACTGCCTTGCTGCAGGTGCCGCTCTACGTTCTCGACCATGACGATGGCGTCGTCCACCACAAGTCCAACCGAAAGCACGATCGCCAGCAGCGTCAGCAAGTTAATGGTGAATCCCGCCACCAGCATCAGGAACACGGCGCCGATCAACGATATTGGTATCGCTACCACCGGTATGAGCACCGAGCGCATCGACCCGAGGAACAGGAAAATCACCACAATAACGATCAGCAGCGTCTCCGTGAGCGTCCTCAGTACTTCGTGGATTGCGTCCTGTATGTACTCGGTCGAGTCGTAGGGGATGCCCACTTTCATTCCCGTGGGCAACTGCGCCTGAATACCGGGAATGGCCTCGCGAACGCTCTTGATCACGTCCAGCGAATTGGCGGTCGGCAGCACCCAGACGCCCATGAACGTTGCTGTCTCGCCATTGAAGCGCACGTCCTGTTCATAGTTCTGCGCGCCCAGTGCGACGTCGGCGATGTCGCCGAGGCGCACTACCACCCCGTTCGACTCCTTCACCACCATCTGCTTGAACTCTTCCGGCGTTCGCAGATCGGTGTTGGCCACCAGGTTCACCGACACCATGGAACCCTTGGTGCGGCCCAGTGCCGACAGATAATTGTTCCGGGACAGCGCATCGCGCACGTTCGAAGGCGAAATGCCGTGTGCCGCCATTTCCTCAGGCTTCAGCCATATGCGCATGGCAAACGTGCGGTCGCCCAGGATGTCGGCACGCTGCACGCCGCTGATGGCGCTCAGCTTCGGCTGCACCACGCGCGTCAGGTAGTCGGTGATCTGGTTCTGGTCGAGGTCGCTTGAAGAGAAGCCGATGTACATCGCCGCAAACTGGTTATCGGCCGTTTGCAGTTCGATGACCGGGGCTTCCGCTTCGGGCGGCAGGTCGTTGCGCACCTGCGCCACCTTGGCCTGGATCTGGGTGAGCGCGGCGTTGGTGTCGTAGTTCAGTTTCAGGTGCACCGTGATGGTGCTCAGTCCCTGAGCGCTCGACGACTCCATGTAGTCAATGCCGTCGGCGCTGGCGATCACGCGCTCCAGCGGCGTGGTGATGAACCCGCGCACCAGGTCAGCGTTCGCGCCAACGTATGCGGTCGTCACGCTCACCACGGCGATGTCGCTGCGCGGGTACTGCCGTACGCTCAGCGAGCGGATCGCCTGCAACCCGGCGATGAGTATCACCAGGTTCACCACGATCGCCAGTACCGGCCGTTTTATGAATAGATCCGTGAACTTCATGCTCGGTCCTTCAAAGAATCACTTGGTTCGTCGATTGAAATGAACCTGACGGGCGCCCCACGTTCGCGCAGGTAACGTGGGGCGTTTCCGACAGGCATCCGCGAATGCGAAATTCGTCTCAGCTATCCGCAGGTTTGGGAGCCGGGTTGTTCTCTGGCGTCACTTTGTTGTTCACCTGAACGGCGGCACCGTTGCGCAGCTTGAACACCCCGGAACTCACGACTTCCTCGCCGGGCTTGATACCGGAGACGATTGCCACCTGATCACCCCGCGAGCCATCCACTTTCACGA
The DNA here is from genome assembly GCA_023441255.1 of Acidobacteriota bacterium. Lineage (GTDB taxonomy): Bacteria > Acidobacteriota > Terriglobia > Terriglobales > Acidobacteriaceae > JAEZPW01. The sequence goes on from JAEZPW010000027.1 coordinate 6,898, forward strand.
ACTGCTGGCGCACGCCGCGATACGTGTTTCCCTTCTGGTCCTTCATGTCGGTCAGGACGAAAACGGAGTCGCCGTAAGGCGCGTAGCTGATGGCCGAGGCCGGCAGGGTAATGACCGTGCGGCTTCCGCCCAGAGAAAGGTCGACTTCTACGAACATTCCCGGACGCAGCTTTCCCTGCGGATTAGAAAGCGTGGCCTGCACTTGCACGTTGCGCGTGGCTTCGTCCACGACGGAATCAATCGCCGTCACGCGTCCCACGAACTCCTGGCCGGACAGTTCTTTGGTCGTTACGCGCAGCTTGCGGCCGACCTGGACCTGACCGGTCAACTGCTGCGGTATGCCCAAGTTGACGTAGATCGGGTTCAGGGACTGCAGCGGAACGACCGGCGCGCCTGCCGCCAGGTACTGTCCGAGGTTCACTTTGCGTATACCGAGAATCCCTGAGAACGGCGCACGAATAGTCTTGCGTTGGATCGCCGCGTGAATCTCCGCGACCTGCGCGTCGGTCTGCCGCTGTTCGGCGGTGGCCTTGTCGTAGTCCATGCGCGAGATCACGCCTTCTTTGGCCAGCGTCTCCATGCGCTTGAAATTCACACGGGCCAGGTCGCGCTGCGCTTCGAGGGCGTGCAGTTGCGCACGCTCCTGTTTCGTATCCAGCTCGACCAGCACTTCGCCTTCGCGCACGGCACGTCCGGAATCGAAGTTGATCCGTTCCACGGTTCCCGGCAGGTCGGCGCTGACCACCACGCCCTGTACTGCCTGCATGGTGCCGATGACCGTCGTCGAGGAAGGCCATTCTGCCTGCTTCGCCACGATCGTCGTCACGGCTTCCGGCGGCGGCTGGAACGACGCAGCCATCGCCATGCCCGTCTGAATCTGCTTGAACTTCACGAATCCCAGTGCCGAGAGCACCACGACGACAACTCCCAGCATCAACAACATTCTCTTGATCATCTTCCCCTCACCCACTCACGGCCGCTGAAGCCGTCCTGCTCTTATGTCGAACGAAGACCCGCCATTTCGACATCCGGTGAAAATTCCTGAACAACAAATTTGCTGCCGTCACCCTGCGCGGCGGCCGCCGCATGGGCCCGCGTCTTAGGCTGCTCCGGTTCGGCCAGCTGCCCCAGACGTACCAGGGCGCGCAGGCGTGCCTCCGCAACCTCGTGTCGCAGGCAGCCCAGCAACACCCGGCATTCCTGGTCCGAGTAGGCTTCGAGTACTGACATGACAAACACGAAGCGCTCGAACGGAGCGAGAGACGTCACGGCTGCCAATCCCCAGACCGGTTCAACCGTGGGAACGGCCGAGAACGCGCCGCTGCTGATTTCGGGGGCCGCGCCGGACATCGCACCCTTTACAGCGGCGTGTCCCTGTGGGACGACCTGCGTCATTCTGATTGCGTTCTGGACGATGGCCCGCCGCGCCCACGTACCTGCCCAGCTTCGAAAAACTCCATTCGCCTTCCGGCAATCTCTCAGCGCCGATGCGAAACACCTCTCGGCCATCTCCTGGTCCGCCGTGAGCAGCAGGGCCAGCAGGTACAAGCTGTTCATCTCCTCAGAGAACAGCCGGCAGAAATCGCTGGGAACTGCATACCTTTGCGCTGTGCTTCGACCGATGCTCTTTACGCTCTGCACCCTTCACCTCGTCATACTTTCTCGGTCGTCGTTTGACCACTGCACTTTCGCAGCTCGGCACCGCACTTCTGTGCCATTTGCCTGATCAAATACCGGGTTAGGACACCGCAGCAGGAAAACTTCGCGCCCTTCTTCATCAGTTCGAGGAGCGCGTCTTCACCTTCGCGGCTGATCACGATTGCATTGCTCAGGTCGATCACGAGTTTGCGTCCCTCAAGGTTCTCGCTCGCAACCGACCACGTCTTTTCAAGTTCCGCGATCCACGGCTCAATGAGCTTCCCTTCAACAACCAGGCGCCGTTCGGATCGCGTGTCGATGGTGGATATCTTCAACATGGCTTTTCGTACTGCGCCGAGGGTCAGTGCAACGTGCCTTCCAAATCGCTGCCGCCCGTGCAGGAGCGCTAAGCCGTTGAAACTGCAGATTCGAAGGGGTTGTGGATGTCGGCTGGTGTCGAGAAGTGTCGATGACACTGTCGAAGCTCGACAGCGCTCACGCTGCGCGCGCGTGACTCTTCTCCTGCTCCGGTTCCGCCGCGTCCTTCCGCTCGACGCGCGATACTCGCAGTTCACTGCCATGCACACGCGTATCCCTGCTCAGTTCGATCAGAAACACCAGCATGAAAATGAGAGCTGCACTACCTGCAAATATGAGTGTTGTCGTCATGCCCCATCTAGAAAGCACGGCGCTGGCCAAAATGGGCCAGATTGCGAACGCCTGTCGTGCCGGCTTTCGGCGACACAAGGATGGACTGACCAGATCGAAAGTGTCGAAGTGTCGAAGCTATGCCACCTGACGAGGATTGATTCCCAGCTTCTTCATGCGCGAGATGAAAGTGGTTCGCTTCAGCCCCATGCGCGCCGCCGCGCCGGTCTCGCCGCCCACTCTTCCTTTGGCAGCCTTCAGGGCTCGCAAGATTTCATCTCTTTCGGTCGCGTCCGCGGCGATGGGCGCCGGTGCCGGCTGCGAGCCGTTGGTCAACTCCCCGGCCGGAACCTGCAGGGCCGCCCCCTGCGTCAGGATCACGGAACGTTCGATCAGGTTCTCGAGTTCGCGAATGTTCCCCGGCCAGTGCCAGCCGGTGAGTCTTCGCATCGCCGCCGCCGGGATCGACTCGATGTTCTTCTCCATGCGGCGGCCATATTTTTGCGCAAAGTAGCGCACCAGCAACGGTATGTCTTCCGGACGCTCGCGCAAAGGAGGTATGCGGATGGGGAATACGTTGAGGCGATAATAGAGGTCGCTGCGAAAATCGCCGTTTACGATCATCGCTTCCAGATCGCGGTTTGTCGCCGCGACCAGGCGCACGTCTACCTTCTTGGTCTTTGTGCTTCCGAGGCGCTCGAATTCACGCTCCTGCAGCGCCCGCAGCAGTTTCGGCTGCAGCTCGAGCGGGATGTCGCCCACCTCGTCTAGGAACAGAGTGCCTTCGTGGGCCAACTCCAATCGCCCGGTTTTCTGCGTGATGGCGCCCGTGAAGGCGCCGCGCTCGTGTCCGAACAGCTCGCTTTCCAACAGCCCCGACGGGATGGCCGCACAATTCATCTTTACGAACGTGCGCTCTTTTCTTCGACTGCGCTCGTGGACGGCGCGGGCGATCAACTCCTTGCCTGTGCCGGTTTCGCCCAGCAGCAGCACCGTCGAATCGCTCGGTGCCACCGTTTCCACCATCTTCAGCACGTGTCGCAGAGCCGAACTTTGGCCTACGATGCCCTCGAAGTCCATCTCGCCGCGGATTTCATCTTCGAGGTACACCTTCTCCTGGGCAAGGCGGTCCTTTAATTCGGCGATTTCGCTGTAGGCCAGTGCATTTTCAACGGCGATCGCTACCTGGTTTGCCACCTGCGTCAGGAACTTTACGGTGTCCGCATCGAACGCGTTCTCCTCACGTTTCGCGACGGCCAGCACGCCCAGCAGGCGGTCTTTACTTATCAGGGGAACATCGCAGAAAGAGTTGATTCCTTCTCCCAAAGCCTTGCTGCACATGTCACCCGGCAACTCGGCTGGGTCGATGCGGTTCACGACCATCGGCTTGCCGCTTCGAAATGTCTGCCCCGGCAACGTACCTTCGATCGGCAGCACAGCTCCTTCCACAAAAAAGCCGCGGCTGTCGGGGAAATCAAGCGCGTGAACGCAGAGGTGCCTTCCGTCGTGCTCCGCCAGCAATATGGCAGCGGCGTCACAATGCATCACCGTACGCACGCTCGCCGACGCTGCACGAAGCAGGTCCTTGAACTCCAGGTTGGACACGACCTGGTTCGTCAGGTCGAGGATCAGCTTCATCTGTGCCTGCACCCGCTGCGAGACACAGAAGTTCACCGCCGCGTCAATCGCCATTGCAATCTGGTCTGCAGCCAGGCACAGAAAATTAACTTCTTCTTCGTCGTAGCCGTGAGGATAGAACCTGCCCAGCACCATCACGCCCAGTCGCCGCGCACCCCTGATCAGCGGGACGGCGCACGTGGAGGCGATTTCCGCTTTCGCAAGAAAGTCCGCATAGCCATCGAAACGCGTCTCCTCGCTCCAGTCATTTATTACGAGCGGCTTGCCGCTTGCATGCACGAGCGACACCGGGCTGTCTTCGACAGGCAATCCGTCACAATCGGGACCATACCTCGTCTCACCGCGCAGGTCGCGAACGTACCACTCCGGCACGTTGGTCTCGGTATTGAAGGCAACCACTTGAAGGAAATCGAACGGTGTTACTTCGCGCATCTGCGACGTGAGCGTCTGGGACGCAGTTGTGCAATCGCTACACGCAATAGCGTTAGCCGCGCGCAAAAGCGCGAGGTAGCGCCCTTCTTCCACCCGCTGTGGAACGGGCGCCATTGTGGCCGTATACATTTGATTTCTCGCGAGTACGTTGAGGGTTGTGCGACCTTAGTCCCACACGACCACGGTGCCGGGACCACGTGTATGTCTGAATGTGATGCGCGAGCTACGTCTGAGGGTTCTTAAGTGTGCAGTTCGGGATTGCCCGTGGATTTCTGAAGTCTACTCACACCGTGACCTGCCCAGTCACGGTCTTCCGCTCCGAATTGTCATCTCGAGAGCCTGTGACTTTTCCGAAAATTGTCATTCCTTTGAAAGTTGTTGTTCCGAGGAGCGAAGCGACGAGGAACCTCTACCGCAGCAACGCTGTTGATGGCGGAAGGGGTTCCTCGCTCCGCTCGGAATGACAAAGAGTCACCCACTCTAAACGACAGTGGATCAAACAATTGGGAGGATGCCACCGCCCTTGGCTGTTTCGATCATCGCAGCACTCCGTTCAACTCGCGTAACCTGCGTTCCAGGAACCGTCGCTCCGGCTCATTCGTGACAAGTTGTAGGGCGCGTTCGTAACTTCTCTTTGCGTCGATTGGCGAACCTGCCCGGCGCAGAAGGTCCGCGCGCGCAGCGTGCAGCAGATGATATTTGTCGAGTTCACCGCTGGCTGAGAGTTCGTCCAGGAGCGCCAGACCCGCCGCTGGCCCTTCCGCCATGGCTACCGCCACTGCACGGTTCAGAGCCACCACTGGCGAGGGCTGCAACTGCAGCAGCAGATCATAGAAACGAACGATCTGGCGCCAGTTCGTGTCTTCGGCGCGTTTGGCGCGGCAATGCACGGCGGCTATGGCGGCCTGCAACGAATACGGGCCTGCCCCGCTGCGT
>JAEZPW010000102.1 GCA_023441255.1 Acidobacteriota bacterium
GTCTCCGACCCGGCATACAGCCTAGTGATAGATGCAACCTCGATTGCCAGAGAACGCAGCACGCCGGGTCAGAGACCCGGCGCTACACAAGCGCAAGCTATCCCATCCGGACCGCCTTCGTGCGTGCCTTCGTGAAATCCGAGGTGCCGAGTCCTTTTTGGGCGGCGAACTTCAGGTAGGGCAAAGCCTGCGGTTCGAGGTTCCAGAAGGTCTTCGCCGCATATGCATCGATGGCGACGGGGTCGGTGCCGGCGATAAGCGTCTTCTTGAGTTCGACGTCGTCGAGGCTGCCGCCGGTTGGGCCGTTGCGAATCAGGATGCGGTAGGCGTCCAGAATCGTGATGGTCGGGCGGATGAAGTCGGCCAGATCGGCAAGGCTCTCGTGGACGTTCTGGTGGAGCTGGCTGCGCTGGCCTCCGAGCATGCCGTACCAGTTCTTCATGCCTAGCGTGCAACCCGTCAGGCTGTGGTGCTTGGCGATGGGCATGTTGATGATCTTGTCGGCTGTGAGGAACGGCTCGAAGATGGGCCACTCGCGTAGGACGTCGCCTTGAAGATCGACGTCCTTGAACTTGTCGGGATCGGGCAGGATGACTTCGGCGCCAGCTTGGCGCGCGGCGTCAGCGATGCCGGAACGCTGGAAGCAGCGGCGCGGGTCGTTGCAGCTGATGTCGGTGACGATCACTTTCTTCGCGCCCGCCTGAAGGCACTGGCGAACAACTTCGGCGACGGCGTCGGGATTGGTATTGGCTGCCTGTTCGGGCGTGCGGTCCCAGCCGATGTTGGGCTTGATGAGAACGGTGTCGGTACGCGAAACGAAGCGTTCGATGCCGCCGAGTTCGCGAAGGGCGGCCTGCACGAGTTGCACCGGCTCGCCGCCCTCGATGACGACGACTTCCGGCAGAGCGGGATTGTCGTCAACAAGGTGGCTGCGTTTCGCGCCGGTTATAACGGCTTCGACGGGACGGGTGCTGCGTCCGTTGAGCCACACGCCAAGCGCGGTGGCGGCGGCGCCGACCCCGCCGGCACGCAAGATGTTCAGTAGTGCTTCGCGCCTGTTCATACTGATCTCACTGCAATTCTGTCCACCGTTTGTCATTCCGAGCGGAGCGAGGAAACTCTACTTCCTCAACATTCGTGCCGCGGGTAAGGTTCCTCGCTTCGCTCGGAATGACAAGCTCCAGGGACGGGCACAGCCCCCGTCTGCATACGCTCGTGTTCTAGTGAGCGGCACGCCGGGTCGAAGACCCGGCGCTACACAATCCAGCAAATGTGACCACCTGCCTATACCTGCACCACGTTCATGCGCTTCGGGTCGTTGGTGCCGATGCGGTGCTGCGCGTCGGCGGCCGTGGCTATGTAGCGCGGCGGACGGCCGACGGCTTCCAGCGCCTTGAGGCCCTTCTCGGCGCGCTTGCTTTCGATAATCTGCCAGCCAGTGTGGTCGAGCGCCACCGGGTCGCGCGCGACGATCAGGCTGTTGTGCTTCCACACGTACTCGGGCTTGAAGCCGGGACCGCCGTCGTAGCAGGCCGTGGTCGCATCGGCGATGGTGAAGATGATCTTCTTGCGAATCGTCGGCAGCATGAAGACGTCCGCCACGCCGGGATTGCAGCCGGCGTCGTGGCACTTGTCCGGATTCTTGATAACGCCATACATGTTCTTCATGCTGAGGGTGACGCCGGCGCCGCTGTGATCTTTGAGCAGAGGCAGGTTGATCACCACGTCGCACGTACGGGTAAGGATCTTCGACAACGGGCAGCTGACCGTGCCGAAACTCTCCGGCGTTTCTTCGTAGCCGATCTCGTCGCTGCCCATGCAGCGTACCTTGCCGGGTTCCTGTGAGAGCTTGAAGCCGGCGCGGTCGAGTTCACCCTTGGTGCGGTCCCATATGACGATGTCGTAGGGCTTGATGCCGGCCTGCTGCAGGCGTTCCGTTATGGCCTCAACCAGCGTGACGTTGGTCGAAAGGCCGCGTCCGGCGATAGTGTTGACCTTCAGACCGACGACCTGGCCGGGGTGTACGAGTTGTTTCCAGGGATCGACCCAGTTCTTGGAGTCGAAGAACGACTGCATGGCGCGGTCGAGCAGCGCGCGAACGCGCGTGGGATCGACGTGGGGGCCCGAGCCGTAGAGGGCGTTGTCGGTGGCGACAACGACTTTCGACTTCGGAGCGGCGGTCTCGGCGAACGAGATGGCGTCGCCCGCGCCGACGGCTGCGGTTGCTACCACACAGGTTTTCAAGAAGTCCCGACGGCTTGTACCCTGCTTCTTTTTCATAAGCACCTCGTTCGGAAGAACCGCTGTGGGCTCTGAGCTATGAGCTGCGGGGATACCTCCTCACAGCCTAAGGCCCATGGCTCAGAGCGTCTTTATTGCAACTTGCTCTCAATCCCCTTGCCCAGGCCCATCAGTGCCTGCTGCACATCGGGGGTTTCCTGGTAGGCGACGATGCGCACCAGGTACGGCCCCTTGCGGAAGACGACGCTCTGGCTCGAAGCGCGAGCGGCGTCGCCAAGCTGAACGGACTGGCTGCTGCCCGCCGGCTCGGACTCGAAAATGTTCTTGGCGCCGTTCGCGTCGGACATGGTGTAGACGTCCGCGACGGCTTCAATCTTGTCCTGGTACTTGTAGTCGGTAGTTGATGTGCTCTTGACGCCGGCCTTAACGTACTTTTCGGCGTCGCCGTCGATGTACTCGTAAAGTTTGTTGGCGCTGAAGGTACGCGTCTCGCCGGTCCTCGACCACCCGGAAACCTCATTCGAGGCCGGAAAGGGCTGGCTGCCGCCGCTCTTGTTACACGCTCCGAGGAACACAAGCGCCGCAACAAACGTCAATAGAAGGGCCGAGCGCAGATGATTGCGCTTGATCATGATTGTTTCTTACCTCGTCTGAGAAGAAGCTGGTTGTTACGCGCGCGGCTTTCGCCGACGCTGGTGACGTGAATGGCGGGCTGGTCCGGGATGACGCACGCGTGTTCGCACGAACCACAGCCGACGCAGCGCTCGGGGTTGACACGAGGCTGCTTCAAAATCTTGGTGACTCCGTTGGCGTCGACTACCTGCGCTTCCTGCACGTAGATCGCTTTGGGCGATGTGGGGCACCACTCTTCGCACACGATGCACTCGACGCCCATGGCCCAGGGCAGGCAGCGTCCGTGATCGTAGAACGCCGTGCCGATGCGGATGGGCTTGGCGTCGTTCGTGGTCTTACCCACGCCTACCGCCCAGCCCTTTTCTTTCGGTGTGATCTCCCAGATGGCGCCGGTGGGGCAGACCTGCGAGCACAACACGCAGCTGGCTTCGCAATACCCGATGTGCGGCACCACGACGGGCGTCCAGATGCCTTCGAGCCCGGCTTCCGTCGTTGCCGGATGCAGCGCGTTGTTGGGGCAGACCTTCATGCATTCGCCGCAGCGGATGCAGCGCTGCAGGAAGTCGCTTTCGGCCAGCGAACCGGGCGGACGCACGAGGCGTTCGTCGCGGCCGGCGGCGTATCCGGTGGAAGCGCGGAGGAGCGGGACCGCAACGAGTCCGGCGGCAACGCCCGTGAGGGCCTTGCGGCGCTGCAGGTTCGGAGTCTCGACCGCCGGTCCGTGGTCGAAGAACTTGAATGTCAGGCTGTGCTCGGGGCACGAATCGACGCAATTCAGGCACATCACGCACTCGGACTTGCGCCACGGGGCCGAGCCGATCGGGTCGTCGCCGCCTTGACAGCGCATCAGGCAACGGTTGCAGTTGTTGCAGGTAGCGACGTCCTTATGCAGACCGAATATCGACCAGCGCGAGACCACACCGAGCAGCGCGCCGAGCGGACAAATCGCACGGCACCAGAAACGCGTGATCCGGAAGTTCAGCGCAACAACAAAGAAGAAGATAAGGCCTATGAAAACGCCTTGCCGGAAATGTGGCTGGCGAAAGTTCAGGACCGTGGCGGCGAACGCGGCATGCAGGATCGAACCGATCCAATGCAGCGGGGCGAAGCCGCTGCGCTCAAGCGCCTGGAAGGTGGCGTTCAGGCCGTAGTTGATGCCCGGCAGGATCGACAGGCTGAGTGACCGCACCAGAAACGAGAACGGATCGACCCATCCCACGAGTGCCGTACCGGTGAGGACCGAGATGAGTACGGCGATGAGGATGTAGTACTTGGTGTTCTGCCACTTCTTATATCGGTTGGACTCGATCAGCTTGGCGCCACGCTTCTTCTCCGACTGCATGTTGCCGAAGAAATGGTGGATGGTGCCCATGGGGCAGATCCATCCGCAGAAGAAGCGGCCCAGAAACAGGGTGGGGATCAGGATGATCAGGGAGAGGAGAAGTCCCCGATAAAGGGCGTGGCTGGCAAGCGCGTTGGAGAGGCTGACTAGCGGGTCGAGTTCGAAGAACAGATGGACGGGATAGGGCAGGCGAACGTCAGCGGATGCGGAACGCAGCGATCCTCGGAATTCCGTGCGCAGCAGCAGGAACAGGAAAAGGAGGAAGAAAACGATCTGCGACAGCCGCCGCAGCTTTACTGACTTGCCCTCGCTCACGACACCCCTCGCCCATCGGAGACACCAAGTCCCCGGATGGCGAACAACATTGTTGATGAAGGTTCAGTGTAGCAGCCGTTTGTACCTGACAAACAGTGCAATCGTGATTCTCGGATAAACCCGGGCACAAATCCGGTGATGGCGGTCACGCTCCGGGTGATACAACGAGGGCCGATTTGCTGTTACCCCGCGGGAGTGTCGCCCCTACGTGGTCGTCGCTTCTACCCAGCACCGAGGTGCTGGGCTAATGAATATCGCCCCTTCGGGGCTGGCGGTGAGTCAGGGGGTGAAGCCGCGATTTATGCAGCCCTGAGCGGCACGGCGGAAGGTGTCGAGATACTTCGCACAGCGTTGTCAGGACTGAAGCCGCGCGCTTTCAATCGATTTATCAAGCGTGGATCTGTGGTATCCACAGAGCCAGATACCGTCTAGACCTCTGATTTGGATTTGCTAATCTCGGCCACAGTGCGCTCGACTACCTCGGGGTCGGTGACGTTGTACTGCGTCTCAGAGGGGTAGAGTGCGCCGCCGAAGGTGACTGAGGGACGCATCTGGGTCGAAAGATCGCTGCGGGTTGAGAAAGCCGTGAGGTGCACCTGCGAGCACCCGGTCTGCACGATCAGATATTCGATGGAGTGCAGGTTGATTCCGCCGCCCGGAAGGACCTCGATCCGTCCACGGGCTCGCTCGATGAGTCGTGCGATCAGGTGTGCACCTTCCGGAGCGGAGCGCTCCTGTCCGCTGGTCAGCACGCGCGTGATGCCGAGGTCGATGAGTTCTTCGAGCGCGCGGAAAGGGTCGGGCGTGACGTCGAAAGCGCGATGAAAGACCGCCTGGCCGCCGCCGGCGAGGTCGCGCATTCGACGGGTGCGCTCGATATCGACAGTGCCGTCGGACTTGAGGATTCCGAACACGATGCCGTCGGCGCCGTTCTGCCGCGCCAGTTCGGCGTCGCGTGCCATCACTTCCATTTCGGCCTCGGAGTAGCAGAACCCGCCGGCGCGCGGACGTACCATGGCCATGACCGGGATCCTGATGCGATTCTTCGCCTCGATCACGGTACCGAGTGAGGGCGTGAGTCCGCCAAGAAACAGCGCAGAGCACAGCTCCACGCGATCAGCTCCGCCCTGCTCGGCCGCGACCACGTCATCCACCGAACCACAACAGATTTCCAGAAGAACTTTGGACATGCCTATCTCCGCACACGGTGTAATTTGCGCCGACTGCCGGCTCGTGTCCCCGGTAAGACTGTATACCGCATTCGCGGCAATGACGTGAAACGGACCGAACTGAGTTCTCGCTTGTGTGGAGCAACGGCGGGGGCGAAACTCTAGTTGTGCAAATCGTGCTGTCAAAAACCAGCAAAGGCGGAAAAAGTTCGTGCGATTGACTCAGATGCTCGGCCTTGTGTTCCTTGGTATTGCGTCTATGGCGCTGGGCCAGAACAGGCCCGCAACACCTCATCAGCCTGCGAAGTGGACCGAAGCCCAGAAATCCGAGATGGCCGAGCGTGTGCGTCAGGAATTCCTGCACGCCTGGCGCGGGTACAAGCAATACGCCTGGGGGCATGACGCGCTGAAGCCTTTGACCAAGGCTCCGCACGACTGGTACGGAACGTCGCTTTACATGACGCCCTTGGACGCGCTGGACACGATGGTGCTCATGGGCCTCAAGCCCGAGGCCGACGAGGCCCGCGAACTGGTTGCGACGAAGCTCTCCTTCGACCGGGACACATCGGTCAAGAATTTCGAGGTCACCATTCGCCTGCTGGGCGGACTGTTGAGCAGCTATCAGCTCACCGGGGACAAGCGACTGCTGGCGCTGGCGCAGGACTTGGGCAATCGCCTGCTGCCGGCCTTCAACTCACCGACCGGCATGCCCTATGAGTTCGTGAACCTCAAGACGGGAGCGGTGCGTGGCAAGGTGGGCAATCCGGCGGAGATCGGGACGCTGCTGCTGGAATTCGGCACCTTGAGCAAGCTGACCGGAAATCCCGTCTACTACGACACGGCCAAGCGCGCCCTCATGGCTGTTTATGACAGGCGGTCGCCGATCGGGCTGGTCGGCACGACGATCGATGTCGAGACCGGGAAGTGGATCGATCAGACCAGCCACGTCAGCGGCATGATCGATTCGTATTACGAGTACCTGCTGAAGGCTTCCTTACTTTTCGGCGACAAGGATTGCGAGCGGATGTGGCGCACCAGCATCGAGGCGCTGAATAGATATGTGGCGGACGAGGCGTCCACGGGCCTCTGGTATGGCCACGTGGACATGAATACCGGAAAGCGGGTGGCCACACGCTTTGGCGCGCTGGACGCGTTCTTCCCTGCCGTGCTGGCCCTTTCGGGAGACATAGACCGCGCACGGCGGCTGGAAAATTCCGCCTACAAGATGTGGAACGTGGCAGGGGTCGAACCGGAAGAGCTGGATTACGCGACCATGAAGATCACGTCGCCCGGCTACGAGTTGCGGCCCGAGATCATCGAGTCGGCATACTACCTCTATACCTATACGAAGGATCCCAAGTACCTGGAGATGGGCAGGACGTTCTTCGATGGGCTGGTGCGGTATTGCCGCACAGACGCCGGCTATGCGGCTCTAAGCAGCGTCGAAACCAAGGAAAAGAAAGATCAGATGGAAAGCTTCTTTTTCGCCGAAACTCTGAAGTATCTATACCTGCTCTACGCGCCGGGAAAGACTTTGGACCTGCAGAAGGTGGTGCTGAATACGGAGGCGCACCCGCTGCGCCGGACATGGTAGTCCGCTGTCCCATTTTGGGGCGGAGTGACATTCACGGCAAGACTCTGCATTGACATTGCCGGCATTTCAGGCAAGAATAAACCGCTTTACTAAAGCATTCGGTAGAGCATGCGCACGGATAGCGGAAACCCGGCTCCGACGCCGGACCGTGTTTCCGAACGCGCCGCAGTTTCTCGACTGATGCCTCCAACGGGTGGGGCCCACGAGTGGCCACACCCGCTCTTTTCTCCTTGGAAGACGAGAAGGCGAGAGTCTGTCCGAAGGCGCGTGGGGCGGTATTGCACGCAGGCCGGCCTGAATCGTCGGTGGCTAACGCTTCCTGGGGCAATTCGTCAGGGTACAGGATGAAAGCCGCCTGGGAAGGCGATCCGCAACCCGTCCGTACCGATTTTGCTGGATGTAACCGCCTGAACAGGGCAGAATCGGAAAATCCAGTAAAGCGCATTACAACTCACTGCAGTGCGTAAGCGAGGTGCTCGGTGCATCTATCCCTGATCGATATCGCTATCATCGTTGCCTACCTTTGTACTTCGGTCCTTGTCGGCTATTGGGTTTCGCACCGTGCCTCGCGCGACATCAAGGCCTACTTCCTCGGCGGCAACACCATGCCGTGGTACGTGCTGGGCATTTCCAACGCGTCCGGCATGTTCGACATCAGCGGCACCATGCTGCTGGTCTACTGGATGTTCGTCTATGGCCTGAAGAGCGTCTGGATACCCTGGCTCTGGCCGACGTTCAACCAGGTATTCCTGATGGTGTTCCTCTCCAAGTGGCTGCGCCGGTCCAACGTGATGACCGGTGCGGAGTGGATACAGACCCGCTTCGGCAAGGGACGCGGCGCGCAGCTTTCCCACATCATCGTGGTGGTTTACGCGTTTGTGAGCATCATCGGCTTCTTTACTTATGGATTTAAGGGCATTGGCAAGTTTGCCCAGCAGTTCCTGCAGGACGCTGTGCCGTGGCACCTCTCGGCCAACCAATACGCACTGATCCTGATCGCCATCACGACTATTTACGTGATCAAGGGCGGCATGTTCAGCGTGGTGATCACCGAGGTCATCCAGTTCTGCATTCTGTCTATCGCGTCGTTTGCCGTCGGCATTATCGCCATGTCGAAGGTCGCGCCGGAAACGCTGCACCGCATGATTCCGGCCGGATGGGACAACATCTTCTGGTCGTGGCACATTGGAGCCGGAGCTTCGCAGCTTGACTGGTCGCACCTGATGCCGGCGGCCAACGGCAAGATCGCCGAAGACGGTTACGGCCTGTTCGCCATCTTCGTGATGATGCTGCTGTTCAAGGGCATTTTCATCAGCGCGGCGGGTCCAGCACCGAACTACGACATGCAGCGCATCCTGTCCTCGAAGAATCCGCGCGAAGCTTCGATGATGAGCAGCTGGGTCAACGTGGTGCTGACGTTCCCGCGCTACTTCCTTATTACTGGCCTGACGGTGCTTGCGGTTGTGTTCTTCAGCGGCGCTATCCGCGCGCAGGGCACCATGGATTTTGAGATGGTGCTGCCGATGGCGCTGCAGCAGTTCGTGCCTACAGGCCTGCTCGGTTTCCTGATCGCCGGATTGCTCGCGGCGTTCATGTCGAACTTTGCCGCGACTGTCAACGCGGCTCCGCCTTACTTCGTTAATGACATTTACAAGCGCTACATCAATCCGGACGCCACTGCGAAGACCTACGTTCGACTGAGTTACGTGGCTTCTCTGGCGGTCGTGGTGGTGGGCGTGGCGATAGGCTGGTACGTCGGAAGCGTCAATTCGGCGGTGATGTGGATCGTCTCCGGTCTGTGGGGCGGATATACCGCGTCGAACGTCCTGAAGTGGTACTGGTGGCGTTTCAATGCTTACGGTTACTTCTGGGGCATGCTGACGGGCATCAGCGCCTCGCTGATTCTGCCTAAGGCGCTGCCGCAGATCGTTGATCTCTCCGGCGTGACCGCTCGCGGCATGAACATCGAGGTGGCAGTGATGTTCCCGGTCGTGTTCGTCATCGCGCTGATCGGCTGCTTCGCGGGCACGCTGCTGACTAAGCCGGAAGAAGACGAGATTCTTATCAGCTTTTATAAGCGCGTACGGCCGTGGGGCTTCTGGGGACCGGTGCTTGCAAAAGTCCGAGCGCAGGACCCGAACTTCCAGCCGAACCGCGACTTCTTCAAGGACATGTTCAATGTGGCGGTGGGCATGATCTGGCAGATCTCGCTGGTTGCGCTGCCGATCTACATCGTCATCAAGAACTTCCGCAACGCCGCCGTGGCATTCGCAGTCGTGGCGGTCACGTCGCTGATCCTGAAGGTGACGTGGTACGACCGACTGAAGCAGGAAGAGATCGAGTTAGAAGCAGCCGAGAAGGCCTCGGTCGCGGCCGTACCTGCCGGCGATTAGCGGGCTGGGCAGCCGTACGTCTTTGTGTAGTGCGGGTGTGCTTGTGTAGTGGCGGGTGTGCTTGTGTAGCGCCGGCTTGTGATTGTGTAGCGCCGGGTCTCTGACCCGGCGTGCAGTGCTTGAAAGCTCGAAAGTGCATTGCTGCTGAACAGTTCGCCGGGTCGAAGACCCGGCGCTACACAAGATTGTCGGGCTAGACAACATTCGCCAGATAAAGCTGTTCCTGAGAGAACGGAATGAAACTGCTTTCATCGATATCTGTTGTTGTCCTTTGCGCCGCGGCAGCGTTCGCCGATCAGGCACCCAGTACCGCAATTAAGGTTGATCAAGTCGGATATCCGGTCGGCAACGCGAAGGTAGCGATTGTCACCGCCCCAGGTAGCAGTTTCCTGGTGAAGCGCGCGTCTGACGGAAAGCAGGTGCTGAGCGGCAAGCTCTCGGCTCCCGCGAAGGACGCCGATACGGGCGACGCCGTTCAGGCGGCCGATTTTTCCAAGCTGAAGGATAGCGGCAAGTATTTCATCGAAGTTCCGGGCGTAGGCCGCAGCTACACGTTCGAGATCGGTCCTGACGTGTTCTCGCGCACGTACCATCTCGCAATGCTGGGCTTTTATGGTCAGCGCTGCGGAACGGCTGTCGATCTTGGCCCCGAATTTCCGGGCTACAAACATGCGGCGTGTCACCAGGGCGGCACCTTTCATTCGTCATCGGGCATGCAGGGGAAACACGAGGTCCCGCGCGGCTGGCATGATGCCGGCGACTACGGGCGCTACGTGGTGAACTCCGGCATCTCCACCGGCACGATGCTGTGGGCCTGGGAACTGTTTGGCGACAAAACGGACAAGGTGAAGCTCAGCATTCCCGAGCATGGCAACGGCACGCCTGACCTGCTGAACGAAGCGCGCTGGAACATCGAGTGGATGCTCAGCATGCAGGACGAAGACGGGGGCGCGTGGCAGAAGGAGACCAGCGAGCAGTTCACCGGCTTCGTAATGCCGGAAGACGACAAACTGCCTGACGTAGTGATCGGGACCGGCGCGGCGCCTTACAAGAGCACGTGCGCGACGGCCGATCTGGCGTCGGTGGCGGCAATCGCGGCGCGGGTATATCAGAAGTTCGACCCTGCATTCGCCGCAAAGAACCTTGATGCGGCCCGCAGGGCATGGGCGTGGACCGAAGAGCATCCCGACGTGGTCTTCCGCAACCCCAAAGGCGTGGTCACGGGCGAATACGGCGACAGCAACTGCAGCGACGAGCGACTGTGGGCGGCCGCCGAACTGTGGCGCACCACAGGCGAGCCTACGTTTCACCTTTACTTCCTAAGCCATCGCGCAGACTTCATGAAAACGCTGGATTCGCAGCCACCAGAGAACTGGAACCAGGTGGCACCGATGGGACTGTGGGGATATGCGCTGGCGAACCGCGCCGATGCCGACCAGAAGGCAGTGACCGAGATTCGAGACGCCATCGTGACGGCTGCGCGTGCTGTGGTGAAGAACACGGAGGCCAATCCTTATCGCGTGAGCCTGACAACAAAAGATTATGTGTGGGGCTCAAACGGGGTGGCCGCGAACTACGCGATGCAGTTGCTGGTGGCGAACAAGGTTTCGCCGGAACCTGCGTTTGTGAACGCAGCGCTGGACAACATTCATTACATTCTCGGCCGCAACACGTTCGGACTCTCGTGGGTGACGCAGGTCGGCGCGAATCCGTATCGGCATCCGCATCATCGTCCAAGCGGTGCCGACAGCAACGTCGAGCCCTGGCCGGGGCTGCTCTCGGGCG
>JAEZPW010000174.1 GCA_023441255.1 Acidobacteriota bacterium
CTACGGGGTAGAGAATCCTCGTCGCTCTCCTCCGATGACAAAGGAGCTGTTAGGCCGCCGTCGTCGCACTCTCCAACGGAATACGGCCCTTGTTTTCTGCCAGCCATTGATCGAACGTCTGCAATGACGGGTTCAGCGACCGGGCCAACTTTATGTCACGTGCGCCGACAAACTCCTCGTTGAAGTCACGCTTGAACTGAAACATGTTGCCGATGTCGTCCGCGCCCGGAAATCCGAAGCTGCGGTAAACCTCCGGCGGAACGTCGTTATACACGATCTCCTGCCCCAGCGCGCGCGTGAGCGCTTTCGCCATCTCCGCGCCCGTCAGGTGCTCACCCGCGATACCGACCTTCTTGCCAATGAACTCCTGTCCGCGCTGAAAGATCCCGTACGCGCAGCGGCCTATGTCCTCCGCGGCCATACCGGGAAGTCTTTTGTCCCCCATCGGCATCGTGATGGCAAGTTTTCCGCCCGGACCCCTCTTAGGTCCCATGCCGAAGTAAATGAAGTTGTCCCAGTAAAACGAGGTAAGCAGCAACGTGGCCGGTACACCCAGGTCCGTGAAGACGTGATCGGCCTCTCCTTTCGCGTCGAAGTGGGGCACTTTGTACTTGCCGTGTATCGTCGGCATTCGGTCGTCGTTCAGGGGAACCAGCTTGCGCGTGTCCTCAAGCGTGGACCAGATGACATGTTTCACGCCGGCCTCTTTGGCGGCTCGGGCTAGATTGCTTGCCTGTTGCAACTCCCTTTCAGCAGAAAAATGTTCCCAGAAATTTGTCACGCAGAATGCGCCATAAGCTCCATCGAACGCCTTCTTCAGGCTCTCAACGTCATCAACATTGGCAGTGACTACCTCGGCGCCACGCTTCGCAACTCCTGCCGCTTTCTCGCCCGATGCGTTCCTCGTGAGCGCCCGCGCCGTGAATCCTCCGTTTGGGTCCGCGGTAATGGCGCGCACAAACCCGCCACCCTGTGCGCCGGTAGCGCCAACCACTGCGATGATACGTTTCTCTGCCATTCAGTCCTCCATAGTGCCAAGTGCGAGAACTAAGATGACTGAACTTGCCGAAAAGCTTCGGCCAGAGCAGATGCACAAAGTGACACCAGAAGCGCGAGCACAACATGCGAGGTGTCAGAAGGTCCGCGAAACGCAAAAAGGGGCGCCCTGCCATGGGCGCCCCGTGATCCCCTTCTCAATCGGCTATTTCCCGGCTGACCTCGTCCCAATCGAACCGGCGCTCGCCTGTTTCACGTTGCGCTGCCTGAGAGAAAGCTGGCCCTTGCGGCACATATCGATTGCCTCGGCCAGCGATTTCACTGAGTACTGGTCCGCATGAAAACCCATCGAGTTTTCCGAGACCAGGAAATCGATATAGAACTGGGCATTGCGCTGCCAGTTGCGCGCTTCCGCCAGTTCCGCGTCCGACGCGCCGGCGTCCTTCGCTGCCTTGATATCGTGGATCAGATCCATGAGCGCGTTCAACGCGATGTTGCGCGTGTCGTAGAACCGAGTCTGAATCTCCTCTACGCGGTCCTTCAACTCCTGCTCGGGCCAGCGATGGCACGTCTGGCAGGCCCGATTGATATTCAGCAGCGGGCTGCGGACGTTATGATCGCTGATCTTCAATCCGCCCTCGCGCATGTACGGCATGTGGCAGTCGGCACAGGCCACGCCCGACCGCGCATGTATTCCCTGGTTCCAGGTCTCAAATTCCGGATGGCGCGCCTTGAACACCTGCGCGCCCGTCTCCGCGTGCGTCCATTCGACCACCTTGTCCTCGTTCTGTTGCGCAACGATCTGCTCCAGCTTCAGTCCTTTACCCCACGGGAATGTCAGCCGCTTCTCCGGCCCCTTGAAGTAATAAGTGACGTGACACTGACCACAAACATAGGACCGCATCTCCTGTCGCGTAGCCTGTTTGTTGACGTCGTAATCCTTGATCCCCTGTGACGCCTTCAACGCTCGCATGCCTTCGATGAAAGCCGGGCGTGTGATTCGCAGCTGCATGGTCTGTGGGTCGTGGCAATCGATACACGCGATAGGGTGCGTGACCAGTTTGCGGGCTTCCATATAGGGCATGTGGTTGATGACCTCAAAGCCCTTCATCGGATCACCATTTCCCAATTTGTTGTAGGCGACAACCATCGATGCATGACAGTTCAGGCATGCTCCCGGAGGTCCCGCCTTCTGCCGCTCGGTGAAGGTCTGGTCGGTCAGCATCCACGCGTGACCGCGCTTCTCGCGGTAATCCTTGGAAAAGGAATACCCTGCCCACATCGTCTTCAGCCGCTCGTCAGACTCAATCTTCGATTTGGTGACGATCTCGCGTGGATCGCCCTGGGTTGGCGAATGTGGCAACGCCTCGCTGCCGCCGTAACGCGTACGCTGCTGGTCCACCGTCCGAAGATACAGATCGTACTGCAATGGAAAGTTCTTGCCCCAAATGGCAGGATCTTCCGTCGTATCGTTCAACTCAACAACGCGGTAGAAGGGGTTTTTGGCTTCCTGCTTGTGCTCAAAGATGTTCACCAGCAGGGCAGCTACCGCCACAGCGGCGATGGCGGCCAGCACGATCGTCGCAAACAGCAGCTTGCGGCTTCGGGAAGAGTTCTGATCGACAGAATTATTGCCTACCATTTGCCTCGGTCTCCGGGCGGCTGCTCATGACAAAACTTGCAGCCGAGTGTCCTACGTTGAAGTGGCATCGGATGCACGACATATCCTTCACGCCATGTGGGCCGACGATCGCAGTTGTAATGGCCTCATGGCAGTGCCGGCAGGTGCCTTCGGTCACGCGCGCGTCGCGAGGACGAATTTCGATGTTGTCCGGATAGCGTCCCGACGTGAACGCCAGCGAGTGGAAAAACCCGTTTTCGGCCTTGACCGCGTACTTGCCGAAGAAATTGTGTGGAGTGTGGCAGTCGCTACAGGTGGCCACGGAACGGTGGCTCGACTTCTGCCAGGCGTCGTAATACTCCTGCATGACGTGGCAGTTTGTGCACGCCTCGGGCCGGGTCGTCAGGTAGGAGTACCCTTTGGCGTACACGAAGGTGTACATCCCCAACCCGATTGCCAGCCCAGTCAGCGCCCCAAGCACAATGGTCGGAACAGTTGATTTTGAGAACATTCCGAAATGTGGCTCCCGGCGCGTGCGCCTCAGCAGCCCAGCCCCCAAAAAATTGATCCACGCGCAAGCAATATAACGTCTGCGCCCCGATTTGCGCTACTGGCCGCAATTCGGCTCTCCTTAACGCGCCGCTCTCGGCGAAGCCGTCGGTTTGTGATAACTTCGCCTTCGTGGAAATCGTTCTGAACGAAGTGGAAGCTCGAGTCCTGGGTGCTTTGATCGAGAAGGAAGTCACCACCCCCGACTACTACCCGCTCTCCCTCAATGCGCTCGTAAACGCCTGCAATCAGAAATCAAACCGCGAACCCGTCATGAATCTCGACGAACGCGCAGTACGCGAGGCGCTGCACGGACTCGAATTGCACGGCCTGGCCGCACAGGGCGGTGGCTTCGAAAGTCGCGTCGCCAAATTCGAACATCGGCTCGGAGAAGTATTGAACCTGACTCGCGGCGAAACCGCGCTTCTCTGCGAACTACTGCTGCGCGGACCTCAGACTCCAGGCGAGCTTCGCGGGCGCGCGGAACGAATGTATTCCTTCCCTGAGCTCTCAGACGTGCAGTCCACTCTTGACCGGATGATGAATCGGGAACCGGCACTGGTCGCACTTCTCCCTCGTCAGCCCGGACGAAAAGAAGCCCGCTATACGCACCTGCTTTCCGGACAACCCGACTTGGCAATCCTGTCCTCGCAACCGGCTAGTGACGTACCAGGCGAACGGTCCCACGGCGGAGCTGTGGGCGAGGAGCGGATAGCAAAGCTGGAAAGCGAACTGGAGGCGCTTAGAAATGAAGTGGCCACGTTGAGGCAGGAGATTTCCGAGTTCAGAAAGCAATTCGAATGAGACGAGTACGGCTGCCTTCCTGACCTCGACGCTCCCGTTCTCCCCCGGCCTCGCCGACCCGCCGCCGCCGCGTCCTGATTTTCTCTCCCTGCATGAAGTTATCTTGCATCTCACACCACGTGAGATTTCGACCGGCGCGAACTCCGGATCGTTACTTACGGCCCCCTTCTGACCCGCGGCTTGCGCCCCGTACATCCTCAGCATTTAGTCCAGGAGGCATTCATGGCCACCGTGCCGAAGACTGAATCCCGATACGAGACAAAATCAGCAAAACAGTTCGGCGTGAATATAGAGACCGACCTTGCACTTGAGTTCCTGCGCGTCGTCGAGAACGCCGCCATAGCCTCGGCGAAGACCATGGGCCAGGGAAATCGCAAATACGCCGATCAGGTAGCCACCGAAGCCATGCGTCATACCATGGACAGCGTCCCCATGGAGGGCACAATCGTGATCGGCGAGGGCGAGCGCGACGAAGCCCCCATGCTCTACATCGGCGAGAAAGTGGGAGCCCGCTTCCCTGACGCCAACGCCCCCGTCCCGGCCGTGGACATTGCCGTCGATCCGCTGGAAGGTACGAACCTTTGCGCAACCGGTTCGCCGGGAGCCATCACCGTCCTTGCCGCTTCGGAAAGGAACGGCCTCCTCAACGCACCCGACTGCTACATGGAGAAAATCATTGTCGGCCCGTCCTGTAAAGGCTGTGTGGAGATGGGAGCTCCCGTTGCACACAACCTGAAGCAGATCGCAAAGGCTCTCGATCGTGACGTAGAAGACCTGGTCGTCGTGGTCCTTGATCGTCCGCGGCACGAAAAACTGATCAACGACATACGTCTGGCCGGCGCCCGGATCAAGTTGATCAGCGACGGCGACCTTTCGGCTGGTCTGAGCGCGGCCGTGCTGGGCAGCGGCGTTCATGCCGTGTTCGGCAGCGGCGGCGCACCGGAAGGCGTCATCACGGCGGCCGCCATCCGCTGCCTGAACGGCTACATGCTCGGCCGGCTTGTGGTGGACAAACCCGAACTCGAAGAACGCGTCGCCAAAATGGGCATCAAGGACAAGAACAAAATCTATACCGCCGATGAACTCGCTCCCGGCAAGCAAATTGTCTTCGCCGCGACCGGTGTGACCGACGGCGGCCTGCTGCGCGCAGTCCGCTTCTTCGGCGAAGGAGCCCGCACATCGTCGCTGATTATGACTTTCAACACCGGCAAAGTGCGTTTCATCGACAGCATCCACCTCGACAAGAGCCGCCCCGACATCAAAATCAAATTCGCCTGACATCGCCGCCTGTGTAGGGACGGGTCTCTGACCCGTCCTATCACGGCAACGCCTCGCCATCTCAGAAGTCGACTTGAAAGGGCACGGGTGCAAACGCTGCGGAAAAAGCATTCTTTGAATGGGCACGCCTGCAAAGCTGAGGAAGAAGCATTCTTTTGAATGGGCACGCCTGCAAAAGCTGAGCAAGAAGCATTCTTTGAAAGGGCACGCCTGCAGGCGTGCCAATATGCCGTCCGATCAATGCGGCTTTAGCCGCTGAGGTCAGCCCACGCCGCCAATTCGAACTTCTTCGGCAGCTCCTTCAGCTCACTCTGTTGTGCCGTCGCGGTGCTACACTCGATTCGGTGAAGATTCGGGAACACGTTCCTCTGGCGCCGCTCACGACTCTCGGAGTCGGAGGTCCGGCGCGATATTTTTTCGAAGCGTTCAACGAAGCCGATGTTCGCGAGGGCCTCGATTTCGCCGCCTCTCGCGAACTGCCGCTCTTCGTCCTCGGCGGCGGCAGTAATCTTCTCGTCTCCGACCAGGGCTTTGACGGTCTGGTGCTGAAGATTGCGCTCGCGGGCATCAGTTCCCGTCGAGGACCTCACGACACCACCATCGTTTGCGCTGCCGCCGGCGAGGACTGGGACGCTCTTGTCGCCTCTGCCGTACAGGAGAACTGCGCGGGAATCGAGTGCCTGAGCGGCATCCCCGGCAAGGTCGGCGGTACGCCTGTGCAGAATGTTGGCGCCTACGGCCAGGACGTCTCCGAAACCATCACGCAGGTGCAAGCACTCGATACCAAGGACGGCAGCGTACGCGAGTTCACCAACGCCGACTGCCACTTCTCCTATCGTACGAGCCGCTTTAACTCGTCCGATCGCGGGCGATACATCATCATGCGAGTGTCCTTCGCGCTCCAGCGTAACGGAGCACCGAAGCTCGCCTATGCCGATCTCAAGAGGCATTTCGGCGAACGTGCAGAATCCGCCAGCCTTGCCGAAGTGCGTACGAGCGTTATCGAAATCCGTCGTCGTAAGGGAATGGTGCTGGACGCCGGCGACCCCGATTCACACAGCGCCGGTTCATTTTTCAAAAACCCGGTGCTCTCCGAGGAGCAGTTTCAAGACTTGACGCGTCGCGCAGCCGCCCGGGGTTTGCAAGTTCCGAACTACCCTGCTCTGGCCGCTCAACGCAAGGTGTCAGCCGCGTGGCTGGTCGAACAATCCGGGTTTACCCGCGGATATTCCCGCGGCCCGGTCGGCATTTCGAGCAAGCACTCGCTTGCCATTGTCAACCGCGGCGGAGCCACTGCTTCTGACGTCGTCTCCTTTGCCACGGGTATTCGGCGTGCCGTGCTCGACCACTTCGGTATATACCTTCATCCTGAGCCGGTCTTCCTTGGCTTTCAGGATGCCAACGTCGCGACATCCACTTAATCGTCCCACCTGACTGAGCCAGTTCAGCCCGCCATTCAGTACGCTTCTCTGAATCGGTGTAGCATGGTTGCGTTTCATCCGGCCCTATTCGTGGAGGTTTCGCATGGCCGCGAACACGGTGCCACTGCCGAACGCGCTCACGTTCCAAATCGAAACCAGCGACGAGGACACTCTGGTCAGGTGCTCCGGCAACTTGACCTATGAGACTGCGGCAACCTTCAAAGCCCAGGTGAAGCCGCTGCTCTCGGATTGCCGGCGCGTTCTGCTGGATTTCTCGGAAGTCTCGTACATCGACAGTTCGGGGCTGGGTGCCCTCGTCGGCGTTTATGCCTCTGCAAAAGGCGCTGGACGCGACCTGCAGCTCAGCAATGTTCAGCCGCGCATTCGTGACTTGCTAAGACTCACAAATCTTCTGCCTATCTTTGGTCTCCAATGATGGCTCGGGCGAAGGTTCCGGACATTTCATGGAAGCCGTAAGCTGTCGCAGTTCGACCCTGTCTCGCGGATGAATGATCGAGAACTCCGCGCCGAAACGGTATTGTCCTGATTCCTGTTGCTCTATGTTCCTGACGATTACGCGTGTGCGCGTCCAGCTCGCCAGTGAACTGGAACCAAGCCGAAAGTGCACCGTCAGCTCAGTGCCCCTTGCATACGGCCGGGGCCCCATGAACGCGATGCCAGTCTCCGAGACATCGCTGCCGGTTGCATCCGTCATTTCCGAAGCGGGATCCTTGTGTGCAACGCCGTTCTGGGTTGCCAGCCCGTAACGGACAGCGAAACGCAGTGGCAGGCGCGCGGCCACTCGCCGCTCCTCGTGACCCAACCGCAGCGAGGGTTCCGCCGTTACGAGCGTGCCGATTACGCAAGCGATTTCCCGGTCGATCATGCTGCAATAGCGCCGAACTCGTCCGGTGCCGCACAGCTGAGAGATCCATCTGCGCTGGTGTGCTGGAAGAACGTGTTGAGGAAGGATGCTGAAATTCCGGAAGACCCATAGCAGGCGCAGTCGTTCCCAAAGCGTCAGGTCCACATACCGCAGTCCATCAGCTCCGGAGACGTGCAATACGCCGCGTGTGAGTTTCTCCAGCACGTTTGTTGTCGGCCTGCTGCAGGCAGCACAATATATGGTGCAACGCCCATGTTGCACGTTACGGAGGTGAGTAGAACCTCCGTCGGGGCTGTCCGCCGGCTTTCCACATGCGGCTCTGAAATCCGCCACCGTCCACATCCGGCTCTGAATATGCGTTAACATGCTGCACGCTTTGGAGGTTCCATGGCTGCCAATCCCGTCGCTCCATCTCCCTTGCAGGTAACTGTTCGTAACAATGGCGATGAAATCGTCGTCCTCTGCGCTGGCAAGCTGACGAATGAGACCGCCCCTTTGCTGAAAGCGGAGGTCAAGCCACTCATAGGGCAGACCAAGCGACTCGTCATTGACCTCGGCGACATTAGCTACATGGACAGTTCCGGGCTGGGAAGCCTGGTGGGGTTATACGCTTCAGCGCGCTCAAACGGATGCGAACTCAAGCTGGCGAAACTCGGGCCGCGGGTCAAGGAACTGCTGCGTATCACCAAGCTGATAACGGTGTTCGAGCCCTTCGGAGAGCATCTCTAGTCAGCTCCTCAAGAGCCATCTCGTCGGGTAACGTGTCGGGTGCCCCACGTTCCGCGAAGCTAACGTGGAGTTTTTCCCTGGGTGCCCCACGTTCCGCGAAGCTAACGTGGGTTTTTCCCTGGGTGCCCCACGTTCCGCGAAGCTAACGTGGGGACTTCCCGTCCCTCGGCACAGAACTCAGTTCGTTGGGTGCCCCACGTTCGCGAAGCTAACGTGGGGTTTTCGCGTCCCTCGGCAGAAAACTCAATTCGCGGAAGATACGAATGATTTCACCGGTCTGGCCGGACTCGCACATCCCGAAATGTATTGCGTCCAGTTCCTTCATGGCTTGCGATAAGGCTCTGCTAACTTCGGGCGCTAATCCATTCAACTGCTCAGAGCCAAGCGTAGCGAATTCTTCGTGTACGTCCTCTACACTCATTTCGCCCGCCTGAAAAAGGCGCGACCAGTCGGCGATTCTGGCGAGGACCTCCCGATCGTCTTGCGCGGCCATGCCATCCTAGATGCCCCTTGTTAGGCGGGTGTATGCAAACACAAAAATAGGACGGGCCAAAGGCCCGTCCCTGGTGACTCAACCGCTTCCCAGATCAGCGGTTCCTATGCTGTCCTCCGTCGCCGGAAGATGGCGCTCCACGCTCCGCCCGGGGAGAAGACGCCCTCGGTGCCTCCGCGCTACGCGCTGGCGCCTGCGTGCTGGCTGGCGCACTCCGGCCCACGTTCACCGGACGAGACGGCGCGCTTTCACGCGGTGCTTGTCGAGGCGTCGTCACCTCACGGCCTGCTGACGGTGTGTTCCGAATGGATTCGACCGGAGCGCGTCTCACGTGCGTTTCGGTGGGCCGCTCGGGTCTGCTTACCGAACGCTCCGGCATCGCGTCTCGCTCACCGCGATCCACGCGCGGAGTGATTTCCCGCTCTGGACGTGGCACGCGGTTTTCGGCTTCCCGGCTTGGCCGCGGAACCCGGTCCCCGTTCGACTCCGCTTCCCGCGCCGGGCGCTCGGCTCGTGGTACGCGGACCTCGTCGCCGCTCGGCTTCGGAACGCGCTCAGCCTTCACTTCCACGTCGCGGACCGGACGATCGCCCGACGGTCTGGGAACCACGCGATCAGGATGTTCTCCGCGATCGGCGCGATCCGCCGGAGCATTCCCGCCTCGTTCCACCCCACGCTCTGGTGGACGCGGCACAACGCGATTCGCTTCCGAGTTCGGCCGTGAACCTTCGCCCGGATGGTCGGGCCGGTTTGCGTCGTGAGCCTCGTGCGGAGCAGCCGGACGATTCCCCTGCATCTCTCCAGCCCGCACAGGCGGTCTGGGCACGTTCCTCTCCGGCCTGCTCGCACGGTTGTCCGCACCCGTTCTCTCGGGTCCACCCGCTACGGCCCGATCAGGCCTGTCACCTGCCTTCACGGGCCCGCCTGGGAACGCTCGCGCGTCAGAGTCGAACCGTACCGGCTTCGGCGGAGTGTTCTTCATCACCAGTGGGCGCTGGAAAGCTCGTTCCGGAGGCCTCGCCTCCCGTGGCCGTTCACGTCCGCCCAGGATCGCCTCCCGTCCGGGCTGACCATCCACGCGTGCCATCACAGGTGCACGTCGCGCTGCATCTGGAGTCAGGCGGACGGAATACTTCCCCACCGGCCGCGAGTGCACGAATGCGTCGTGCGGCATGGCTGTCATGCCATGTTCGCGGTTGCGGTAGTTTATGTTCGTGATCTGCCGCGACCCGTCACAGTCTCCCCTGCAGCTGTTGTAGATATTGGTGATGTAGGTGTTGTTGATATACGTGTTATGTACGTTGACGTTGGTCCAGTGATTCCTGCTGGCACGATACCAGGGCACGTACATTTCCCGTGGTCCCAACGGCAACCAGCCGACTCCGTAACCACCGCCGAACGAGATGCCCACTCCCCAGCTCCGGCCGCCGACCCACGCCACCAGTGCTGGCGCATAGTACGGACGGTAGTATCTCGGCCCTGGCACCCAGGCCCATCCAAAAGGAGCATAGACCCAGCGGCCATAGTGGAATGGGGCAAACCCCCAGGGTGCATCGTCGATCCACGTCCAGCCCCAGGGATGGATCCATTCCCAGTGGCCATAGCGGTAAGGTGCCCATCCGACCACGACCGTTCGCGGAACCCACACTGCACCGTATGTGTCATAGGTACGCCAGGTGCCGTAATCGTCCAGGTCGTCGTAGCCGATCATGTCGCGGGAAACATACCGCGCCGACTTCGCTTCTTCCTGCCGTTTGTCGCGCGCACGCGCCCACTCGTCGAATCCGTCCGGAGCCGGCGCACCTGCCACATCATATGTTCCGTTGTTTCCGCCGGCGAACTTCGCCTGCTGCCGCGGATGCACGGTGACCGTCTGCCCCGAACCGTTGGCCTGCGCCGTGCCTTCGCGCACGGTGATCCAGCTCGTGTCGCCCTCGCTGTCGACATCGATGCGGTAATCTCCCGAGCGCAGCAGATTCACCGTGAAGTTGGGCGTATCGATCTCGAACGTCTCATCGTCATACAGCTTCGAGATGTGGACGTTCAGCGCGCCCTGCGCAAGCTGCACCTGCACGGTGCGGTCATCAAGGTTGGCCAGCGTGAAGCTCGTCTCGCCATTCAGACGAAGGGTCGAGTTTCCGATCTGCAGCTCTGCACGCGAATCCTTCGCCGTCCAGAGGCGGTCGCTCGTCGTGAGCGGCCGGTTCAACTTCGCCTCGGTCCACTCATCTACTCCATTCGGCTGCATCGAAACATCGCCGCTCAGGTAGCTCAAGCGCGCTACACGGCCCGGCGGGTCAGTGTCGGCCAGCGCCGACGTGGAACTCATTAAAAAGAAAAATAGAACGAACGATACAGCCGCGATCTGCACTCCCCAGCTTAATGCTCTTGATCTCGGCATCGCAGTGCTCCTTCCTCGGACGAGTGGCGCCTCGGGAGAAAGTAAGCCAGAACCGTTCCGCGGCTCCCATGGCATTTGCTTGTCCCTGCCAATCTAAACCCACTACATACCTTTCAGTTGCTCCAAAATTCGAGGGGCCCACACCACAGTAACCCGATTC
>JAEZPW010000195.1 GCA_023441255.1 Acidobacteriota bacterium
AAGCCGCGGGGAGACTTCGCGTTGGAGTGGACACGCCGATGCCGGATTTCGTGGTGGTGCGCACGATGAGGCTGGCTTTGTCCCCGTACTCCGCGGGAGGAACACCCGTGATGACCTCCATCGAGGCGATCGCGTCGGGAGACAACTGGTTCGAGAACACGCGGCTCTGCTGGTCTGAGATGGGCTGGTTGTCCACGCTGTAGGTGGTGTCGGAGTGCTCGCCCTGGGGATGGAACATTCCGTTGGAGTCGCTGGTGACACCGGGTGTGGCTTGCTGGACGATGGAACTGAGAGCAGCTCCGGTTGTCTGAACGGGCAGGCGTGAGATGAGTTGATCGCCGATGTCAGTGTGCGCAACCGGAGTGGTTTCGACCAGATCCTCGGACCCGCCCTCGACCGTTATGTCGGTCTGTGCCGTCGCGACTTGCATTGTGATAGGAAGTTGCACAGGCAAAGCCGACCGAACCTCGACGTCGGACGCCGCGGTGTTGAACCCGGCTGCGGCGACGGTCACGTGATAGTTGTTGAAGGGCACCTGCCGCAGTTCGAACGCGCCGCTGGCGTCGGTCTTGACGGCCCTTTTGAAACCCGAAACGGGATTGATCAGCGTCACGGTCGCACTTGGCACTACCGCGCCGGTCGGGTCGGTTATGGTCCCCATCACCGTGCCGGAGGCGATGTGAGATTGATTGGGGTCGGCAGCCAGGACGTAAAAAGGCGAAAGCAATGCAACAAGGAGTACGAGAGGACCGGCGGTCCACTTGATACGCATTTCGGAATCTCCACAGGAAATGAATTTTTGCCAGCTTGTTAGCGGTGAGGTTCAGTCCTGTGGTGGAGGCGGGCGTACGGCGAGGGAAAAGTCAAGAACCCGGGAGCGCACGGGCAACGCAACTGAGCGGAAGGTCGGGCTGCTTGCCTGAGCCGCATAAAAACCCTGCGTCGTTGCCCCGATGGCGGGAGAGTGTGCCCCAAGGCATAAGGCGCATCCGGTAGTGCGAACCACGTCCCGGCTGTCGACCGAAACCCCATGGTGGGAGTAGGCGATCAGGGCACCGTGAGCATGGGCGACTTCAACGGTCGCAGTAAGCGCAAGAAGAAGAACGCAGAACAGGCCAATATACCTGTTGAATGTTCGAGATTTGCGCTCGCTACTCACGTCGGGTGTTTAGATGCACGAAGTATTGGACGATGTTCAAGACGATTTGTAACACAATCGGAGCGGGAACAGTGCTCTCCTCCCGTGTCCGGAACATGCATCCAAAAGCCTGAACCGCTCGATTGCAAGATGCCCGACCGTGTGTTAGGTTCAAGTATTCAAAGGAGTTAGATTTGGGCGCGAGAGTACCCGAAGGCCTGAACCGGAAAGAAGCTGAGTTGTTCCTCAAGCTTGATCCGGGGCGCCTTCCGCACCATATCGCGATCATCATGGACGGTAATGGCCGCTGGGCCAAGCGCCGCCATCTGCCGCGCATCGCCGGTCACCGCGCCGGGGCAGAAGCGGTGCGGTCAACGGTCGAAACCGCCGCGCGAATCGGGGTACCTGCCCTTACTCTATAC
This sequence comes from Acidobacteriota bacterium, assembly GCA_023441255.1. GTDB lineage: Bacteria > Acidobacteriota > Terriglobia > Terriglobales > Acidobacteriaceae > JAEZPW01. The sequence continues at coordinate 1,561 of JAEZPW010000195.1, forward strand.
GCCTTTTCGGAAGAGAACTGGAAGAAGCGCCCGAGAACCGAAGTCGGCTTCCTGATGGAACTCCTGAAGCGATATCTCAAAGGCGAGGTCCCGACCCTGAACGAAAACAACATCCGGTTGAACTACATCGGCCGGCAGCACGAACTGCCTCCCGACGTTCAGGACAGGATGAATTGGGCGCGGGAAGCGACTGCCGGCAACACCGGCATGACTTTGACACTTGCGCTGAACTACAGTGCCCGCACGGAACTGATCGACGCATTTTCGGCCATCATGCAGGCTGCTGCAAGAAACGGCGGACTTTCTCACCTGAACGTCAGCGAGGACCTGGTCAGCAGCAATCTTTACACGCGGAACCTGCCGGAACTTGATTTTGTAATTCGCACCAGCGGCGAAATGCGCCTCAGCAACTTCCTGTTGTGGCAAGTGGCGTACGCCGAAATCTACGTGACCAACATGCTGTGGCCCGATTTCCGGGGCGTTCATCTGCTGGAGGCCATCTCGGAGTTTCAAAAGCGCGAGAGGCGATACGGCGGCCTGATTGAGAACAATTCGAATCACCTAAGCTCCTCGGTCGAGGCGCACGACTCCAAATCCGCGCAAGTAACCGCTAAATGAAACGTGTCCTGACGGCGGTTGTACTCATACCGATCGTATTGCTCATCATTCTGCGCGCGCCAATGCCGATTCTCGCGGCAGTAGTGGCCGCGGTCGCGGTGCTGACCATTCGCGAAGTTCTTGATCTCAGCACTCATTACGGCGTTGAGCCGCAGCGTTGGCCAACATACATCGTTTCGGTAATCGTGTTTGCGCTGGTAATCGCGGGCACTTCCACTTCGTACCTGCAGATGGTCGGAGTGACAATCGGCACAGGCGTGGTGTGTGCGTTCGCTCCCTTCGTTTTTGTGACGGCAGGAATGAGGACGGGTGATCTGCGCAGGGTCTTTCCAGCGGCTGCAGCCGGCGTGTTCTCGCTAACCTGCGTTGCCCTGCCGCTGGCATTCCTGGTGCTATTGCGAGGATTGTGGGTGGCGGCAGTGCCGGGAACGGTCTGGATCCTTTACCTGCTGGCCATCGTGTGGTCCGGCGACATTTTCGCCCTGTACGTGGGAAAGAGGATCGGCCGGCACAAGATGGCCCCGCGCATATCGCCCGGTAAGACGTGGGAAGGGGCGGCGGCATCTTTCATCGGAAGCGTGGTTGTTGGAACTCTCGTCTATGCGAATGCCTACATCATCAGTGCCGGCCTGGCGCGCGTCGGACTGATCGATTCCCGGCAGGTTTACGGAAATCCCTTACAGCATGGATCGCTTGTGCCCATTGTCGTCCTGAGCGCCGCAATCAATGTGGCGGCCCAACTTGGGGATCTGGTGGAATCGCTGATCAAGCGTGGCGCCGGTGTAAAGGACTCGGGATCGTTGCTGCCGGGTCACGGTGGGATGTTCGATCGCATCGACGCGCTGCTCTTTGCCGCTCCCGTCCTCTGGGTATATGCGGTGTTCCACCTGCTGTACATGGGTACATAACTGGCTGAGGCTTGAAAGCGCGGTAGAATAGGCCACCGAATTTGATGAAGAATATCGCCATTCTCGGCTCGACGGGTTCGATCGGACGCAGCACTTTGAGCGTGGTCGAGTCCTACCCTGACAGCTTCAAAGTCGTCTCCCTTGCCGCAGGCAAGAACCTGGATCTTGCGTTAGAGCAAGCGCTCCGATGGAAGCCCAAAGTACTCTCAGTCGCAGCTTCTTCTGACGCCGCCGTAATCGCCGACCAGCTGCGCAAGAACGGTTGCGACGAAATAGAGGTGGTGAGCGGCTCAGAGGGGGCGGTCAGGGTGGCCACGCACCCGGACGTCGACTTCGTCGTGAGCGCAATCGTCGGTGTGGCAGGAC
>JAEZPW010000294.1 GCA_023441255.1 Acidobacteriota bacterium
GCTAAGGAGAGGTCGTGGAGATGTCCAGTGTTGTTCCGCCGCGGCGCGACAAGTGACGAATCCTGGGGCGAGGACCGAACTTGCAGAACCGCGGCGGAAGGCCATGGCCCAACCGCTGCTTCGCGTGAGGCGGAGCAAACTTAACGGAGTTTCGAAGAAAGCCAACCAAGAGCTACAGCTTGCCCGGCAAGCTATAGCGTTTCCTGATGACCGTGCTTGCGCGACGGCGACAGCTTGCTGGTCGCTTTGCTCATGGGTTTGCCGTCGGCGGCGTGGCGAATCGAGATGTTCCCGTTGACGTTCTTCAACGCCAGTTGAGGGCCGCCGGTGCCGAGGCTTCCCCGGAGATTGTGGCCGACCATGTGATCCTGGATATCCAGACCGAAGTCATTGCTGATGCGGCCACTCATGGTATCGGCAGTAACTTCGGCCTTTGCGTCTGACGGAATTGTGACGGAGAGGGACCCGTTCACTGAACTCAGGCGGGCATCAGTTTCCAGCCGGGTGAAGTTGACGTCCACCTTGCCGTTGACGGTAGAGAGTTCCGTTCGACCGGTGAGGCCCTTCGCCAGGACGGTGCCGTTAACGGAATCAGCGTGAACGTCGCCAGAAACGGCATCGATGGTCAGATCGCCGTTGACCAGTTTGACGGAGTCGAGCCGAGCTCCGCGGGGAACCGATACCGTGTATTCGACGTTTGCGGGATTATCGTTGCGCCCCCAACCATTGTGGTGCGGGTATTCGGTCTTGATGGTGATCGAGTTGGCCTCGGCGTCGACGATGATCTTGGCTTCGTCGAGGCGTTCCTTCGTGGTGGCCGTCTTCACCGCGTCAATCTTGACTTCGTTTCGGTCCCAGCCTGTTATTGCGACATTTCCGTTGATGTTGGAAAGCGATATACGACCGTTTGCAGCGAGCGGGTACGTCTTGTGAAACTCGTCGCGCAGTTGCTCGGCGGCCTGTGCCTGCATGCCGGCTGTAAACAATAATGCGAGCAGCGCTCCCACGATTGCGCCCGCCCAGATTGATCTTCGCCTCTGGCTCATCTTCGTCTCCTTGCTGCACAGATAGACGAGGCGAAGGCGAAATGGTGAGTCTTTAGCCGTTGAAGAAAAGTTGCGCGGACTGAAATGGGAATGCTGCTCGCGGAGTAGCAGCGGAGCGTGCGGAAGCAGGTCCTTCGACTGCGGCCGCGACGCGCCAAAAGCAGGCGCGCAAAACGCAGTCGCGGCCTCCGCTCAGGATGACAGTAATCGAAAAACAGACTTCGGTCGAAGAAGCGGCACTTTGATCGTACGCCAGTATGAAACAAGCTTCAGTCGAAGAAGCGATACTTGAACATGTGCCAGAGCGCTGCGACGCCGTCTCTCCAGCCGATCTTCTTGCCTTCGGCGTAGGTGCGGCCGTGGTACGCAATCGGAACCTCGTAGATGCGGCAACGCAGTTTTGCTGTCTTTATTGTGACTTCGGGTTCGAAGCCGAAGCGATCGGACTTAAGGGTGAAGTGGTTGAAGATCTCGCGACGAAAAGCCTTGTAGCCGACCTCCATGTCAGAGAGATTGAGGTCGGAGAGCATGTTGCAGACCAGGGTGAGGAAGCGGTTTGCCTGGTAGTGCCAGAAGTAAAGGACACGGTGAACTCCACCATGGAAGCGGTTGCCGAATACGGCGTCGGCACGTCCGGTGAGAATGGGTTCGAGGAGGACAGGAAAATCCTTGGGGTCGTACTCGAGGTCGGCGTCCTGAATGATGATGATATCGCCAGTGGCGTTTTGAATGCCGGTGCGGACTGCGGCGCCTTTGCCGCGGTTGTGATCGTGCATCAGGATGCGAAGCGTGGCTTCGGGGTAAAGGACGGGGAAATCACGCTCGAGTTCGGCAAGAACATCGCGGGTGCCATCGGTAGAGTAGTCGTCTACGATGACGATTTCCTTGCGCAGCGGAAGCAGGCCGGATGAAGAACTGAGGGTATTCGCATGAACAACGGTATCGGCGACGCGGCGGATAGTTTTGTTCTCGTTGTAGCAGGGGATGATGAGCGACAGTGTCGAAATTGAAGCGACATCCTCGCTCAGCTTCAACCGGGGCAAAGTTGAGGTGTTGTGTTCAGCCATTCGTGCCTCGCGAGTCTCCGAAATCACGTACACCGCCAGAATGAGCAGAACAGGTTCGATCGGATGGCGGTAACGAGCGTTGACGAAAGTCGCGTAGTAAACCAGAGGATAAACGGCAATCAGGGAAACGAACAGAAAAACAGCGCGCTTACGTTTGAGAACCGCCAGACCGAGGCCCCAGAGCGCGAGCACCGAGGAGGCAAGAAAGATGGAGTTCTTCAGTTCCGACTCGCCGGCGAATTTGGAGACTTTCGGGACGCCTGCCCAGTAATACACGAAGCGGGTGGCGGATAACGCGGCGAACCTGTCCGGATGCTGGCGAATGAAGTCGAATACGTCGTGTTGCCGAGAGGCAGCGTAAGCAGCCTCACCCATCCGGGCGTACTTTTCATATTCGCGCGGATTCTGAGAGGGGTGGAGCCACCACATCCAGTTGCCGTCCGCCGTGGGGCCGTTGCCGAGCCTCAGTTCGACGCCGAGATTGCCGCGAACGAACATCCACTTGTGGAAGGTGTTGTAGTTGCGAATCTCCCATGGGGTGATGACGGCGATGAAAACCAGTGCAGAGACCACGGTGGGGGCGAGCCAGCGCAGCCCCAAACGCCAGCGGCGATAGCAGACCCAAATTCCGGCGAACGGCAGGAACGAAACGCAGGCCGGATTGGCGAGTGCGAGTATGCCCCAGGCCAGTCCCCACCAAAGAAAGGTGGAGAGACGACGGTCTTCTTCGAGTTTGAGCGTGAGCCAGAAAACCGTGGTGAGCAGTAGGGCGGAGAGGCTCGTTTCCCAAATCCACTTAACAGCCCAGTAGATGATGAACGGCAACAGAGTCCAGGCCCAGCCCGACCACCGGGCGACGCGCGGTCCGAAAACGCGGCGGGCAATCAGGTATAGAGGGATGACGGTCAGAGCCGAGACAAGGCTGTTGAGGGTCAGCAGCACGAAGGCGGACGTTTCCGTGTAAACGCCGAAAAGCCTGAAAACGAGGGCTGCGAGGTATGGATAGACGGGCGCGACCCAGGCGGTTGGGCCCGTGATGCCGCTGAAGGGATTGGCAAACCCTGTGCCTTGGGCGAGCGACGCGGCGATCCGTCCGGTCTCGTAGCCGAACAGGAAGTTCTGCATGGTGCTGAGGCCGTCGCGGACTTTTATGCGATAAGTGTGCAGAACGATGACGGAGAACAGGCGCAAGGCAAAGCCCGAGAGGAACATCGCGTAAAGCGAGTTGCGCAGCCCGGCGAGTTGTGCGGAGACAGGGCTGGACGGGGTTGCCGTCCCGGCGAGAGCCGTCGCGTTAAATGAAGCGGTTTCGGAGCGCATCTGCCTCTCAGGAGCAAAAAGACCTACGTTTCGCTACATTCAAAACCCAAACGATACGAGAACGGGTTCGGGTACCACCCGCCCGAGCCAGCCGGCCAAGCGATTGACACCGCGGCAGCTAGCCGCCTAGACTCTAACCGTTCCCGACGATCGAAATGCGCGAACGCAGGAGTACGCCGCTGGAGCACCGGTTGGCACGTGTGACACTGGTCACTGTGCGATGGTTCGGCGTACGGGACAATCGATTATATCGAAATCAGTCCTGAAGAGGCCCACATGGGTTGGCTGTACAACAGATTCGAGAAGAACTTTCTTGTCACGTCCGTAGACTACGTTTTCAATTGGGCGCGCAAGTCGGCATTGTGGCCGATGACGTTTGGCCTGGCCTGCTGCGCTATCGAGATGATCGCATCTTCAACGGCGCGCTTCGATATTGCGCGTTTCGGTTCGGAGGTTTTCCGCCCGAGCCCGCGGCAGAGCGACCTGATGATTGTGTCCGGTACCGTGACGCTGAAAATGGCTCCAGTGGTGAAGCGAATCTACGACCAGATGCCCGATCCGAAGTGGGTGATTTCGATGGGGGCTTGCTCCTCGGTGGGTGGCCCGTTCAACACCTACGCCGTGCTGCAGGGGGTTGATCGCATTGTTCCGGTGGACGTGTACGTGATCGGTTGCCCGCCACGGCCGGAGAACCTCTTCTACGCACTGCTGAAGTTGCAGGACAAGATTGACACCATGTCGATCGCAAAGCGTCCGACGGAGGTAAGGTTGGACGCGTCCATGGTTGACCAGTTCAAGAACAACGTTCGAATCGCGCAGTCAATGCAGGAAGAGCAGCTGAGCGAGCCGAGAGGTACGAGCGTATAGGGATCGTATTCGAATCTGTGGAAGAATATGCCGGGCACAGCGCCCGGCTTTGTTTTTCTGGGGCAACCGTGCCATCGGTGTCTTCTATGCCTGAGTTCGAGAGGATGTGCAGCAGGGCGGAACTGCCCGACGCGGGAGAAGTAAAGGAATTTGAGGTGGCGGGCAGAACGGTGTGCGTCGCCAACGTCGGGGGCAGGCTCTGCGCGATGGACAACGTGTGCGTCCATAGGGGCGGACCGCTGGGGCAAGGCTCTGTGGAGCGGGGCAAGGTGGTATGTCCGTGGCATGGATGGGAGTTCGAGCCGACGACGGGAAGAGCGGCACACAACCCGCAACACAGGGTTGCTGTATACGAGATTCGGATCATTGACGATGACGTTCTGGTCGCCGTGCGTTCAGACGGTGAGTGATTTCGTGGACGGATTCGGAGCTGCAGGCGAATGCAGAGGTCCTTCGCTTCGCTCAGGATCACAGAGGTGTGATACGTGGTCAGCAGGCGTAGGAGCGACCGTTGGTGAGCTTGTGCTGGAGCATGGCGGCCATCTGGTCGACGTCACTGGGCGCTATGTTGCAGACGAGGCGACTGTCGAGAAAAGGCGACTGGTTACTGCCGACGGCATCGCGGCGGATCTGAACCAGAAGGCCCTGAACCGCTACAGGATCGAGTTTGGATGGGGCGAGGCGCACCATCTCGTTCAGTGTTTCGCCAATGGACAACTGGTGGCGATAGGGGCGGTCGCTCGTCATGGCGTCGAAGGTATCCGCGACGCTGATGATGCGCACGCTCATGGGTAGTTCGTCGTTGTGCAGGTGATCGGGGTAACCAGAGCCGTCGGAGCGTTCGTGGTGCCAACGAACGACGTCGGGAATCTGGGGCCAGGGGAAATCCACGCCTGAGACAATGCGATGGCCTACGACTGTGTGATCGGCCATGGCACGGAACTCCTGCTCGTCGAGGGCTGCGGGCTTGCTGAAGATATGGTTATCGACGGCAACCTTGCCGATGTCGTGAAGATAGCCGGCGGCCTTGAGTCCGGCGATCTCGGTGGGACCAAGACCGATGGCATTGCCAATAGCTGCGGCGTAACGGCCCACGCGCAGGGAGTGACCGTGAACGCTGACGTGCTTGATATCGATAGCGGCAGCGAATGCTTCCAGGGCGTTGTCGTAGAAATTGTGCAGCGAGCCGAGAAGGCGAAGGTTCTCGGTGACGCGATACTCGAGTGACTGCTTGAGAGAGTGGTTCTGAACCGCTACCGCAACATAGTTGCAGAGAAGGGCCAGGGCTTCGAGTTCCTCTTCGTCGTAGAGACTTTCGTCTTCACGCCTTCCGAGAGCTACGACTCCGACCAGTCTGTTTCCAACCCGCAGGGGCGCGATGCAGCGGAAAACCTCAGGAGCGACATTCCCGTTACGACTGAGGAAGTTGGACAGATTGTCGGAGGTCAGTGCTGCTGGTTTCCGGGCGATGGAGAGAGCGTGGACGTGACGGGGCAATAGCGGCACGAGTGCGACCTCGGGGAAGGGCAGAAAGCCCTGCGCCGCAATCGAGGTAAGCATGGCAGGCTTATCCCCAAACGTGAAGAGCACACCCTCTCGGGCCGCCAGCGCTTCGCACACGCGGGCGAGCATGAGGCTCGCGGTCGCGGTGAAATCGCGCTCGGCGGTTATTTCTGCGCCGAGGTCGGAAAGCGCTCCAAACGTCAGCAAAAGCCGTCGGAAGTTGTTGCGCGTCACCGCCACCGTTCCGAGGCGGGAGACGCCAGAGCAAAAAGAGAGTACCACGACTTTGGTAACCGCACAGCGACGACGTGGCGAGCACTGTTGGTGAGTTTGGTGCGTGTTGTGCGTGGTTCAACCCCGTGATTGCTGGTACTCTGCATGCCGTCGGCGCATCCTAATGAGTTGCGTACGAGGAAGTAAGCAGATATGAAGATCGCAAACGACGTTACAGAACTGATCGGGCACACACCATTGGTCTACCTGAACCGCGTCACGGCGGGTTGCAAGGCGAAGGTAGCCGCCAAGCTGGAGAGCTTCAACCCGTGTAACAGCGTGAAAGACCGCATCGGCGTGAGCATGGTGCGGGAGGCCGAACGCGAGGGGAAGATTGAGCCGGGAAGGACCGTGCTGGTGGAGCCGACAAGCGGCAACACAGGGATCGCGCTGGCATTCGTTGCGGCTGCACGAGGATACCGGCTGATCCTGACCATGCCAGAGACGATGAGCCTGGAGCGGCGAGTGTTGCTGCTGGCCATGGGAGCCGAGGTGATCCTCACGCCCGGGCCAAAGGGCATGAAGGGCGCTATCGCAAAGGCACAGGAGATCGTACGCGATACACCCAATGCATTCATGCCGCAGCAGTTCGACAACCCGGCGAATCCGAAGATCCACCTGGAGACTACCGGGCCGGAAATATGGGAAGACACCGACGGCAAGGTTGACATACTTGTGTCCGGCGTGGGGACGGGCGGAACGCTGACGGGAGTGGGAAGCTACATCAAGCCCAAGAAGCCTGATTTCAAAATCGTGGCGGTGGAGCCGGCGGAGAGCCCGGTGTTGTCAGGCGGAGAGCCTGGCCCGCACAAGATACAGGGGTTAGGGGCGGGATTCGTTCCAAGCATTCTAAAGACCGAGTACATTGACGAGATCATTCGTGTGGACGCAGAACGCTCGGTGAATATGGCGCGGAGGCTGGCACTGGAAGAGGGCCTGCTTGGTGGCATCTCATGCGGCGCGGCGGTCGTGGCGGCACTCGAAGTGGCTCGGCGTAAGGAGAACGAGGGGAAACTCATCGTGGTGGTGCTGCCGGATTTTGGCGAGCGCTATTTGAGCAGTGTGCTGTTCTCGCAGCTCAGGGATGAGGCGCTGCAGATGGAAACCGTTGCGGTGCCTGCATAGTCGAGCGTCTGAAGAAAACGGCGGCCGCGTGGCCGCCGTTTCTGTTTGAATTGAATTGCCCACCACTGCGGTTGCTAATTGTCGCAAGAGGATATGGCGCCCGCGATCTGGCCCAACAGTTCTTCACAGCTCAGGTGTGCGTCACTGCATTTACAGGTACCAGAGACGGGATCGAAGTGGTCGCAACAGAGGAAGATGACAGGTACGTGCTTGTCCTTCTGTATCTGCTCGATGGTGAGACGTTCGGAATGCCGATTAAGGCCGACAACCACCACGTCAAAGTTGCGCTGTTCGAGCAGATGCATGGCCTTCACGGGATGAGCTGCACTGGTTACCGAATAACCTGCGCGCGTGAGCAAGGCGTGCCGATGGGTTAGAAGCGTTGGATCATGGCCGACAGAGAGTATGGTATGCGGGTCCGACATCCGATACTGCACCCGAATGCTTAGAAGTTGAGTCAGTATAAACCCTGAGAAGCGGAATCGGGGTACAGCTTACACCTTATAAGGTGAAGTGGTTTGAATCTCGTGCCATGACCGTTTACCGGTGGCGCACGGAAATCAAAAGTGCAAGCGAAGGTCCGCGAAGCGATTGACAACGAGCAACTTGCCGTTGGCGCTTCCGGCGTCGAGTTCGCCTTGCTCAAGAATCCAGGTCATGTCGTGAGGGACGAAAACGGCATTGAGGCCAATGGACAAGGCGGGATTTATGTCCGACTTTGGACTGTTGCCGACCATCCAGGTTACGTCTTTTACAAGCGCGTACTTCTCGACGACGGAATTGTAGGCAGGCGGGTCCTTCTCAGGGACGATCTCGACGGCGGAGAAGTACTTCTTTAGCCCGGAACGTTCGATCTTTGCGGATTGCTCGGTAAAGTTTCCCTTGGTCAGAAGAATGAGGTGATGCCGGCCGGCGAGATAGTCGAGGGTTTCAGGGACATCCTCGAACATCTCCATTGGGTGCTCGGCGATGGCGTGAGCGAAACCGTGGATGGTTTCGTGCAACGCTGGGGTGATGGGCTCGAGAGAAAGCCTCTCGAAGGTGTTGACGAGGGCATGCGCAAAACTGTGCAGACCATAGCCGTGACTGATGATGCACTCGCGCTCGACCTCGTTGAGGACGGCACGGACCTCTTCGCGGGTGTATTGCTGATGATTGAGGAACGAAATGAAACTGGCGATCGCCTGCTCGAAATAGACGTTGTTAGCCCAGAGCGTATCGTCGGCATCGATGAGCAGCGTTTGAGAAGAACCGTTGGGAAGCGTAGGCATGATGTGCGGTAAAGAATCATGATAACGGAGCGGGCGGAGTTCGTGCAGGGTTCTTTCTGCCACCCAGTTGAGCACTTCGACGAAGAGAGGAACGCGATCGCAGCGCAGGCGCGATGCTGGGCGGCTCTGCTAGAATCCGCTTTTTATGAATAAAACCATTTTTGTCCTGCTGCTATTCGCAGCCGTGATGCCGATTTGCGCACAGAAGGGTCGAGTGAAACCGGACGTTTCGAAACAGAAAGGGCCGATAGGCGAAGGAAGGGCTGCCTCGGGACCAGTGTCGTCGAAGATGCCCGTTGCGTCGGACCTCGATGCGCGGCTTGCGAAGTACAAGCCGGTGCGAATGCCGTACGACCCGAAAAAGCTGTCAGCACGCGAACGGCAGGTAATCGAGAAACTGGTTGAGGCTTCACAGTACCTCGAGTATGCGTTCTGGAGACAGAACGACCCGGAAGCCTTGGACTTGTACAGGCAACTGGAAAACAGCACGTTCCAGCGAGACGACAAGCTGCGGAAATTGCTGTTTCTGAACGCAAGCCGGTTCGACCTTCTGGACGACAACCGGGCTTTTGCAGGTTCGGGGAAAGCGCCTTCAGGAAGGGGCTTATATCCGGCGGACCTGACGCGCGAGCAGGTCGAGCAGTATGTGGCCACGCATTCGGAGAAGAAGGAACATATATACAGTCCGTACACGGTCGTGCGGCGACTCAACGGCGAACTGGAAGGAGTGCCGTATCACGTTGCTTATCGGCAATTCGTGGTACCGGCGGCAAAGGCGTTGCGCGATGCGGCGGCGCTCACGACGGACAAGGACTTCGCCGAGTTCCTGCGGATGCGTGCCGATGCGCTGCTTACGGATGACTACTACGCGAGCGACCTCAAATGGCTCGACCTCAAGGATCCGAAGATTGACATCGTGTTTGCGCCGTACGAGACGTACCTGGATGACCTGCTGGGAGTGAAGACCTCGTATGGCGCGGCCGTGATGATCCGCAACGAGGCGGAGAGCAAGAAGCTGGCTGTTTTTCAGCAGTACCTTCCGCAGATACAGGACGCGTTGCCGCTGGCGGCGGAGGACCGTCCGTCGAAGCAAGGGCACCAGACTCCGATGGCGGTGGTGGATTCGCCATTCAGGACGGGCGACTTCCAGCATGGCTACCAGGCGGTCGCCGATAACCTGCCGAACGATCCGAGAGTGCACGCGGCGAAGGGGACGAAAAAGCTGTTCTTCAAGAACTTCATGGACGCCCGCGTGAACTACATACTGGTACCGCTGGCAAAGAGGTTGATGCGCCAGGACCAGGCTGGACTGGTCACCGCTGACGGCTACATGTCGCACACGCTGATGCACGAGATCAGTCATGGACTGGGGCCGGCGTATGCGCGCGTGAACGGCAAGCAGACGGATATTCGTGAGGCGATCGGGCCTATTTACAGCGCCCTGGAAGAGGCAAAGGCCGACGTGGTCGGAATCTTCGCGCTGATGTGGATGATGGACCACGGCTATCTCGACAAGGCGAAGGCGGCCGAGTTCAATGCGTCGTATGTGAGCGATTTCTTCCGCAGTACGCGGTTCGGCGTGGCCGAGGCGCACGGGCGCGGCGCCGTGATGGAGTTCAACTACCTGGTGGAGCAGGGCGTCATCACACGTGATGCGAACGGCAAATACGCGATCGACGACGCAAAGATGCCCACGGCGATCAACGCTCTAGCCAAGGAGTTGCTGGAGATCGAAGCGACGGGCGATCGGCAGCGGGCCGAGAACTGGTTCGCGAAGTACGACAAGATGCCGGCCGATCTGCAGGCGGGGCTGAAGACCACCGCAGACATTCCGGTGGATCTTGCTCCGACGTTCTCGTGGCCGGTGAAGGTGCGGTAAAGACTTCGCGCTGCTATGGGGCTTTGCGTGGTGTTCCCTGCGAAGATCGTCTTGTGACCTACGGGTCCGTGAGCTGCGAGCGAACGTCAACGACCCCCTAAGCGCAGAAGCGGCGCTTAGGATGGCACCGGGCTTCAGCTTTCAGTAATTCACGCATCTTTTTGCCGGTTATCGGATGCCGATTATAATGCGACTCCTGCACTGAGGGTGCCGCATGGCAGAAAGCTCACGTCGATCGTTGTGGATAAAGGT
>JAEZPW010000393.1 GCA_023441255.1 Acidobacteriota bacterium
CGTGCCCCACACGACCATCCTCAGTGAGCGGTTGCCGCTGTTCCTATTTCGTCGAAGACGTATTCGTGCTGCGCGTCGCGCATTACGAGCGTCCGTTTTGCTCCTGAGCCGACGACGAACTCCGAGCCGATCATGCCCGGCACCGTTGTGATGAACGAAATGGTGCCGTCCGGATTCCTGCGGCTTCCCACGGCGCTCTTCCACTCACCGAAATCGAAGATGGTCGAATCGCCGGAAGCGCTCACCGCTACTTCGCCGAGGGCTGCGTTGGAATAATGTGTGCCGAGCTTGGCGCTCTCCTTGGTGTCGGCCGGAACGGTGAGCAGCTTGCGTTCGGCAGCCAACGAGGCGTAGAAGTTCTTCGCGTCAGCTGCGAGCAGCGAATCCGCCTCCGGACGTCCATCGAACAGCACCTCGAGCAGCTTGCGGCTGAAGCGTGTACGGATGAGCCACCCGGGATCACCGTTGGTCAGCACGACGGCGCCCACGTTCTGCTGCGGAAGCCAGATCATGTCGCTGTGGTAGCCGATCATGTCGCCGCCGTGATGAACGACGGGCACGCCGTATGTCGTATCTACCATCAAGCCCATACCGTAAGTGACGTCCTTGCCGATACTCACCTGCGGCGCGCGGCGCTCCAGCAGCGGCTCTTTCGAGATGTAGGTCTTGCCGTCGGGCAACTTGCCTTCGGCCAGCTCCATCGACACGTACTTCAGCATGTCGCGCACGCTGCTCCAGGCCGCACCGGCCGGGCGCACCGGCAACACCGCGTAGTTGACCGACATCAAGGCCTTGGCGGGCTTACCATCCACATCGGGCGAGTGCGCCGCCGCATGATTGCCGGCCAGCGCGCGTGCGAAGTCAAAGGTCGTCTCCTTCATCCCGAGCGGATCGAATACGTACGACTGCATGGCCTTGTCGTAGGCGGTGCCGACTTCCATCTGGGGATAGAGCACGTGCCCGGCGGTATATCCGGCGGCCGCGGCCATCAGGTTGGAATACTGGAACAGTTCCCCAAACTTCGACGTCGGCTGCATGGTGCCGAGCAGCGCCAAAGAACTCTCGGGCGTCATCCGGCCGTACTCAAACAGCCACTCCAGGTCCTGGCGCGGCATGCCGGTGCAGGCGCAGATAAGGTGCTTCACCAACACGCTCTTGGTCGTCTGCGGATCACCCAGCTTGAATTCCGGGAACAGCGTCGTCACGGGAGTGTCCCAGGTCAGGCGCTTCTCATCCACCAGCCTGGCCAGCAGCAGCGTGGTCAGCGCCTTGGTGTTTGAGGCCACCATGAACAGCGTGTCGCCATCAGGCTTTTCGCTGCCGCCCAGTTCTTTCACGCCGAAGCCGTCGGCGAAGATCACCTTGCCGTCCTGCACCAGGCCCAGCGCCACTCCGGGCACGCCGGTTTCTTTCTGTCCCTGCTCGATGAACTGAGCAAGTTCCGCGATGCGTTTCTGGTCAAGAACATTGGCCTTTTTGCCGGCGAAGGATTCGCGCGTGTAGCCCTTGGGCAGCAGGCGTCCGAAGACCAGAGCGATCTGTCCGCCGCGCTTGCTGGCCACGGCGTCGGCCAGGTCCTCGATCGCCACCGTCCAACTCGCGCCGGAATACGCTACCAGCGCGGAGACTCCACGCTTCTCGTTGGGCGAGGTCTGATATTCGTAAACGCGGCGACGGCTCCAGCCGTCTTTGTCGGGCAGGTCAGTGGTGACCTTCAGCGGCCACTTGGCGTCCGGCTTGTAAACCTTCCAGGCGGCGGCCAACGCTTCTTCGGCCGTTTTCGCCTGCTGCACATCGACGAGCGCGATCCAGGAATCGCCTTCGGGTGCCTCGAGTATCGTGGCCGGCCCTGTCACGCGGATCGACCAGTCCTTGGGTGCGAGGAAAGCGTTGCCGAGAACCGTGGCCCGCGGCGCGTCGGCCATGAGGCGCTCGGACGCGCTCCCCGCCGGAGAAGAAGGCACTTGCGCAAACAGTGTGGAACAGCCAAGCAGCATGACCGCGAACAGCAAAAGGATGCGACGGCGCATGTAAACCTCCGGGCGCATATTGTAAGGTGAATAGACGCGGGAGGTGAAATTTGGATATGCGCCCAGTCGGGTCACTTCCCGGCTTGGGACCCACTATCAAATTGGCAGCTGCGTCATTTCTTTCCTATTCTGCCGATGAACGCGCGTTGCGGTGAATCGTCGTTCTGCCTGTAGCAGCCACAGATGTCTGACTTGTTGCTCAACCCGGTTACGAAGGCGTTTGGCAGCGAAACCTTCAGAGGCGTGAACTGCCCGTTGTCGTAGATGAACGGTATTGGCAGACCCCAGTTGAACTCCGCGTTCCCCAGTATCTGGCCCAGGTTGTTGATGTCGAGAAGATGGGTGCGAGCCGCTCCCGGGTAGACCATGTCAACGTAGGTTCCATCGGGAAAGCGCACAAAGCCGGCGCTGAACACTCCTGTGGTTTCAGTTTCGTCGCCCACCACCACGTCGAAGTCGTTAATGCCCCACGCGTGTGTCTCCGGGTAGGCGGTTTTGATCTGGATGACCGACTCGGGCGTCACAAGGAAGCTTTCATCCCTGGTGATATCCACCGGGTAGACGACACTGCCGACGAAGTGGCCGAGGTTGTTGATGGCCCACAGATCGGTCCGTCCTCCCGGGCGATCGTATGAAGCGAAGGTTCCGTCCTTATAGATGAAGCCATGGGACGTCGTCCCGTCATAGTAGTAGCCGACAACATCTCCGTTGTCATTGATGGACGCCGGCCATCCTGCATAGCCGAACGGATCGAGGTTTGCGAACTTGCCGTTGTGAAGACGTAGGAACCCGTGCGCCACTCCGTTCGCGTCGAAGTAGACGCCAACGGTTGTCCCCTTTGCATTTATGGACATGGCACAGGTGTATGTAGAGCCCGGAATTTCGAACGTGGCGAAATGGTTGAATTGTGCGAACGCCGGTTGTGCAACGCTCAGTGCGAGGAACACGACGAGTACTTTGGCGACGATGTGCGACACGGCGGCCTCCCTGCACCTCTCTGGGTTTCTCGGGAGTTTCGGCCGGGGGACGCCTGGGGCGCGGCACAGAGAGGTTGAGCGAGGCGCCTGCCCCAAAAGCGGCACAATTGTGGGGCAACACTGCCGCCGGGTCAAGATGAACGGGTTTTCACAAATCCAGCGACCCTGATTTCGCTGGACTTGGCCGCGATTACGCGTAAATTTGCTTCCAGCAACAAACGTGGAGAAAACGGGCGAAGGGGATCTCGCTGTGATGGCGATCAGGGAGCGGTCTGCAAAATTCGTGCGTGTGTTGGTGGTGGCGGTTGGGGGTGTGGGCTGTTTCGCGGCGTTGACGTATGCGCAATCAGCCGGTGGACAAGACGACGGGCGACCGAAGCTGAAACGGCAAACCGCGCCGATGCAGGACTACGGCGTCGAGGAAAGCGCGGCAGACGCCTATGTGCGCCGTCTTGAGACCTCCAAAACGGAAGTAGCGCCGGGGTTGGCCCTGCCCGATGCCGGACACGTCTGGGCGCTGGACAAGTTCGCCGGAGAACCTCAGCTCATTCAGTTGAAGTACACCCTGGTGAACGTCAACAACAACGCGGCATCGAACATGCTGAAGACGAACCTTGCTCCGTTCATCTACAAGCCAAAGGTGACGCTGGAGCTGCCCGGTCCGGCAGCCGTGGTGCGCCTGCACGACGCAACGCCGGCGATCTTCCTGGTCGGCGTCTACAAGGACGAGGATGCGGCCGAACCGCGCTCCCAGTTCGCCAACCTCGCGCTGGTCAGGGTGAAGGTGCGCGGCGACAAGCGCGTTGTCAGCGCCATCGCGTTCACGCAGGTTACGGGCAACGCAAAGCGCTCGCAGGAGATCATCGAGACCTCGGTGGAGAAATTCGGCGCGAACGGCTGGTTCAAGCTCATGCCTAAGCAGCCTCTTGAGCCCGGGGAGTACGCGCTGGTGCGATTGCCCGAGCAGGACCGCATGTTCGGTGCGTCCATCTTCGATTTCGCCGTGGACCCGTCGGCGCCCCAGGATAGCAACGCCGTCCGGGCAGGCTCGGCAAAGAAGGAGTAACGAAAGAGAGTGCCAGAGCCTTCGGTTCCCGGCAGGTTGCGAGGTGCCGGGTAGGTCGCGCATCACGTGTTCAAGTGCCGTAGGCACGGCCTGTATTTGCGCGAAGGCTCGGCCGTCCCTACGGGACTTGCGTCGTCTGTCGTGCCGTCCCTTGCGGGACGGCTTTCGCGCGTGCACCGGCACAGTTGCTCGACCTGAGCCAAAAAATGCATGGGTCCTTCGCTTCGCTCAGGATGACAATCATTGTGCGATGACCGCGTCCTGCGAGCCAAGACACGCACCGCGACCACCAACTAACACTCCAACTGCTTCAGCGCGGCTTTTGCTTTCTCGAGCAAAACCTGTAGCTCGCCGGCACGCTTCTTCAGGCCCTCGACTACGTGGGCCGGGGCCTTGGCGAGGAAGTTCTGGTTCCCTAATTGGCGTTCGGCGTTGAAGCGTTCTTTTTCGAGCTTTTCGACTTCCTTCTTGAGGCGCTCGCATTCTGCGGCCTTGTCGATCTTCTGCTCGTAGACGACCCGCACGTCGAAGCGCGTGGTGCTGCGAACGTTGGACGACTGCTGCGGGGCCGCATCGACGAACGTGATGTTTTCGACGTTGGCGAGGCGTTCGAGCGCGCCGCGGTTGTGCTCGATCATCGTTCGCACTGCGGGCGAGGCGGCGTGGATCTCGACGGGAACCTTCAACTTCGGCTCGACCTTGAGTTCGGCGCGAATGTTGCGCGTGGCAACGATCAGGTCCTGCAGGATGGCCATTTCGGTTTCGGCCTCGGCGTTCATCTGCGCCGGGTCGGGCTGCGGATAGGGCGCGAGCGCGATCGACTTCAGCGGTGGGCGGCCGTCGTAGATGGCGTGCCAGATCTCCTCGGTGATGAACGGCATCATGGGCGAGAGCAGGCGTAGCGCGGCTTCGAAGACAACGACAGTGTTCTGGCAGGCGATCTTCGCAGCTTGTTTCCCCGCATCGCTATCGAGGTCGAACATGCGCGGCTTGATCAGCTCGACGTACCAGTCACAGAACTCGCCCCAGAAAAAACTGTAAACGCGGTTCGCGGCTTCGTCGAAGCGGTAGGCCTTCAGTGATTCGTCCACTTCCTGCGCGACGCGGTTGAAGCGCGAGAGGATCCACCGGTCTTCGAGGGTGGTGGCGGTGAAGGACTCAAGGCCCTTGCCTGCGCCGTTGCTTGTGTAGAGCCGGGTCTCCGACCCGGCTTGCTGTTCGGTAGCACGTGGAGCCGAGTTCTCGAGGTCCGCTGTACGCCGGGTCGAAGACCCGGCGCTACACGAGCCTGCGTGGGATCGGTCCGCAAAATCCGTCAGCGACCAGATCCCCGCCTCGCTGAGTTTGTCCACGTTCATGAACATGAAGCGCGCGGCGTTCCAGATCTTATTGGCGAACGCGCGATAGCCTTCGACGCGCTGTTCGTTGAACGCGATGTCGGTGCCGGGCGAGGCCATGGATGCCAGCGTGAATCGTGTGGCGTCCGTGCCGTACTGGTTGATGACCTCGATGGGGTCGAGCACGTTGCCCTTGGTCTTCGACATCTTCTGGCGGTCTGCGTCGCGAACGAGGCCGTGGATGTAGACGTTCTCGAAGGGAACGGCGCGGCGAAGGGTGTCGTCGCCGTCGCAAAATGCAGGTCCCTCCGCTCCGCCCTGCTGCGCAGGGCTCCGGTCGGGATGACGTTCGGTTGTGTAGAGCCGGGTCTCTGACCCGGCTTGCTGCTTGGTACTAGATGGAGCGGAGTTCTCGCCCTCCGCTGTACGCC
>JAEZPW010000017.1 GCA_023441255.1 Acidobacteriota bacterium
GCTCAAAGCTGCTCACGGACAGGTCGTCTTCTTCAATTCCACAGCCGGACTCACGGCCGGGGCACGTGGAGGCCAATACGCAGCCAGCAAGCACGCCCTGAAAGCAATTGCCGACTCCCTGCGCGAAGAAGTTAATGCAGAAGGCATTCGGGTCTTGAGCGTGTTCCTGGGGCGGACCGCGACTCCGATGCAAGCGTCGGTGTTCGCCTCCGAAGGGCGCCAGTACAAACCCGAACTCCTGATGCAACCGGACGATGTTGCCTCGGTCGTCGTCAACGCCCTAAAGCTTCCGCGCACGGCGGAAGTCACCGAGATAAGAATGAGACCTCTGCAGAAGTCCTATTAGTGCGGCGGGCGAGACATTCGTAACGCCCACAAGAGAAAACGGCATGCAGTGTTGATGTCCGCATGCCGTCCGGTTGAGCAGGCTTCAGTTGTGGCTTACTGCCATCTGCCACCGCCCCCGCCGTCACACGCCACAGGAGTGGTGACTTGCTTAGTCACCTTGCCGCTTGCTACGTGTGCAGCTCCCGCCGCGCTCGCAACGGCCGGTCCCTGGCTGGTCAGTTCGCCGGTGGTGGTGTCTATAGCGTAGCTCGCAATTGTCGCTCCGGCCGAGTCGGTCACCATGACGAATTTTCCGCCGCTGTCCACCGCAATGCCGGTTGGGGTCAGGGCTCCGTTCAGTGCCTGGCTATCCTGCGGCGAAATCTTTCCGTCGCTCTCCACTACGTACAGGTCAATAAAGCGGTCCGTCTTGTCCAGCACGTAGATGAACTTGCCCGTGACCGCAAGTTCAACCTCCGGACTCGATGGAACTTGAATAGGCGAGTACTGGTTTTCGGCGAGCGCTCCGGTAGTGGCATCGATATCGAAGTGCGAGAGTACGCCCTCCGCGGCGGCAACCAACAGGTACTTGCCGGTTGCATCGGTTGAAATGGCAGCCGGGGTCAGCGTACCGAGATCGAACGGCGCCTCCATCGGCTGCACGGTCCCGTTCGTCGCGCTTACGTCATATCCTGTGACCGTCAACGGCGCAGCCGAGCTTGCCACATAGACGAACTTCCCGCCGGGATGCACAACAATGTGCTCGGGCTGGGTCATACCGGTCGCAAATGGCGAGCCTGTCATCGCGGTCAATGCGCCCGTGGTGGTATCGACCGCGAAAGCATAGAGTCCGTTGACGCGATCGGTGACGAAGAGGAACTTGCCGCTGGTGTGCAGCGCCATCGACATCACCTGCGACCCGCCCGCCGCGAATGGAGAACCCGTCACTGCGGTAAGCGCTCCACTTTGCGCGTCGACCTTGAAAACGGAGATGTTTCCCGACAGATGATTCAAGACGAACAGCAGCTTGCTGGCCGGATCGAATGCGATTTCATGCGGGCCCTGGCCGCCGGTCTGAACCGCACTTCCAAGCGGCGTGAGCACGCCACTGTCCGACATCTGGTAGCCCGAGATCGACTGAGCCGCCTCATTTGCTACGTACACGTACTGGACCGTCACGTCATTCGTGGTCGTGCCGCAATTGCTCTTGCTTCCGCCGCACGAGACGGCAACCGACAGAGCTATGGCCACCGCCACCGCAATCAGAATTCTTTTCCGCATGATTTCCTTCATCCGCGCTCGCGCCTGCCGCGTTTTGCCGCTGCAAACGCTTCTCTTTTTCCGGCCTCATGACATTGCGACCTGGAAAATGCTTACCGCCGACCGCGCGATCTTGTTTTTCTTGAGAAACTAAGGCGAGCAATTTTCTATCATGTCGCGCAGCGTGCGTCAGTTACCTAAGTGCATACCCATGCGGGGAATCGCGGAATAACCTGATTGCACCTCGCGCCGCCGCTTTCTCGCGGTTGAGTCAAAACCCCGACCGGCTTCTACACCAAACCCCGAATATTCGAGGCAGCTACTCTGGATGACAATAGAGGTATTGTGCTCCGCCTCGATTACATCTCATGCGTGCTGACGATCATTTCAACCGTGCTCGTGGGCAGGAAACTTTGGTACGGCTGGGTCGTCGCCGCAGTCAACAGCATCATCATCTGCCTGATTGGCATGCACACCGGGCAGTTCGGCTTCATTCCGGCGAACCTTTTCTGCATCGCCCTTTATGGATGGAACCTCCGCAACTGGACCCGCGCGTAGGTCGGCCGGACGCGACGTGCGGCGGCGAGTTTGTTGCACTTCCGGAGTTCGGGAAAAGTAATGCCTTCCTCGCCGAATCGGGGAAACCGCCCCATCCTAGGTGAATCTAAGACAGGCGAGTTTTCGTGGTGAGCGCAGCTTCGGACGTGCCTCCGGCACTTGGAGATCAAGTTGCGTACGTACCCCGGATTTCATCCGGGGCTAAATTCGTTCCGTCCCCTGCGGGACGGACGTCTTGCGAAAGGTTTTGTGTAACCAGGAATTCGGAACAACGTACTGAATTTTCACACCTATGCATTTTTGCTCGCGCGGGCAAACATGCATAGGTCCTTCGCTGCGCTCAGGATGACAATCAAAGAGTCATACAACGACGAAGTCGCGCGGCAGACGAACTCGCACAACGACCAAGTCGCGCAACAACGAAGTCCAACGCTTCTAGCGACGACAAAGAGTCACACAACCATGAAGAAGTCACACAACGAAGAAGCCGCACGCTTCTCGGGATGACAAAGGAAGAAGTCACGCCCTCTCAGGATGACGAAGAGTCACACAATCTCCGGGATGACAACGAAGAAGCCACACTCTCAGGATGGTTGCCGCCACCATTCTCACCAGTGAACCTTAAAGCGAATCGCAGGAGTGCCATCATGACCAAAGACAAAGATAACCTCGGGCATCCCGAAATGCCCTACCGTCGCCTCGGTCACAGCCGCATCAACGTTTCGTGCATCGGCCTGGGCTGCATGGGTATGTCGGAGTTCTACGGGCCGCGCAACGACGACGAGTCCATCCAGACCATCCACCGCGCGCTCGACATCGGCATTAACTTCCTCGACACAGCCGACGTTTACGGCCGCGGCGATAACGAAGAACTGGTGGGCCGAGCCATCAAGGACCGCCGCATGGAGGTTGTTCTCGCCACCAAGTTCGGTAATGTTCGTGACGAAAGCGGCGCGTGGGTTGGTGTGAACGGTCAGCCCGACTATGTCAAGAAGTCATGCGAGGCATCGCTTCGCCGCCTGGGCACGGACCACATCGATCTTTACTACCAGCACCGCGTCGATCCCAACGTGCCGATCGAGGACACGGTGGGCGCAATGGCCGAACTCGTCCGCGAAGGCAAGGTGCTCCTCATCGGCCTTTCCGAGGCGGCCCCGCAGACCATCCGTCGCGCCAGCCGGGTCATGAACATCGCTGCTCTTCAGACCGAGTGGTCGCTCTGGACACGCGATCCCGAGAAGGAAGTGCTTCCGACATGCCGTGAACTGGGCATCACCTTTGTCCCCTACAGTCCGCTGGGCCGCGGCTTTCTTACCGGCCACTACACCGACCCGGCGAACCTTCCCGCGGACGACTTCCGCCGCAATAATCCGCGCTTCCAGGACGAAAATCTGCGCCGCAACGTAGCCCTGGCCGACAAGGTCCGCGAGATCGCGCGCAAGAAGAACTGCACACCCGCGCAACTCGCGCTCGCATGGCTGCTGGCCCAGGGAGACGACGTTGTGCCTATTCCCGGAACGAAGAAAGTTTCACGCGTCGAAGAGAATGCCGGGGCGGCAAGCGTTCACCTCACGCCACAGGAATTGTCCGAGATCGATCAGGCGTTCCCGCCGGGAGCCGCGGCCGGAAACAGGTACGCCGAAGGAGCTATGCAGGCGGTCAATCGGTGAGGAGGGGATTCGACGTGCGGGGACGGGGCTGCGCCCCGTCCCGTGTGTTCAATACCTGTGCTGGTTACGGGTTCAACTTCGTGACGGTCGCCTCAACCGTGTACTTGTGGTTGGCCTTGCCGGGGTCGTCGACGCTGGCGACGAGAATCGGTTTTCCCGGTGTGACGAACGCTGTGTTTTCCATCCTGAGCTGCCGGATCATGGGCTGGTTCGGCGCAACACGCACCGCCTGCGTCGGCGTCGCGACGCTGCTCTGGTCCACTGAGACCGTGAGGCCAAGCCGTCCCTGCCTTTCCCGCACATAAGCCGCGATATTCAGGCCGACGTCAATGTACTGGAACTGCACGTTCAGTAACTTCTCGTCGTCCGGTCGCACCGGTCCGCCGGTCACGATTGGCACTCTGTCGCCGAGTTTCATGACGGCTTCTTTGCCGTTCTCTTCGGCCTGCATGGTGTACGAGCGCGTATTCGTCTTCTTCCCGTCTTCGAACTCGTTCAGGGTGATTTCGATCTTGTACCAGTTCGTGAGCCTCGGCTCGGGCTTCGGCGCGACCTTGGGTTCGTCCTGGGCGGACAGCGCTGAACAACCTGCGATCAAGATTGTGATGAGGATTACAGCAACCGCAGCATGTCGCTTCATGGTGTCTCCTATCGAGCGCCGTAAGCACTCGCCTCTGTACTGCCGCTCTCAAGCGGCGGAAACTGCAGATGATTGATCTCGCGGCTAGGGGCCGACGACTGGTCGGCTTCCGCGTTTCTCTGGATTCGTTCTCTCCACTCGCGCTGGTCTGCTGCAACAGCCAAGAGCTCCTGTGTCGGTGTGGCGTTCAGATATGCCGCGAGCAGCTGTTCCTGCTCTGCCGATGGCATTGGCGCCAGGAACTGCGGCTTGCGCGGCTCTGCCGTCTTGCGGACGCGCTGGCGCTGTACCGCGGTGATCTGCTTCGTCGCCATGGCGACCTTGGGTGTTTGCGGCTGAACGAGCGAAGGGCGCGTCACAGCTATTGCTGGAGTGGACACAGCATTCTTTGCTGCAGGTCGTGAAACGGATATTGCAATAATCAATGCCACGGCACATGTCACCGGCACCCACCAGAAGCGTCGCCAAGCCGAAAAGGGCACGATCTCGTGCACGGAGAGGTTGGCAATGATGCGTCCCTCGAAGCCGTCGCGTGGTTCGGCGTCAGAGTATTGCGCGATTGCCTGGTCGAGCAAGCGTTCAGCGAATCGGTCGCGGTGTTCTCGGTTCATACAGCACCTGGCATTGTTTGTGCCGTCCCTACGGGACTCCTGACGATTGAAGCCTTACCCAGCACGGAAGTGCTGGGCTGATGAATTCCGCCCCTTACGGGGCTTGCTGCGTCGGTTCGGGGTGCGTGGTACCGGCTGGCTGTGTCCGGTGCTTTGTCCGGTTCGGGGGCGACGGCGTTTGGTCACGAATTGTCTTCGATCAATCACGGACGTGTCTTTCCAGTACCGCCATGAACTTCTGTTTCAGCAATTGGCGCGCGCGGAACAACCGCGTTCGCACTGACGTTTCGGGGATGCCTAATACGGCCGCGGCATCGGCCGAAGTCATTTCATTCACCGTCGAAAGAGTCACCACGTCGCGCAGTTCCGTTGGCAGCGCCGCGATGAAGGAACGCAAGAGGCCCAGCATCTCCTGGTTAATCAGCAGGGCTTCAGCTTCGGGCCCACCGGGGGCCGCAATCTTCCCATACTGGGGAGGGCGCGAACCGTTGGCCGTACCCTCGCGGCGTTCCATCGCGGCAAAAGCGGCTGCCACTCCCTCATCGTCCAGCGGGACATGACGAATTTTTCGTGTTCGATCGACGGCAATGCGCCACGCAGTTCGCGCCAGCCATGCCCGTCGGTTATCGACCTTTATGAACTCGCGGCCGTGACGCATTGCCCGCAGGAATGTCTCCTGCACGGCATCTTCGGCATCCTCACGATTTCTCAGGACGGAATATGCAACCTTGAAGACGAATCGGGCGTGCTCGTGGACGGCTCCTGCCAGCAAATTCTCCAGGCCGCACGAACTTTCGGCAGTGCGCGCGTCATCGGCCTGCCGACTGCCCGCCGTGGCCATCAATTCGCTCAAGGTCACCTGCCCGGTCACATCCTGTCCTCACCAGCAAAGACGGACGAGTGCGGTGAAGTGTTCTGAAAAAGTTTGGCCTGAGTATAAGGCCCGTCCAGAAACATGGAAAGACGGTGGCGACGAGGAAAAGTGATACCGCGCCGAGTAAGTACTCGCACTTGCGCACGGACGCGCCCTCCCCCACGGAAGGGTGCGACACCCAGTTAACGAATGGCTATGACCAGGTAGCTGTATTGCCCAACATTTCTCTGGCTCAAAACACGCCATCCGGCGGTTTCTAAACTGCGCGCAACCTCCTCGGCCGAGATTCGATGTTCGGCCGGCGGTCCGGGCGGATCGCTCTCTGTACGCGGAGCCGATTTCGACCGGGCCGGCACGTCGGCACGCCAGTCGAGAATGGCCAGGCGACCGTTCGGCCGCAGGATTCGCGCGAACTCCGTCAGGGCGGCAGCGTGGTCGGGCAGCTCATGCCACACGTTCGCGATGAGAATGCGGTCACAGCTGGTGTCCGGCAGCGTCGTCCCAGCCGCGTCGCCTTCCACGAGCGAGATGTTGCCGCTGGCGCCCACCTGCCGAAGCCTGGCGTCGAGACGCATCAGCATCTCCTTCTGCACGTCGACTGCAAACAGGCGTCCGCCGGGCAGAATCGCCTGCGCTATCGGCACGGCAAAATAGCCTGTTCCTGCGCCTATATCGGCGATCACCATTCCGGGTGCAAGTTCAAGGGCGCTCACAACTTCGGCCGGCGGCAGAAAGCGCGCTCTTTCAGGGTCTTCGAGCCGATGGCTTTCGGCGGGGTTGAACATGCGGTCGTGCATCGGGTCGAATTATAGTCCAGCCCTGTTTCATTTTCGTTTCGGGACTCGGCCGCTCCGCATCGGTCGAAACGTTGCTGCCTAAGGGCAGCCGGCCGGAGTAAACTTCTGTTCGCATTCATACAGTGTGAGGGCCATGTCTCTGCCCCGGCACCGCAATCGTGCCGGGAGTTTGCTGTCACTGCATTCGAAAACCTCAGGCGAGGAGGCATCATGAAAAAGAAGATCCGTGTGGTCCAGTCGGGAGTAGGAGTGATCGGGTCCGGTGCCGTCAAGGCCGTCATGCAGAGGCCCGGCCTGGAGATTGTGGGGGCAGTCGATACTGACGAACATAAGATCGGACGCGACCTCGGTGAGGTGGTTGGCCTCGACCGCGTCCTCGGCATTACGGTCCACCACGACATCAGAGAGGCAATTCCCGCTGGTGGCGCCGATATTGTCCTGCACTCGGCCGGCCCGAGCCTGGGCGAAGCACAAAAAGAAATCCTGCCGGCCATCGAAGCCGGATTGCCCGTCGTTTCCTCATGCGAGGAACTTTGCTACCCCTTCCACACCGATGCTGCTCTCGCAGCGAAGATTGACGCCGCAGCCCGCAAGAATAATGTGGTCGTCCTTGGGGTGGGCGTAAACCCCGGCTTCGCCATGGACAAGCTGGTCCTGGTGCTGGCGTCCGCTTGCCAACAGGTGGAGAAGGTCCGCGTGCTGCGAGTGGTTGATGCCTCGCGTCGGCGCTTGCACCTTCAGAAGAAAGCCGGAGTTGGTCTTACGATTGAGGAGTTCAGCCGCGAACTGGAGGCCGGGACGGTCCGCCATCACGGTATGGACGGATCGGTCTGGATGCTCGCCGACCAGCTGGGCATCCCCGTCGATCGCGTCGAAGAGGCCGTGGCTCCGATCGTCGCGGAAATCCCCATGAAGAGTCAGTACTTCGCGGTGAAAGCCGGCCAGGTCAAAGGCATCAGGCAGGTGGCGCTCGGCTTCAAGCAAAGCAACGAGAACATCCGCCTCGAACTCGAGATGTACCTGGGCGCTGCCGAATCGCTCGACTCCGTCAAGATCACGGGCATGCCTTCGCTCGAAATGAAAATCCCCGGCGGCATCCACGGCGATATCGCCACCGCCGCCATCCTGGTGAACTCCATCCCTGCCGCGTTCAAGCTCGAACCGGGCTTGCGGACCGCCGTCGACGTGCCCATGAGTTTCTGGCCGGGAGGCGAATTGGCCATGAAGGCCTCAGCGGAATAGTTCGTACCGCTTGAAAAACGTGAGACTCGTCAGGCGCCCCAGGTTCGCGCAGCTAACCTGCGGTTTTCTGCCCCAGTAAACCTTCCGCGGCCTGTCGATGACATCTGGCCGTGCCGACTTGGCACTCCACAATCGCATGGTGCTGGAGGTAAGCCGCCGGCGCGTAAAGGAAGTGCTGGAGAAGCTTGAAGGCAGCATCCCTGAACGAATGTAAGCTGTGATTCTCCGTGCGGTTGCATACGATGCCGGGTTCATTCCTGCCTCCGCGCGGTGACGCATGTCACAGCCGCCCTGCGCGCCTTTCAGGACAATACTCGGTAATCCACTCCACCTGCAGTTTCGCGCTGTTCGGGAGGACTCGTGTTCGAGATCGTTCACGCTGAGTTCATAGCGCCGGGTATTAAGCGCTTTGTAATCAAAGCTCCGCGCATAGCCCGCAAATACCAGCCCGGTCAGTTCATCATCCTGCGTGTTTACGAGCAGGGCGAACGTATTCCGCTGACCATCGAGCGCTCCGATCCGCAGCGCGGCACCATCAACATCGTGGCGCAGTCCATCGGCAAGACCACGCACCTGCTGAACATGCTCGAGACCGGCGACTTCATCATGGACATCGTCGGCCCGCTGGGTAAGGCTTCCGAGATCAGGAACTTCGGGACGGTGGTCATTATGGGTGGCGGCGTCGGAACGGCCATGGCCTACCCGACGGCGGCGGCGCTCAAGAAGGCCGGCAACAAGGTGATCTCCATCGTGGGCGCGCGCAACAAAGAGCTGGTCATACTCGAAAACGAGATGAAGGAAGTCAGCGACGCGCTGATGATCACGACCGACGATGGCACCTATGCCGACAAGGGCTTCGTGACCGATAAGCTGAAATCGTTGATCGACAACGGCGTGAAGATTGATCTCGTGCTGGCGGTCGGGCCGATTCCGATGATGCGCGCCGTGGCCGAGATGACGCGCAAAGAACATATCCACACTATGGTCAGCCTGAACTCGATCATGATCGACGGAACCGGCATGTGCGGTGGCTGCCGCGTCGTCGTCGAAGATCACAGCGAATTCGCCTGCGTCGATGGCCCCGAGTTCGATGCCCACAAGGTGGACTTCGCGATCCTTGTGCAGCGCAACGCCATGTACCGCGATTCCGAACGCAAGTCCATGGAAGAGTTCCAGCAACACGCCGCGGAACAGCTCGCCGTGGTCCGCGCCGGATACCCGAAGGCCGCCAAGGCCGCGCAAGGAGGCCAGCAATGACGACGCCCTCGAAGAATCCGGTCCCGATGAAAGACCGCATGAAGATTGCGCGGCACCACATGATCGAGCAGGCCCCCGAGGTGCGCGCCCACAACTACAAGGAAGTAAACCTCGGCTACTCCGAGGAACTGGCGCGGGCCGAAGCGCAGCGCTGTATCGAGTGTGCCAAGCCGACCTGCATGACCGAGTGCCCGGTCAACGTGAAGATCAAGGAATTCGTGCAGCTGATCGTTATCGGCGACTACCTCGGCGCAGCCGCAAAGATCCGCGAAGACAATGTGCTTCCGGCCGTCACCGGACGCGTTTGCCCGCAGGAGGACCAGTGCGAAGGCGTGTGCCTTCTGTGCAAGAAGGGCGAGTCGCTCGGCATCGGCTATCTGGAGCGCTTCGTCGCCGACTACGAGATGAAGCAGGGATATAAGCCCAAGCCGCCTGAGAAGTGGACTGGCAAGAAAGTCGCCGTCGTGGGCAGCGGACCGTCTGGCCTGACGGTTGCGGGGGACCTGATTCAGAAGGGCCATAAAGTAAAAGTCTTCGAAGCCCTGCATGAACTCGGCGGCGTGCTGGTGTATGGCATCCCCGAATTCCGTTTGCCCAAGGAAATCGTTCGCCAGCAGATCGACAGCATGCGCGACATGGGCGTCGAGTTCGAAACCGATGTTGTCGTCGGCAAGACCGTCACGATCGACGAACTGATGGAAGAAGAAGGCTTCGACGCGGTCTTCGTCGGCACGGGCGCAGGACTGCCGCAGTTCATGGGCATCAAGGGCGAACACTACAACGGTGTCTACTCGGCTAATGAGTTCCTGACGCGCATCAACCTGATGAAGGCCTACGAGTTCCCGAAGTACGACGAGCCGATCATTGATTTCGTCGGCAAGGACGTGGCCGTCATCGGCGGCGGCAACACCGCCATGGACGCCGTCCGCTCGGCCCTGCGCCTGGGCGCTCGCAATGCCTACATTATCTATCGCCGCACCGACGCCGAGATGCCCGCGCGCAAGGAAGAAGTGAAGCACGCGCGCGAAGAAGGAATCCAGTTCCACATGCTGACCGCGCCGCTGGAGTTCCTGGCTGACGAAAAGGGCTGGCTCACGGGCGTTCGCTGCCAGCGCATGGAACTTGGCGAACCCGATGCTTCGGGCCGCCGTCGTCCGGTGCCCGTCCCCGGCTCAGAGTACGTCATTAATCTGACCACTGCCGTCATCGCGATCGGCACCAGCGCCAACCCGATGATCCAGAGCACCACGCCCGGGCTGGCGACGAACAAGAAGAACTATATTGTCGCCGACGAAACCACGCAGAAGACGTCGAAGAAAGGCGTCTTCGCGGGCGGCGACATCGTCACCGGCAGCGCAACGGTCATCCTCGCCATGGGCGCAGGACGGCGAGCGGCGACGGCGATCGATGAGTACTTGACGACCGGGGTTTGGTAGAAATCAGCTCTCAGCCGTGAGCTATCAGCCTCCAGTAAAGGCAAAGGCCCGCGCGCGACGCGGGCTTTTTGGTTTGCGCCTCCATCGTGGTTGTGCAGGCGAAAAGCAGGTCCTCGACTCCGCCGCGAAGCGCAGCTCCGCTCGGGATGACAGGGCCGTTGGGGTCTATATGCCGAAGGTTTCAGGTGGCGCAAACAACAACGGCCGCCCATTGCTGAGCGGCCGTAAGTAGAAAGCAGAAACTAATTTCGCGAAAACGCGAAACTCGAAACGCAAATCTGGTTCCTACGCCTTCACTCCCTCGATCTGCATAAGGTCTATCTGCTTCTCGAATGGGATCGAGTACTTCTTCTCGATCTTCTCGCGGAAGGTCGGGCCGGAGTTGTAGGCGCAGAACGGATAGAGCAGTCCATTCGGGGCGGCGTAGTGGATGAGGCAGCGGCGCACGCGCTCCACGTCGTAGTTGTAGTGATCCATGAAGTGCATGCCGGCTACGAGCAGCGTGCGGTAAGTGTACACGCCGTCGAGTCCGTTGCGGCCTTTGCTCTTGTCGGTGAAGCCCTGGAGCGTCTGCAGGAACTTGTCGAAGCTCAGTCCCGGCGGCGCGAACTCGGGGTGGAAGTGCTTCTTCAGCGACTGCCACGCCTTCAGGCCGGACCAGGACTTCATCAGGAAGTTTGCTCCCTCGCTCTTTTCGCCCAGCTTGTACATATCCTGCAGGGCGTTTCCCACGTCGAAGAAGCGCGTGACCGGGATGGCCGTGCGGCTGTTCTTGTCCACGAACAGGTAGGTGCCGATCGAGCAGTGCGGATGGCAACTCATGGTCGGCACTTCTTCGCCGCGCAGCGCGCCCATCAGCTTGGAGAACGGAGTGACGCACGCGAGCGGGAACCAGTCGTTGTAGGCGTCGGTCAGTCCGGTCTGGTCGGCGACGCAGTGCGCCAGGTCGGCCTGCGTGAAGCGCTTCTCCATCAGTTCGTTGCGATTGATGCGGCCTGTGAACGCCACCGGCTGGAAGCTGATGCCGCTCATGCACTCGACGTTCTCGAGCGCCAGGTTCACGATGTCGCCGATCTGGTGGTCGTTGATGCCCTTGACGATCGTCGGCACGAACACGATCTTCATGCCGGTCTTCTTGCAGTTCTCAATGCACTGCAGCTTCTTTTCCCACAGCGACTCGCCGCGCGTGCGCTTATAGATGTCATCGCAAACACCGTCGAGCTGGAGGTATAGGGTCTGCAATCCGGCTTCGGCGGCTTTTTGTGCGAACTCCAGATCAGCCAGCATGATGCCGTTCGTCGCGGCCTGGATGTGGCTGAAGCCCATCTCCTTCGCCATCCGGAGCACGTCTAGGAAGCGCGGATAGATGGTCGGCTCGCCGCCGGAGAACTGCACGACGCGGCACGGAACCGGGCGCTCGTTGCGTAGCGCCTGCAGCATCTTGCGGATTTCGGTGAAACTCGGCTCGTAGAGCGTTCCGGCGGCGTTCGCGTTGGCGAAGCAGACCGGGCAGGTCAGGTTGCAGCGGTTGGTCAGGTCAACATTCGCGAGCGCCGTGTGCGACTGGTGCATCGAACAGAGTCCGCACTGGCTGGGGCAGTTCTTGGCGTCCGGAATGGCCGGGTTCGACAGGCCGCGGTTGTCGCCGAAGTGCCACTTCTCCATCTTCAGGTAGAGCTTTACGTCGGAGTAGATGATGTCGCGGAAGTCGCCGTGTTCCGCGCAGTTCTTCTCCATGATGACCTTGCCGTTCTCTTCGAAGATGCGGGCGTCGATCACCTTTGAGCACTCGGGGCAGAGGGACTCGGTCTGCTTCGGCAATCCCTTCTGGACCGGCGCGATCGGATAGCCGGTGTGCGTGGTCTGCGGC
The DNA here is from genome assembly GCA_023441255.1 of Acidobacteriota bacterium. Taxonomy (GTDB): domain Bacteria; phylum Acidobacteriota; class Terriglobia; order Terriglobales; family Acidobacteriaceae; genus JAEZPW01. Next base: position 12,543 of record JAEZPW010000017.1, read on the forward strand.
TGCGTGAACTTGAAGTCAGGCCGCATGTTCTGCGAAAAATTCGGCGTCGTATCCAGCCCTTTGAAGTCGGTTGCTGGCTTCACTTCGGCCGGCGAGATGGTCTGAGTACTCACGTATGTTTCCTCGCTCTTTATTAAAACGGACTGTATGGATACACCTGTATCCAGAGTGCCTGATTTTGGACACCCGATAGTAGCGCCGATTCCCTATATCTCGTTGAAAAAGAGCTGAGTTGCGCAAATCGGGGGGCGAACGGCAGCGACGAGCAGCGAAAGGGAGGCTGTATTTTGAAGACCTTAGCCGCCTATGTGATTGTAATCACAAGGGATTGTGATTATGTAGTGCGTGGAGATTGGGGCGGACGTGCGCAGATGACGTGGTGCGCGGCAAAATGCATGAGTCCCTCCACTTCACTGCGCTCAGTGCCAGGATGACAGCGTAACGGTCACGAATTTTCAGGGTAGCAACCTTCATCGGAGCCCGAAGGGGGATCCAGTACTGAAACCGGTGCTTGCCTTTTTACAAGTCGGAGACGAATGACAAGGCGAGGATTTCAGGGCAGAATCTCTGTAGTGGCACCTACGACAGCAGCGACCCCGAGTATCGACGATTACCTGCGCAAACGCCTGATGCCGGTCGAGGGCGTGATTCCGCATTTGCCGTGCATTGATATGTACGGTAACTCACAGCCCGCTGGCACGGTTGGCGGCGATCTGTTCGAGTACATCAACTTTCAGCAGCGCTACAACATCGATGCGCGAACGGAGAGGGCGCAAAGGCTGGCCGAAGAGTATCTGCTGCCCCTGCCAGAAGGCGAACGGCCGCGCAATGAGGTGGACATCCACGTGCTGTGGATGCGCCAGCGGCCCGGCTTTACCGCGGACGATGAAGCCGGTTATCGCAGGGCCAAGAGTTCGGAACAACTGCGCATCGCTGAGCACCTGCAAGAGCTGTTTACGATGGCCGGCGTGCTGATGGTGGATGCGCAGGGGCACGGGATCATAGCGGCCAAGATCGCTTCGACGGTGCACGATACGTTCCACGCATTCATGTTGTCGGAGTTGGACCGGATAGGGAAGACAACGACGGATTTCTGCGAGAAGATCAACCTGCGCCTGGCGCAGTCGGTGACAGCCCGCAATGCGCTCGGGTGGAACACGGACAGCACCTCGCGGGAACTTGCAACGATGCTTTACGGCGAGATACATCCGGATGGAATCTTTCGATTCGTGAATTTCGGCCATCCGCCGCCACTGGTATTCTCCGCCGAGTTCGGCAGGTTCATGGAAGTCAACAAGGAGCGCATGGTGCAGTTCATGGCACTGGGGCTGGAAATTCCCGCTGACCATCCGGACCGCAGCAAGTACGTGTCGATGAGAGTGCGGGAGCACCAGATGGACGCGTCTGACCTGGCCGATATAACGCTCATGGGGCGGGGAGACATACTGTTTCTCTACAGCGACGGCGTTCATGACGGAGTCGACGATACGGAGCGGGCGCAACTCGAGCAGGTGATGCAGGATAACAAAGATAAGACCGCGCGCGAGATATGCGATGCCGTGCTGGGGTGGGCGGCGAGACGGGATGAGCATTGGCGCGAGGCCGGCGAGGATGACCGTATCGACGACAAGACCGTTTTCGTGATCAAGAGAACGTAGCAACGGGCAGGCTCAGAGACCACTGCGCGATTGCTTCGAAGAAACGTTCTCACTTGTCAGTTTCAGTGGTTTTCAGTTCTCGGTCGGCGACAGCAGACAGAGAACTGAAACTGAGAACTGAAAATGGCGAACTGAAAACCTCGATGAATAGCAGAAGCCCCGAAGCGTATGTCTTCGGGGCTTTTTTTTGCCTGATGCAGAATTAAACCGCGGGTATGAGTTCGTGTGAATGATTCGTTGAGATAATCCCTACGTAAGACTTCACAACAAGGTCGCCGTGGAGATACCACTGGACAATGGTGTCGTCGTATTCGCCCAATGACAGCTCCTCACGGATATGGTTTTCGTAAAGGTCGTACACGTCATTTACCATGACGACCTCCTTTCATTGGGGGCCCAGCGTCGCGAATGTTGTACCTTTTGGCAAGCGGCGTCAATAAGAAAAACGAAAGTTCGAGCTATAGTGGAATTCAGTTTTTCCCACTTCTGCGGGGGAATTTTCCCCAACACCGGGCAAAACTCCCCAGGCGACACACACTCATGAGGTCAGGCCGTGCGATAAAGACGAGGGGGCCAGATGCTGTTGTTTTGTGATACTGGCGCGTAATGAACCGTGTAACATGGCGCTCTACAATTCAGAGACCTGGAGGCGATCGGTGAAGGTGAGATTAGCAGCAGCGCTTATGCTGTTCGTTGCTTTGCCCCTGTTTTCGCAGAACCAGTTGCCGGTGCAATGGGAGGAGCTGACGGCGAGCGATTTCGTTACCGCAATCCGCCAATCACGCGGCACGTGCATGTTGCCGTTCGGGGTAATGGAAAAGCACGGTCCGCAGCTGCCGATCGGCACGGACCTGATCAATGTGCGGCGTGCGGCGCTTGACGCGGCACAGCAGGAATACGCGGTAGTTTTTCCGGAATACTACTTTGCGCAGATATTCGAAGCACAGCACGAGCCCGGCACAGTGGCGTACAGCCTGCCCCTGCAGCTGCAATTGCTCCAGGAAACGGTGAGCGAAATGTCGCGCAACGGTTGCAAGAAGATCGTGATCGTCAATGGTCATGGGGGAAACAACTATCTGCTGCCGTTGTTCGCACAGTCGCAGCTGGCGACGCCGCGCGACTATGTTGTGTACGTGTTTGGGCTGCCGGATCTCGATGTGCCCGGACGTCCGGCGATCAAGGCTCCGGGCGAAATGCACGCGGGCGAGGCCGAGACGTCGCACATGATGTACTCGCGGCCGGAACTCGTGCAGATGCAGAAGGCATCCACAGAAACCGGTGCGGACGAAAACCGGCTGAAACTGCCGCCGACGCTCTACACCGGGATCTGGTGGTACGCGAAGTTCCCCGACCACTTCGCGGGTAATCCGGCGGCGGCCAACAAGGAACTGGGCACGTTTGACATGCACACTTGGTCAAAGCAGATCGCGGCAGCCATAGCGGCAGTAAAGGCAGACGAGAGCAGCCTGAAACTGCAGAACGAATATTTTGAGAAGACGAAGCATCCGCTGGACACCAAACAGTAAGGTCGTAAGAGGCGTTCGTCAGCCACGGTGGAGAAACAGGACGCACGAGTGGTGCACGGCCTCGGGTCACGCAAGCGCTCGCGACCCCATAAGTGCTTCACTTCGGCGGACGTGATGGCGGCTGTGCTGGAGTGTTTCCGGTGCCTGGGCTCGGTGCACCGCTTGTGCCTGAACCGTTCGGATTATTGCCAACCGAAGGAGGCGTCTCATTCGGTGCTCCGGGTTTCTCATAGCGTGGCGTCGCCGCGGTCGGTTGCTGTGTAGGCGGCGAAGGGTGCCGGGCCTCGGGAATGCTCAGTGGCATCGACGTCGGAGGACTCGCCGTGCCTCGTTCCACGAACGGGCACTCTCCTCCGATGCCATGTACCTGATCAACCACGAGCCTCGGAAGATCGTTCGCGCCGCTCTTAGCGAGCGGTGGAGCTTCGCGTCCGGTGATCTCAACGGGCTTTCCGCGAAAAGAGTCGAAGCGCGTGGTTTCGCCCTGCAATTCGAATGTAGTCGCCGTGCTTTGCTGAGTTAGCGTGTATCGTTGTTTTCCGCCGTCGATGCATCCGCGAATCGTGATCGGGCCTGCATTCCGGCTTCCGACGCTCGCCTGAGATCGTGCAGGTCTTTGCTGGGTGTCGTGTGTCTGCTTGGCGGTCGCTGCAAGGCTCGCGAACAGGAAACAGTAAAACAGCACTCTTCCGGTGTGCACGACGTGCCTCCAGCGTTCTTAGAGTCAGAGATTCGTGAAACGGTTTTCACGCATAGTCAGCACTCAGGCCGGGTGCTGACGCTCCGAGCCTGTACCGGACGCAGTGTCAGACGCAACCTGTCTTTGTCCCAACTGCCGCGCCAATGGAAAGATGAGCAACTGCGCGCCGAAGGCCGCGAGCGCTGCGAGTGTAAAGCAGAGTCCACGCGGGAGTGATGCTCCCGCCATGACAACGCCGCAGAACGCCGTGGCGCCGAACGCACCGGTTGTGACACCTCTCATCACCGAGATTGCCGAGTCGGCGCTGCGGACGTGATTGAAGACCGCGAGGATGCCGGTGTACACGGGGAAGGGCGCGAGCAGTCCGGCGACCTCGGGGCCGAGCATTTTAGCGGCTGTGGTAAGCAGGACGACGATTCCGGCTGCGACAGCCATGCGCGCGACCAACTCGCGGTTTGCCATCGCAACCGGACGGCCCGCTGCAGCGGAGGTTCGCGGGAAGGCGACCAAGGCCGCAGCGAGCACCACGCAGACGAGCACGAATACGACGCCATCCTTCATCGGTAGTTTGAGCAGTGCGGCCGCGACCGACAGATAAACAACGACGCCAACAGAGAGCGCAGCAACCCATCGCAGCGACCGCGCGACTCGCGCGTAGGTGACGGTGAAGGCGGCCAGTGCGAATTGTCCGAGCAGGCAACCGACAGCGGCGCGCGAGGCAAAGGTTGAGCCGTGGTCAACAGCGAGAATCAGGAGTACAGGGCCCGAGGTGAGCGGCATGCCCACGAGCAGCCCGGAGATGCGATTGCCCCACTTGCGCTCGGCGAGCGAGACGAGTCCGATGAGGATTGGAGCGAGCGCGATTTCAAGCAGAACCATTTCGGCGATCGATTCCCGATGTGCGGATGAGCTTTTGTACGTCACGCGTGCTGATGTGTCCAGACCAAAGCAGGAGAGAATTAGTCGTTAGCTGTCAGCCATTAGCTGTTAGTTCGATTTGGAGTGATCAGCTGTAAGCCACTAAGCCATAAGCGGGTGGGGTGAAACGCCCCAAAGATGGTCACGTGCTGGGGCGTTTTTGGTCACCCCCACAGGTGACACTTATCACTGCCGCGTCTTCCGGCACACTGTTTAATCCCTCGGTTAGACCGAAATCAACAAGACGTTTAGGGATTCTCTGAGCGAGGGGGAAGAATGAGCATTGCCTCGAAGGCCTGGCTGCGCACGGGTTGTGCGGCCATTCGAAAGGCCCGGGGCCAATTCCTACCTCGAACAACGGTCCTCACCACCTACCGATCGCTACCCGGAACGTTCCCACTCATTCCAGAAAAAGGCAGCAGTGAGGTAGTGCGTTCGACGGCGTTCCTGTAGCCGGGTGAAAGAGTTTTGACCAGAGCGACAATCAGCAACCCTGAAACGGGGATAAACTGTGCGGCGCCTCCGGTCAAGAAGTGGTTTGCAGCGCAATCATACCGGGCTGGGTGGAGCCGGTCCGGTCGGAACATAAACACAGCGAAGGCAGTAGTGAAGGAGGCTTATGAGTACTACCACGAGGACCGGAATCCCGACTCCGGCCACCTATATCGCGGACGTAATGGCCTCGGTGAAGGCCAAGAACCCGGCCGAACCCGAATTCCACCAGGCAGTGCAGGAAGTTTTCGACTCCCTGCGTCTGGTGCTGGAGCGCCATCCGGAATTCATCTCGCACCGCGTTCTTGAGCGGATCGTAGAGCCCGAGCGGGTCCTGATGTTCCGCGTGCCGTGGCTTGATGATCACGGCAACGTGCAGGTGAACCGCGGGTTCCGTATCGAGATGAACAGTGCGATCGGTCCCTACAAGGGCGGCCTGCGTTTCCATCCTTCGGTGAACCTCGGCATCCTGAAGTTCCTGGCCTTCGAACAGGTCTTCAAGAACTCGCTGACGACGCTCCCGATGGGCGGCGGCAAGGGCGGTTCGGACTTCGACCCGAAGGGCAAGAGCGACATGGAAGTAATGCGCTTCTGCCAGAGCTTCATGACCGAACTGCAGCGCCACATCGGCCCCGACACGGACGTGCCGGCCGGCGACATCGGCGTGGGCGGCCGGGAAATCGGCTTCCTGTTCGGCCAGTACAAGCGTCTCCGCAACGAATTCACGGGCGTCCTGACGGGCAAGGGCCTGAACTGGGGCGGCTCCCTGATTCGTCCTGAAGCCACCGGCTACGGCTGCGTGTACTTCGCGGAAGAAATGCTGAAGACGCGTGGTCAGGACCTGAAGGGCAAGACCTGCCTCATCTCGGGCAGCGGCAACGTTTCCCAGTACACGATCGAGAAGCTGCTCCAGTTGGGCGCGAAGCCGGTCACCTGCTCCGACTCGAACGGCATCATCTTCGATCCGGATGGAATCGACCACGAAAAGCTGGCGTTCATCATGGAGCTGAAGAACATCAGCCGCGGTCGTATCAGCCAGTACGCCGATAAATACAAGAAGGCGATCTACACGGCTGCTGACCCGAAGGCCGATCACAACCCGCTGTGGGCCATCAAGGCCGACTGCGCGTTCCCGAGCGCCACGCAGAACGAAATCAACGCCAAGGACGCAGCGAACCTGCTGAAGAACGGCGTGTTCGTCGTGAGCGAAGGCGCCAACATGCCGAGCACGCTCGAGGCGACCAAGATGTTCCTGGAAGCCAAGATCCTCTACGGCCCGGCCAAGGCCGCGAACGCCGGTGGCGTTGCAACGTCTGGTCTGGAAATGTCGCAGAACAGCCTGCGCCTGAGCTGGACGCGCGAGGAAGTGGACGATCGGCTGCACAAGATCATGATCAGCATTCACCACGCTGCCTTCGAGACCGCGAAGGAATACGGCACTCCGGGCAATCTGGTGAACGGCGCCAACATCGCGGGCTTCCTCAAGGTTGCCAACTCGATGCTGGACCAGGGACTTGTGTAATCGGCGTCGGTACGGCGTTATTATGGCGGGGTGGACGCAAGTCTGCCCCATTTTTGTGCGTGCGATGTGGCATTCCGACAAGCGAGGAGGTAGCCACGCATGAAGGGATTGCTCGAGGGTAGGGGTTCCTCGTCGCTGCGCTCCTCGGAATGACAAACCCGGCGAGGACGGGTCAGAGACCCGTCCCCACACAGGACGCTCACACAGGACGCTCACACAGGACACACATGGCGACGAGACCAGCTGCGCAGGCTGTAATCGATCCGGAACAGCTGTTTGAAGGATTCGAGAACCTGATGCCCTTCCGCGTGCAGGACATCTTGCTCGTCTCCAGCCTGTACGACTCGTTCATTCTGCGTGAAGACGGACGGCTTAATGAATTGCTGATCGGCGAGTCGGTAGAACTGGATCTAAAGAACGTTCCGGGCATAACCCACGTTTCGAGCGGGGCAGAAGCTCTTGACCTGATCCGGCGCCAACCCCGGTACAACCTGATTGTTGCCAACCTGCACGTGGGAGATATGGACGCCGCGGAACTTGCACGGCGGGTGAAAGATGCCGGGCTGGACGTGCCGGTGGTGGTGCTTGCCTACGACTATCGAGCCATCAAGGAGTTCGTTGCGAGAAACCCGGTCACTGACATCGACCGGATTTTTCTATGGCAGGGAAACGTTCGCATCCTGATTGCGATCGTTAAGTACATCGAAGACAAGCGCAATGTGGTGCACGACACGGACGCGATCGGCGTGCCGGTGATGCTGGTGGTCGAAGACAACATTCGGTACTGCTCTTCGTTTCTGCCGGTCATATACACGGAGCTGATCACGCAATCGCGCCGCCTCATCAGCGAGGGGCTCAACGTGGCGCACAAACTCGTGCGCATGCGAGCGCGGCCTAAGATCCTGCTGTGTTCCACGTATGAAGAGGCTGTCGACCTGGTGATGGGCTATCGCGAGTTTCTGTTCGGAGTGGTGTCCGATGTTGAGTTTCCTCGCGACGGCTGCCTGACACCTGATGCGGGATTCGACCTGGCGAACCTGGTGCGGAAGGTAGTGCCGGATGTGCCTATAGTTCTGCAGTCGAGCCGCACGGCTTTCATGGAGCGGGCGAGGGCGGAGGGCTTCGTGTTTCTCCGCAAGCGTTCACCGACGCTGCTCGCCGACTTACGCAGGTTCCTGACGGAGCAGGTGGGTTTCGGTGACTTCGTTTTCTCGCTGCCTGACGGTGCCGAGGTGGCCCGGGCTAAAGACATGGTCGGCCTGGAACGGCTTCTGCACGAAGTTCCTGCCGAGAGTATTGCTTACCACAGCGAGCGGAATCATTTTTCGCACTGGCTAATGGCGCGCACGGAGTTTGCGCTGGCGCAACGGTTGCGCCCGCGAAAGAACACCGACTTCGAGAGCGTCGAGCACCTACGGCGCGACCTCATACAGGCGATCGTCGATTATCGACGCGAACAAAGCGAGGTGGTTGTCGGCGACTTCAACGCAGGCAGCTTCAATGCGACAGACAGCTTTTTTCTGCGCATCGGCGGCGGATCGCTGGGAGGCAAAGCGCGCGGACTGGCTTTCGTGCGTCACCTGCTGCGCAGACATCGCATGTCGCGCCGGTTCCAAGGGGTGTCAATCGCGGTGCCACCGACGCTGGTCATCGCGACGGATTTCTTCGATCAATTTCTGTCGGAAAACGACCTGCTCGACCTGGCCCTGCACAGCAAGAATGATGCGGGAATCGTGGAACGCTTTGTCGAAGCAGCGTTGCCGGAGGCGCTCGAGGAAGCGCTGCGGGCATTCCTTGAACAGGTGCAATACCCACTTGCCGTGAGGTCATCCAGCCTGCTGGAGGACTCGCAATACCAGCCATTCACGGGCGTGTATGAGACTTTCATGCTGACGAACCGCGGCGCTGATGCTTCCGCACGGCTCGACAAACTGATGGAGGCAATCAAGCGCGTGTATGCCTCCACGTTCAGCCAGCATTCCAAGAATTACGTGCGTGCGACGCCCTATCGCTTAGAAGAAGAGAAGATGGCGGTGATCATCCAGCAGGTGGTGGGCGGAATTCACGGCCAGCGCTTCTATCCGGATTTCTCAGGAGTGGTGCGCTCGTACAACTTTTACCCCGTGCCGCCGATGAACTTTCGAGACGGCATAGCGGCGGTGGCGCTCGGATTGGGGAGAGCGGTTGTGGAAGGTGGGCGGTGCCTGACGTTCTGCCCGCGTTTCCCGCAACATCTAATCCAGTTTTCGTCGGTGGATGACATCCTGAAGAACACACAGGCGGAGTTCTGGGCGCTCGAGTTCGACCACGGGCGGCACGAGGACCCAGTAGGCGATTTGCGCGAGACGCCGTTTCCATTGAAAACAGCCGAAAAGGACGGAACGCTGTATCGGGTTGCGTCGACGTATTCGCCGGACGATCACGCCGTGTACGACGGCATCAGCCGGCCCGGTCCGCGAGTGGTAACGTTCGCGCCGATCCTCAAACACGGGATATTCCCGCTGGCGCCGATCCTGGACGAACTGACCGACATCGGCGAAGAAGCACTGTCGCGACCGGTGGAGATCGAGTTTGCGGTGACACTGCCACCCAACAGCGACGGGGTGGCACAGTTCGGGTTTCTGCAGATGCGACCGCTGGTCCTGTCGCGCGAGAGTGAAGAGTTGCGCATGGACGACGTGGATGCATCACGATTGGTGTGCCAGAGCTCGAAAGTCCTGGGGAACGGCCGCATCGCCAACCTTCACGACGTGATCGTGGTGGACTTTGAGCGCTTCGAGCGTGCGCGCAGCCTCGACGTGGCGTCGGCGGTTGCGCAGTTCAACGCCAAGCTCAACGACAGCAATACGCCCTACCTTCTTGTCGGGGTGGGACGATGGGGCTCGAACGATCCGTGGCTCGGCATCCCGGTGGAGTGGGATGAGATTTCGGGCGCGCGGGTCATCATTGAGGCCGGGTTCCGCGACTTTCGCGTCACACCCTCCCAGGGCAGCCATTTCTTCCAGAACCTGACGGCATTCCAAATCGGTTACTTCACCGTGAATCCTGACGCGGGCGAGGGCTTCGTGGACTGGCAGTGGTTGAAATCGCAGGCGGCGACGGAAGAACTCGACTGCGTGCGCCACCTCCGCTTCTCAGCACCGCTTACGGTGATGATGAACGGGAAAACCGGGCAAGGAATGGTGTTCAAGCCGGGGATGAATGGTGCGTAAAGATGGATGGCGCAAGAGATGCCGAATGCGAAAACTCGGTAGCGGTGAGCGGACCATCCCGTTAGCCCTGTTCACGGTGACAATCCATGTATAGGATGGGTTTAGTAAGTACTACTGGCAAGGGTCCGTGGTCACGTATTTGAGTAACAGACGAGAATGTTAGTATCGGTGCCGCAGATCATCACAGTCGGGCCAGAATTGAAGATGCTGGCGTCGCCACAATCCGAAAAAGAACGGAACGGGACCAATCCCACACTGAATCCCGCAGCGATCCGGGAGCAGTTGAATCGCCTACTCGCGCACTCATTGTTCACTAACAGTAAGCGATATCCAGTGCTGCTCGCGTACACAGTTGAACAGACGCTGCTTGGCAAGGGAAGCGAGCTAAAGGAGCGAACGATTGGCATCGAAGCCTTTGGACGCGAACCTGATTACGATGTGAACGTTGACCCGGTAGTCCGCATGACAGCGGCTGAGGTTCGGAAGAGACTCAGCCAGTACTATTACAACCCTGAACATGCAGGGGAGTTGGTAATCGAACTGCCGGTCGGTTCCTATATCCCGCTCTTCCGTGAGCCTGTTACGCAGCAGTCAGGCTTTGCCTCCGAGCACGTTGTCCCGGAGTCCGATGAGATCTCTGCTCAAGACTCCGATTCGACGCCGGGTCCGCCGGCGGGCGCCGAGCAGAAGCGCTCCGGACTGACTGTTCGCCTTTGGATTTCACTTGCGATTGCCTTGCTTTTTGTTGCGTGCAGCGGCTTTGTGATTGGTCGGCTGAGTTTCTCCAGGCGATCATCGAATCTAGAACGGTTCTGGGCACCCATGAATTCTGCGTCGAGCAGAATCACATACTGTCTCGGCGTACCGGTGGACGCTTTCGATCACGACCGACTGGCGCCCCCCGGCCTTCCCATGTACGGTGGCCTGGACGTCTCAGACGTAACCACACTTGCGCGGTCTATTGTTCCGCTAGTCCCGCGGCACGACCAATTTCGTGTTCTTGCCGCGTCCAGAACTGAGTTCACTCAATTACGTGAGGGCCCGTTCGTTCTAATTGGAGCCTTCGATAACCCTTGGACGATGCGCATAACGAAAGGTCTGCCGTTCGGCTTTGATTATGACGGCACCACGCGCAGGGTCGTCGATCGCAAGAGTGGGAGGTTCTGGACACTCCAATGGCAGGTTCCGAATACTAAGCTCGCGAAGGATTACGCGATAGTAGCCAGAATTCACGACGATGTTACCGGACAGCCCGTCATTATCCTCGGAGGCATTTTAGGACAGGGGACCGAAG
>JAEZPW010000031.1 GCA_023441255.1 Acidobacteriota bacterium
GTGTAGACCTGGCCGTCCACGCTGAAGGTGTAGAGCTTGCCAAAAGTTGACGACGTGACGTTGGCCGGAGAGAGCACGGTCTCGTTCAGGTTGGCGCCGGTTCGCATCAGGTCGTTGTGATACGTGAAGGTCCCGCTGTAGTTCGTGACGTACACGGTAGCGGAGGCCGACTGTGAAGCTCCCTGGGCCGTGATCGTGTGTGATCCGGCTGTTGCAGGCGGGGTGTAGAGTCCTGTCGAGCTGATGGTGCCGGTGGTAGAGTTTCCGCCCGCGACTCCATCCACAAGCCACGTGGCTCCGCTTTGGCTCGCCGTGAACTGCTGGCTCTGTCGCGAGGTGATGGCGGCCTGCCGCGGGCTGACGGTCAGGGTGCCACCGCCGCCTCCACCGCCGGTGACGGGAGTGTTCATGTCCGTCTGTATCTGCGATTGGGAAAGGGCGATGTTATAGACGCGTACGTCGTCGATCTTGCCGTTGAAATACTGGCCGAAGCGCGTGTCCCCGCCGATGAACAGCGGATTAGTGGAAGTGGAGAGCGGCCCCGTATTTGCCTGTGTGGCGACGAGCGCGCCGTTGACGTAGAGCTTGAAATTGGTGCCGTCATAAGTGGCGGCGAGATGTGACCAGGTATTCACCGCTAGCGCCGACGTGCCGAAGACGGTCGCCTTGCCGGTGGCGCCGGCGGCAGGCTTGCTGCTGCTGGTCGAAGTGCCTTCGAGGTAGTAGATATCGACGGACTTGAAGATTACGTCGCGCCACGCGCTGGAACTTACGGCCGGATTGACCCAGGCTTCGAGAGTCATGCCTGTTGTCAGGTTGAGCGATGCGGAACTGGCAATCTGCACCAGCGCGTTCGTCCCGTTGAAGCTCAAGGCGCCGCCGTTTTTCCCTGTTGTCCACGTGGCGTTGGTGAGGGTGCCGGTATTGTTGTTGCCGGAGGCATCGTTGACGGTGGTGCCTGAGCCTTCGTCGAAGGCGTAAGCCGCGACCAGCCCCGGCGTTCCACCGCCGCCGCCCGACTGCGTGGTGGTGGTCGCGACGTTGGAGTAAGGACTCAGGTTGTTCGCCGCGTCGGTCGCGCGCACGCGATAGCTATAGCTCGTCGAGGCAGCCAGACCAGTGTTGTTGAAGGTTGTGGTGGTGGAGGTCCCGACTTGAGCGAAGTTGGCGCATGATGCGCCCGCGCAGCGTTCGACGAGGTAGCCCGTGACGCCAACGTTGTCGGTCGAAGCCGCCCAACTCAGATCGATCTCCGAACTGGAGACTGGCGTGGCGCCGAGGTTCGCCGGCGCGGTCGGAGGCGAGGTGTCGGTCGTTCCACCGCTCACCGGCGTGTTCATGTCGGACTGGATCTGCGACTGGGTCAGTGCCACGTTGTAGACGCGCACGTCGTCGATGGCGCCGTTGAAGTACTGCCCGAACGTGCTGTCGCCACCTATGAACAGTGGGTTGGTAGAGGTAGACAGCGGGCCTGTGTTGGCCGTGCTGCTGACGAGAGTGCCGTTCACGTATAGCTTGAGCGTGGCGCCATCGTAGGTGGAAGCAAGGTGCGACCATGTGTTCAGCGACAGCGCGGATGTTCCGAACACGGTGGTTTTGCCGGTTGCGCCCGTGGCAGGCCTGCCGCTCGTTGTCGACGTGCCCTCAAGGTAGTAAATGTCTACGGACTTGTAGATGACGTCGCGCCACGCGCTTGTGACAGCCGCAGGTTTGACCCAGGCTTCCAGCGTCATCGCCGTCGTCAGGTTCAGCGACGGTGCGCTTGCGACCTGCACCCAGGCATTCGTCCCGTTGAATACAAGTGCGTTGCCGTACTTGCCGGCGGTGGTCCAAGTGGCGTTGCTGATGGTACCGGTATTGCCGTTGCCAGAGGCGTCGGCCACGGAGGTGCCGGAGCCTTCGTTGAACGAGTATGCGGCGACGAGTCCGGCCGATCCGCTGCCCGCTTGGGTTGTCGCAGTGGCAACGCTAGAGTAGCCGCTCAGGTTGTTGGCCGCATCCGTGGCCCGAACACGGTAGCTGTAAGTGGTAGACGCGGCGCGGCCCGTGTCGCTGAAACTGGTGATGGCGGAAGTGCCGACCTGCACGAAGTTCGTGCACCCTGTGCCCTGGCATCGTTCCACGAGGTAATTGGTGACGGCTACGTTGTCGGTGGACGCCGTCCAACTGAGGTTGATTTGACTGCTGGAGACCGCGGAGGCGGCAAGTCCGGTGGGGACGGTCGGAGGGGTCGTGTCAGTGCCCCCCGTGCCGATCGGCGTCGTCATGTCTGTCTGGATCTGCGCCTGCGTGAGTGGGACGTTGTAGATCCTGACTTCGTCTATAAGGCCTTTGTAATATTGCCCGAATCGGCTATCGCCGCCGATGTAGAGGGCGCCGGTGGATGACGAGATAGCGCCGGCGATAGCCTTCGTTGCCACCGCATTGCCGTTTACGTACAGCTTGAGATTTGCGCCATCATAGGTGGCGGCGAGATGCGACCAGGTGTTGGTCGGCAGAACGGCAGTGCCGAGAACGTTGCCGAGGCCCGTGGCTCCAGCGCCGGGCACGCCGCCGGTGCCCGAGGTCGCCTCGAGGTAGTAGATGTCCACCGATTTGTAAATCACATCGCGCCACGAGCTGGAGGTTGCAGAGGGATTCACCCAGGCTTCGAGCGTCATGCCGGTGCTGAGAGTGAGCGAGGCCGAGTTGTTGACGACTACCCAGGCGTTCGTGCCGTTGAAGGAGAGCGCGCTGCCGAAGCGTCCGGAGGCCGACCAGGTGGCATTGCTCAGGCTGCCGGTGTTGCCGTTGCCGGAGGCATCCTGGACGGTGGTGCCGGAACCCTCGTCGAAAGAATAGGCTGCCACGAGGCCGTTGTTCTGGGCGAGGGAGGAAATCGACAGGATTGTTGCGAAGAAGCAGGCGGCGGAGACACGTCGGAACATCAACAACTCCCCACAATGGACTGCGGACGTCCTTGAAGTCGCTCCGGAAGGCTGGACAGCGCCGAGGCGAACTCCTGAGTCGAGTAGGATGATGCAGAAATTGTCAGAGTTGCTGATGAGTTCTGGCGAGAGTTTTGGTCGTGAGAGTAAGGACTGGACGAAAACAGCTACAAAGCGGGAGGAACCCGGGTTCCCCCTCGTCGCACTGTCGATTTATTAAGGTTCCGGGAAGTGGCAGCCTTCTTGTGACTCAAGCCGTCGAACGCGCGTATTGGATACAGGTAACGTTCCCGGCTGGCCACATGCTACTTCGAGGAGAATCGAAGCATCGGCTTTTTCGCGGTGCGCACGGGTCCGCCCAGAGTCCTCCCGCAGCGCAGGTTTTCCATCTCGTCCTGCACCGCCTCCTCGGCCAGTTCGCGGGAGGGAGCATGCCCCCACGAGACCAGCCTGTCAGGATTCTGGGTCGAGCAAATCACCCAATGGAAGCGCAAGCTTCTGTGAAAATGCTCCATCTGGATGGAAAACACGAAAGTCGCAGGCTTGTCAGGCATTGCTACTCCTTCTGCACTCGACTTGCGAATATCCTCTACGACTCCATTGACCAGCTACGATCGCTTGTCGTTGCTGACCGGTTGTTCCCTGCGATTCTTTTTGCGGGCCCGCTTGCGTGCCAATGCCTGTTTCGCCCGGGCCTTTTCGCCGGGTTTCAGGTAATAGGAGTGACGCTTCACTTCCTTGATGATGTCTTCCTGCTGCACCTTGCGCTTGAACCGGCGAAGAGCGTTTTCCAACGACTCGCCTTCCTGTAGTCGAACTTCCGCCACACTCACCTCACTGAGATGCCCGGATTCGGGCATGCTTAAAGTTTACCAACGCAACGACGACCAGCGAGAAAAATCGCAGCCGAAGCGCAGAGGATTCGAACACCTGCCCTGTGCGGCGCAGGTTGCCCCAGCAGCAAGGCGGTGAAGAGCAGCAACAAGGCTTTCAGAGCTATGCTCGCGGACTGAGTTCATTGTACCTTGCCACGTTGGTCAGGAACGCGCGAGTTACGCTGGTCACCGCACATCAGTCCGGGAAGACGATTTCCGTGGCTCGCCGCGCATCCCATCTTCGAGATAATGCGGAAACGAAAGGTACGTACGATGGCGATCAGAACGAAGAATCCCGCCACTGGCGAAGTTGCGAAGACATTTGAAGCATTGTCGGATGCCGAGGTGGACGCGAAGATCGACCTCGCGCGCCGAACGTTCCAGTCCTGGCGTTGTGTTCCCATCGCGAAACGCAGGCCGCTGATGATAAAGGCGGCCGACATCCTCGAATCGCGAAAGAAGGAACTCGCGCGCATGATGGCCCTCGAAATGGGCAAGCCGTTCCAGGCCGGCGTGCAGGAAGCGGAGAAATGTGCGCGCGGCTGCCGCTACTACGCGGAACGCGCGGAGGTTTTCCTGGCGGAGGAACCGGCGCAGACCGACGGCGCGCGAGCGTGGGTCCGATATCAGCCGCTGGGCGTGGTGCTGGCCATCATGCCGTGGAACTTCCCTTTCTGGCAGGTGTTTCGTTTTGCCGCGCCCGGCCTGATGGCCGGCAACATCGGCGTGTTGAAACATGCGTCGAACGTGCCGCAGTGCGCGCTGGCAATCGAGGAGATATTCCAGCAGGCCGGCTTCCCAGAAGGCGCGTTCCAGACGCTGCTGGTCGGTTCGGATCGCACGTCGCGCATCATCGAGGATGACCGCGTCGCCGCAGTGACGTTGACGGGCAGCGTTGCCGCCGGGGCTTCGGTGGCGGCCACGGCGGGCAAGAAGATCAAGAAGACGGTGCTTGAACTCGGCGGCAGCGATCCGTTTATCGTGATGCCGAGCGCGAATTTCGAACAGGCGGTGCAGACGGCCGCGCAGGCGCGCACCATCAACAACGGCCAGTCCTGCATCGCGGCGAAGCGCTTCATCGTGGACGAGAGTATCGCAGAAAATTTTGAGCAGCGTTTCGTAGAGTGCATGCGCGAGTTGAAGGTCGGCGACCCGATGGACGAGAGTACGCAAGTTGGTCCGCTCGCCACCGAGGACGTGCTCGCCGATCTGGAAAAGCAGGTTCACGAAACCGTGCGCGCCGGTGCGCGCCTGCTGCTGGGCGGCAAGCGACTGGACAGGCCTGGCAACTTCTATCCGCCCACGGTGATTGCTGACGCACCGAAGGGCTCGCCGGGCCACGACGAGGAACTCTTCGGCCCTGTTGCCGTCGTCTTCCGCTGCAAAGGGATTGAGGACGCCGTGAGGATCGCCAACGACACTCAGTTCGGTCTGGGCTCGAACTGCTGGACCAACGACGCTCGCGAGCGCGACTACTTCGTCTCCAACATCGAGGCCGGCATGGCTTTCGTCAATGGCATGACGGCATCCGATCCGCGCATTCCGTTCGGCGGAGTGAAGCAGTCCGGCTATGGCCGCGAGTTGAGCGTGTTCGGCATCCGCGAGTTCGTCAATATCAAGACCGTCGTAGTGCGCGAACCCGCGCCAACCCGCAGCATCACGGAGTAGTCACGGCGAGCGGGTCGTGCTTGCTACAAGCGGGTGAAATTCAGGAGCGGACGGAGTCTGCCTGAAAAGAGTCGTCTTAGCAGGTAGGGGTTCCTCGTCACTTCGCTCCTCGGAATGACAATTCTCTCGCAGGAGCCACGCGAATTCCCGAAAGAGCGACAGTCTATCGGAATGACATAGATGACAGTCCCCTAGATGACAGTCCCTCGGACGACGATAAAGAAGTAGAATGTCCGGCCATGGCACAGATGAATGAGCAGTGGCTTGTTGCCCGACGGCCGCGCGGAGCGGTTAAGGACGTGAATTTCAAGTGGGTAGAGAGACCTGTCCCGGACCTCACGGAGGGACAGATTCTTGTGCGGAACATCTACCTCTCGCTCGACCCCACGAATCGCATCTGGATGGCGATGGATTCCTACATGCCCGCGGTGCCGATCGGCGGCGTGATGCGTGGCATCAGCATCGGCGTGGTGGAACAGTCGCGCAATTCGGGATTCCACGAGGGTGATGTGGTGCAGGGACTCGGTGGGTGGCAGCAGTATTACGCGGGAGACGCAAGCGGATGGGCGAAACTCCCGCGCATCCCCGGGGTGCCGCTGACGGCCTATTTCGGAGCGATGGGCCACATCGGGTTCACGGCGTACTTTGGGCTAACCGATGTGGCACAAGCAAAGTCCGGAGAGACGCTGGTGGTCACAGCCGCGGCAGGCGCCGTCGGATCGATTGCTGGGCAGATCGGCAAGATCCTGGGATGTCGCGTGGTAGGAATCGCCGGTTCGGACGAAAAGTGCCAGTGGATCACACGCGAACTCGGATTCGATGGGGCCATCAACTATAAGAAAGAAGATGTGCGCGAGGCGCTGAAGCGCGAGTGTCCGAACGGCGTGGACGTCGACTTCGAAAGCGTCGGTGGACCAGTGTTCGACGCCATTCTCCAGCAACTCAACATCGGAGCGCGCGTGGCGCTGTGCGGACTGATCTCGCAGTACAACGCGGAAGGTCCGGCACAAGGGCCTGCGAATCTGGCGATGCTCATCGCCAGGCGCGCACGCATTCAGGGCTTTCTCGTGATGGACTATGCTGCACGGTTCGCGGAGGCCAGCGCGAAGATCGTGCCGTGGCTCAAAGAAGGCAAACTCAAGTACAGGCTTGATGTTGTTGAGGGCCTGCGTGAGGCACCGGCCGCACTGAACAAGCTCTTCGATGGAACGAACACCGGCAAGATGATCGTGAGGGTTTCGGAGGAACCGGCATGAGGGTGATTTTTGATTTCTGATTTGTGATTTCTGATTTTTGCCTCGTGCGCTCGCGTAACTGACCAGCCCAAGGTAGAGATTTTAATTTTTGATTTGGACCGAACGGAAAAACTGCGCCAGCGACGGTGTTCAATCAGAAATCAAAAATCGAAAATCAAAAATCCTCCTCGGGAACATGCCACCAGCCCGCTCACCTTGCCTCGGGGGCGTCCCGCTCTGTTAGGATTTAGTAGAAGCCTTTACAGGAGCAACCGTCGAATGCCGCACATGGTGAAATGCGTGAAGTTGGGCCGCGAAGCCGAGGGACTGTCCGAGCCTCCTTTTGACACGCCGCTGGGCCAGCGGATTTATGAGAGCGTCTCGCGCGAGGCGTGGGATCAGTGGGGCAATTACATGAAGATGCTGCTCAACGAGTATCGCCTGCAGCCATGGCGCAAAGAGCACCAGGAGTTCATCGCGCAGCAGATGGAAGAGTACTTTTTCGGCACTGGCGGCAAGGTGCCGGACAAGTACACGCCGGAAAGCGGTAGCTAGTTGTCAGTCGTCAGTGATCAGTCGTCAGTGGTCGGTAGCGGCTTGAGGATTTTTCCAAGCTACTAGCTACCGACTACCAGCTACTGTAGAATAGGCATACCCCATCACGTGCGAGGAACGAAGAGCGCGTGAAAGGTGTGATCGCCAGATCGCGCCGTAACAAGTCGGGACGTGGCTCAGCCTGGTAGAGCACTCGCTTGGGGTGCGAGGGGTCGGCAGTTCAAATCTGCCCGTCCCGACCATTTTCATTTTCTTGCAAACACGCATGAACTGCCCCACTCAAGCCCAAATACGGGGCTTGAATGGGCCACCCGCCGGGCGTGGGATGGGGACAATCCTGTCCTTCATTCCGGGCAAACTCGCCTACTACGAAGGCGAGGATGAGTCCTTACTGCTGGCGAAGTAGACTGGCGCGTTCAGGAAGGAGACACTCTGAGATGGAGTTGTTCAAAACGATTGAAGTATGGAGGAAGGTCGGCAACATACGGGCTGTTCGGTACAGGTGCTTCCAGTCGGTTAAATCGGGCAAGTACTCCGTTCAGAGTGCTGACTTCTATTCTCACGGAGGTGAGTCGCCAGAACGTGAACACGCACTGAACCGACAGCTTGTAGAACTGTTCGTGGAGCAGAGCCCGGAGGAGCGAAGTGGGGGCTATGACACGCTCGAAGCTGCCATCGAGGCGCACGAAGCTGAGTTCGGAACTCCGGAGTGACCTCTTCCTGCTGTTGTGTCGTAATTGTGACGTGACTTCGTCCAAAACGGACTGTTTCAGGCCGACTCAGGCTCGAAAACCCCAGTAAAACCGCACATTCTGCTAGTCGCACTCGCTTGGGGTGCGAGGGGTCGGCAGTTCAAATCTGCCCGTCCCGACCATTTTCTTTAGTGACATAAGGTCCTTCGACTTCGCTGCGCTACGCTCAGGATTTCGCCTGCAGGCTCCCGCTGCGCTCACGCCCGCAAGACGGCTCAACTTGGGGTGCGAGGGGTCGGCAGTTCAAATCTCCCCGTACCGAATCAACAACTTAAAAGAAGACCAGTCGCCGAGGGTGAACCTGACCATGTGAGATATGGCGTGCATAACGGTCGGAGTAAGGCCAAATAGGTTCGCGGTGGTCAGGTTCACTGAGGTAAACTCCCTACATTCGAGATGTGGGTTCCTGTCCCACCATTCTGGCGAATTGCAGTGCGCATGACCGTGACATTTCTTGCACACGCAGCAGATTCGTTTCAATGCCAACATGGCCACCGTGCGATAACTGGATTTTGAGCGCACACAGAAAATGGCAGATTCCAGAGCTTCGAACCTGAGCGCGACCCGAATCGTCCTAGGTTACG
>JAEZPW010000040.1 GCA_023441255.1 Acidobacteriota bacterium
CACCACCAATATCATGTTCAACAACAACCCCAGCGTCATCACCCTGGGCACCCCGGAAAGCATGGTCGAATCGGGCGCCCAGGCCAGTTTCTGCAACTCCGGCAGCGCCAGCGGCAGCGGCGCAGTCAGCTATACGAAAGGCTGCTAAGCGGACGCTCGTGTTAAAGCTGTGCCCGGCCCCAGTGTGGGACCTGAGCGGATACGTTACGGCGACTTCCTAAGTAGCTATACTTGTATTCGCTTTCATGTCTACGTTGCGCAGAACGACTTTGCTGTTCGCAGGGGTCTGCTGGATCGCGCAGGCGGGATCGGCGGCGGCAGAAGGACGGGTACCTTCGTTCGCACCAGAAACGCCGAGAGTGGCCGAAGTGAAGGTCGTGCCAGGCCCGGTCGCCGTCGACGTGGAAGTGAGCACTACAGCGGCGCCGTCCATACGGACTAGCCGACTGCGTAAACCTGACAGACTTATCTTCGACTTCCCTAATTTCCAAACGGTCAGCCGGCACATTCACATCGAAGGCACGGTCGCACTTTCGGTACGAACTGCCATGTATCAGTTCGATCCTCCCGTTGCCCGGCTGGTGATCGATCTGGCTCAGAATGGCAGCTACCAGATTCACTCCTCAGGCGGGAAAACTCTGATCCGAGTCGAATCGCAAAAGCCGCATGACGACGGAGAGAACAAGATCGCAGTCCGCAAGAACCTGCCACGCACCCAGGGTGAAATGCTGCGCTTCACGATCACTGAGGGACCCGCAAGAGTTGTGAGGCCGCGGACTCGAGTAGACGTCGACGCGAATGGCTTACTGACTGTCCAGGCCGAGGGTTGGGGGTTTGGGAACGTACTCGACGAAGTCGCCGCGCGTCTGGGAGCAGAGATCGAATTCGCCGACGACCGTGCCCGGACAACACTCCTCAGCACCGCCAAAGCGAAAGTCACGCTGAACCTTGGACCGGCACCGGCGGTCGATGTCCTAAAGAGCTTCTTCCAAGGTTCGCCGCTGGACTACATCATCATCGAATCGCCCGACGGACAATTACAGAAGATCATTGTGGCGGCAAACCAGAATGTAACAATGCCTGTGGCGGCGAACGAGGTTGCGATTGCCGAACGTGACGCCAGCGAATCGCCTACCGCTTCCCTGCCGGCCAGGATCGTGTCTCCGGTTCCCGGCGCGTCAATTGCTGGCGAGATCACGATTGTTGCCGAACCTCAAAACGGCGCACCGGTCGCCGGCGTTCAGTTCAGTGTTGACGGCGCAAGCCTGGGCAACGAGATAACGCAAGAGCCTTACGAGATCGTTTGGGACACGAGGTCGGCCACGCTCGGAACGCACGTGATAACTGCGATTACCCGCGACCGCAAAGGCAATTCAGCCGCGTCCGCCGGCGTTTCGATAACCGTGCGAGCCGCTGACTAGCGGAGCGTTCGATCGTTCGCGTCTATGAAGAAACATTAGCTGCCGTCGCGACATCCCCAACAGAGCCGACTTGAGATGCGGGTATCTCACCGACAATGCGCGCGGGATTGCCCGCAATGATCTTATTGGCCGGGAAACACTGCGTTACGACAGCGCCAGCGCCCACCACACAGTTATCACCCACGTCACGCATAACAACGGCATTGGCGCCGATCCAGCAATTTCGACCAATGTGGATGGTGTCGAAGGTACCCGGCTGAAGTTGGAAAGGTATGTCTGAGGAACTGGTGCCGTGCTGGTGCTTGCCGCTGATGAGATGAACACCTTCCGAGACCATGGTCCAATCGCCAATGATGGCGCGACCTATGACGGTGTTAATACCTGTCCATACGTTGCGGCCCACTTCTGCTTCAGAGTGTGTAAAGACGGTCCCGAAAAGGAACGCGCAGTCAAGGGGACAGCGATTGAGAACAAAACGGTAGTACACGTTGCGGAAGTACCACCCCATTTTGCCGGGAATAAGACTGAGCAGTTGCGCATGCGCGTTGAAGAACACATCGCGCCGTGCCAGCCGGCGTGCCGTGAGTTCAGCACATATGAGAGGCGAGAGCATGACGAAGGCGAAAACGTAACAGCAAAACTTCAGGCCGATTCTCACGGTTCCGCAGCCCTTTCTGTGCAAAGCACAGGATCTTGCGCCGCAACGGGCGCGCTGGCGGCAGTGGCGTCCACGTCGCGCCAGACGAAGATGCATATGGCGCCAGCGACGTACACTGGCAGAAAAAGAACCGCCTGCATCACGACGCCAAAGCTGACAGCAACTTCGCGGCGCACACCCCAGATCGACAAAGCAACAACGCAAAGCAATTGATAAAGGCCAATGTTGCCGGGAGCAACGGGCAGGAGAGTGCCGAAATTGAGGGCCAGCAGCACAATCAAGGCCGCCAACAGCAAAGGAACATGAATAGCGAAAGCTTTCAAGAAGGCCACGACCGCGAGCACTTCGACGGTCCAGACCAGACAATTCCACCCGAAAGCGACCGCGACACGGCGGTGCTGAGTGATGCCTGACAACCCATCCAGCAGACGGGCCGCTTGCCCGTCAAACGTCCGCCTGACGAACCCCGGGGCATGCGACAACACACGATCGATTAGGGCCGTCACGCGGAACCGCTGGCAAACGGATGCGTAAACTACGGCAAGCGCGAGGAGCGTGAGTACTCCGCTGGTAACTGCCAGTCGCATGGTCCATGGGGGCAACCCTGGCGTGGTTGCCAGCGCGAAGGCAACGATGATCAGCAGTAAGGCACCTTCGATGAGGCGATCGAGAATGGCCGAGCCCAGGGAGTGCCCCATGCGCACGTTGCCGCGGCAGAGCACCCTGGCTTTCACGATATCGCCAAGTTTGCCCACGAGTATGGCGTTGGCCAGAACTCCGATCAGGTACGCCCTTATGTAGTTGCGCAGCGGTATGAGGGATCCCTGCGGCATCAGTGCGCGCCAACGGTACGAACGCAGCACCACAGAAAGCGGCGTGAGAAGGATCACGACGGGAACGACATACGAAACGTTGAGCGCGAGAATGGTTCTCCACACCTCGATCCAACTGAACCGGGTGCACAGGAACCAGAGCGCGACCACAAGCAAGAGGTACCGCGTAACGCTTGCAAGCCCGACCCGTTCACTGGGTCTACTCTCAGTGGGCGGCGATATTGCAGATGCGTTCAATAATGTAATCCTGGTCTTCGTCAGTCATTTCAGCGAACAACGGAAGCACGATCGTAGTCGCGGCGGCGGCATTCGTTTCAGGCAGCAGCGCATCCCACTTCGGGTCTGAGTACGGCTGCTCGTGATGGATCGCCATGATGCCACGCCGGGTGGAAATCCCGCACTCGAGCAGGCGAGCCATCACCTCGTCCCGAGTAACGGGAGCGGACGGCAGGAGCCTGACCATGTAAGACTGGAAGTTGTGCCTGTGCCCAGTCGGTGCTTCCGGGACCTTTAGCCACGGCACTGCCCCGAGCGCTTGTGAATAGCGATTCGCGAGATACCGGCGGCGAGAGAGGAACCCGTCCATGCGTGCGAGTTGTGCCAGCCCGACGGCAGCCTGAATATCGGTCATTCTGTAATTCCAACCGACTTCATCGTAGTGCTCGAATACGACTTGCCCGGAGGAGTGGCGTTTAAGGTCGGAAACACTCATGGCGTGCTGCCGGAGACGACGGATGCGTTCGGCAAGTGCGCCGTCAGCTGTCGTAATCATGCCCCCTTCGCCGGTCGTGAGGATCTTGCGCGGGTGGAAACTGAAACAGGCCGCGACGGAGTGGGGGCGACCTATGCGTTGGCCCGCGTACTCGGACCCAATGGCGCAAGCAGCGTCCTCAACAAGCATTACGCCGCGCCGGCCGGCAATTGCCGCGATTTCGTCAATGGCTGCCGGCAGTCCAATCTGATGGACGAGCAGAATGGCCCGCGTTCGAGGTGTGACCGCTTCCTCGGCTCGATCCGGCGACATGTTGTAAGTGTCGCGATCGATGTCTACGAACACGGGGACGGCCCCCGCATGCACGATCGCATTTGCAGTTGCGATAAACGACAAGCTGGGACACAGAACTTCGTCACCTGGACGAACGCCCGCAGCCACCAACGCCAGATGCAGTGCCGTCGTACACGAAGAAACGGCGATCGCGTTCTCCGCACCCACGTAGGCAGCGAACCGCTTTTCGAACTCGGCGACAACAGGTCCCTGACTGACCCAGCCACTACGTAGTACTTCGGCGACTGCCCGCTCCTCCTCGAGACCGAGGAAAGGCTTGGCAACGGGGATGGTCTTGCGTACACCCGGCTGACTGCTCATTTGCCCGCTCCCATAGAGTTTCTGAGTGTTTCTTTCTGCGCCGCACGCCATCGCACCAGTTCACCAAGCCCCTGATCGAGTGCGACTGCGGCTCGGAAGCCGAGCATCTTTTCAGCTTTCTCGATGCCCGCCCGTCGGGCGCGAACATTCGCGACCACACGCGCTTCCCTGCGCACCGGCCGCAAGGTGCTTCCAGTCACGGAAAGGAGCATGTCGCAGAGCTCGTTCAGCGTGGTCTGCACGCCGGTGCCGATGTTAAACACTTCGTCCGTCACGTCACTCTTGAGGGCCAGGATGTTGGCACGAGCGACATCGTCTACGTAAACGAAATCCATGGATTGTAGCCCGTCGCCGAAAATCTGGGGTGGCCTCCCTTCATCGACAGCATCGAGCCAGCGGATGAGCACCTCGGTGTAGACGCCGGTGATATCCATTCTCGGTCCGTACACGTTGAAGTATCGGAACGCGACGTACGGAAGACCGTAGGTCGTGTAGAACGCCCGGAGCATCTGCTCGTTGGCTATTTTGCCCGCGCCATAGAGTGTTCGGTTGTTGAAAGGGTGGGCTTCGTCCATCGGGAGATATGAAGGGTCTCCGTAAACCGAAGCAGAGGACGCGGCGATTACTCTTTTGACTTTGTGCCGAACGGCGGACTCGAGGACGTTGAGTGTGCCGTCAATCAACACCTCGATCGCTTCGCGGGGCGCCTCAGCACAACGAGTGATACGAAGCGCCGCTTCGTGGAAGATGTAGTCCGTTCCGGCAACCAGCGAATCGACAAGGTCACGGTCCCTGATGTCGCCCTCAATAACTTTCACTTTGCCGCTTGGGACAGCAGCGGCCAAATTCGCCATGGTTCCACGTACGAAGTTGTCTATTACAAGTATCTCGCCGGCACCCTCTTGTAAGAGCTGGTCGATGATCGTGCTACCGACGAAACCTGCGCCACCTGTAACCAGGATGCGGCTTCCACGTATGTCGTTCATTGATTCCTCGAATTAGAAACGTTCACCTGTTCAACAGCGTCAGTCCAATAGTCCCCGGAGTCCGAGTCCCCCTCACCCAAGCGCGCCTGAACGACGAATGGGGGGCTGCCCCTTACATCGTCTGCAATGCGCCACAGGTACTCGCCGATAAGACCGAGCATCAGCAACTGGAATCCCGAGACGAGCAAAAGGACGATCATCAGGGAGGACCAGCCTGGAATTGGCTGCCCTATCAGGAGCTTGTTGAGAGCGATAAAGACGGCGTAGGCGAATCCAAGCGCCGAAACAGCCATGCCGGAATACGAGATGAAGCGGATCGGAGAGAAGGAAAAGGCGACGAAGGAGTCGACGAACAGCTTGATCTTCTTCCGAACCGTCCACTTCGACTCGCCCGCGCGGCGCTGCTGCCGGTCGTAAGGAATTGACACCTGCCTGAATCCCGTCCACATCACCTGGGCGAATAACGACGTGTTCTTCTGCCGCCAACGCAGGACAGCCTGGCACACAGACCGGCGCATCATCACGACGTCGGCGCCTGTCTCCGGCCAGGAAGACACAGCGTAGCGACGCATGAGCCGGTGGTAGATGTTGGCGAACTTGATGGTAAGCCACGGATCCTGCCGCCGACTGCGAACAGCCAGAACTACGTCCGCCTTTCCCTCCATCTCGGCGAGCATCTTCGGGATCAGTTCCGGAGGGTCCTGAAGATCGGCAGCCATAATCATCACGTAGTCGCCTCGCGCTTCGCCAACGCCCGCCAGACACGCCGCATGAGAACCGAAGTTGCGCGAGAGTCTCAGGGCGCGCACACGCGAATCGAGGAGGTGAAGGCTGGCGAGCTGAAACGGAGTGTTGTCATTCGAGCCGTCGTCTACGAAGAGGAACTCGAACGTATACGTCGGCATTGCCGATGTAATCTCGTTCAACCGCTCATAAAGCGGCAGCAGGTTGGGCGACTCGTTGTAGGCGGGAATGACGATAGAGACCAGCGGCATGGCTCACTCCCCCACCGTGGATGTCTTTTCAGGAATCCGCGTACGGATCACGCGCGCCGGTGAACCGGCGACGATGGCGTAGTCAGGGACGTCGTGGGTGACGACCGAGCCCGCACCCACGATCGAATTGCGCCCGATGCGAACGCCGGGAAGAATGACGGCGTTCACTCCGACATCGGCTCCGTAGCCGATGACAACAGGCTTTATAACCAGGTCCGTGGCGATCACCGGCACATCAACTGGATCTCCGGTGTGGGCCGAGCCAAGAACTTTCGCACCGGGCCCCCAGCCGACGTAGTCTTCGATAACGAGGTTGCGCGCATCGAAGTAAGCCTGTGGCCCAACCCAGACATGATTGCCGATCCTGCACGTACCGTCGAACCGGCCCTGGATCATTGCCTGCGCACCGAGAAAGACGGAGTCCCCGAATTCCATGGTCTCCGGGTGTTTCAAAACGACGTCAGGGCCAACCTGCAGACCGTTCCCTACACTGCGGCACAAAGCGCGCAGGCAGACTCGCCGGAACGCATAGTCGAAAGAGTCCTCCCCGGACCTGTAGCGCGCGAACATCGAATGCAGGTCGTCGCGCGATTTGGTCCTTCTAAGCCACTGGGCACACTCCACCTCCCATGGCTCATCGGGAGAGACTTCCTTGCGCCCGAACGTTGCGGCTACGGAACGGACGGCTTCTACGCCGTTGTTGTCATCTGGGCCAGCCGGCATTTTGAAATCTCCTGGAGTGTTTGGCCGACGTAATCAACTTCATCTTCGCTTAGCTCGGGGTACATCGGAAGCGAGATTATCTGCTGGGCGAGAGCCTCTGAAACGGGAAACGCGCCCGCGCGATAACCCAGCGGAGCAAAGGCTTCCTGCAGGTGCAGCGGGACGGGATAGTGCATGCCCGTGTCGATGCCGTGGTCGGCGAGCGCCTGACGAACCGCATCCCTCTGCCTGGCCTGAATGACGTAGAGGTGAAAGATGTGCTTAGCATACGGCATCCTTGCAGGCGTGATGAACGAAGTATCGCGGAGCAGGTTGTCGTAGCGCCGAGCGAGTGTTGCCCGGCTGTCATTCCACCCGTCAAGGTGAGGCAGTTTTGTCGCGAGTACTCCGCCCTGAATTCCTTCCATGCGGAAGTTGTAACCGGCAAATTTGTGTTCGTACTTGCGGGATGAGCCATGGTCCCGCAACATTCTGACGCGCTCCGCCAGTTTCGGGTCATTGGTGACGACTGCTCCGCCTTCTCCGCAGCAGCCAAGGTTCTTGCTGGGATAGAAGCTGTAGCAGCCAAAAGTGCCGATGGTTCCGGCCTTCCTGCCCTTGTACAGCGCCCCGTGTGCCTGGCACGCATCTTCGATCACTGATAAACCGTGCTCAGCTGCGATCGCGAGGATCGGATCGAGGTCCGCCGGCTGGCCGTAAAGGTGGACCGGAATGAGGGCCCGGGTGCGGGGGGTTATCACTGCGCTGATTTCGCCAGGATCCATGGTGTAAGAAACTGGATCGACATCAACGAAAACGGGCCGAGCACCGACTGCACAAATAGCTTCCGCCGTTGCGATGAAGGTGTTCGGGACGGTAATCACCTCGTCGCCCGGACCGATGCCTAGCGCCTGAAGAGCGAGATGAAGTGCGGCAGTGCCGGAACTGACAGCCATGCAATGCCCGGTTCCCAGGTACGCTGCAAATGAACGCTCGAACTGCTCCACCTCCCTGCCCAGGATGAAGCTGGAAGACGACAACACACGCGCAAACACGTCCTTCAGTTCGTTCTCGAGTTGCGCGTGCTGCGCGCCCAAGTCAAGGAATTTAACTTTCATGCTGTCCTCGCTGCTTTCTTCACAGTCCGAGCAGGCACGCCCGCGACCGTCGCATTGTCTGGAACATCGTGGGTAACTACACTGCCTGCGCCTACGATCGCGTTTTCGCCGATCGTTACACCGCACAGGATGGTTGCGCCCGTCCCAATCGAGGCGCCGCGCTTCACACGGGTCGGGATGACCTTCCAGTCAGCCTCCGTCTGGAGCGCTCCGCCAGCACTGGTCGCGCGCGGGTATTTGTCGTTGATGAAAGAGACGTTATGGCCGATGAAGACGTCGTCCTCAATGGTCACGCCTTCGCAGATGAATGTATGGCTTGAAACCTTAACGTTGCTTCCTATCGTTGCGTTCTTCTGCACTTCGACAAAAGTGCCAATACGGCTGTTGTCACCGATCGAGCAGCCGTAGAGATTCACGAAGGCGTGAAAGACTACGTTCTTGCCCAGCTTGACGTCTGGAGAAATGCGGCAGAAATCCATTGCTCACCTCGCGCTGGCGGACTGTGCTGCGGCGAGATTGGCAGCGCACGGCAAAGTGGCCAGTGTAATTTCCCTTCCGTTCTGATCGAGCGACATCTGTGCAGCTTCGAGAATGCGAACGATGCGGTATCCGGCCATTCCGTCGGTGAGCGGCGGACGTCCTTCGGCGATGGCGGCAGCGAACTCACGCGCCAAAAGGCGAAGCGCTTCGGATGTTTCAAGGTTCGGGGCGACCATATCGCCATTGCGATAACCCGCAAGTAATTTCGTCCGGCGGTCCGGATCGTGGTTGACGTTTACGGTGAGGCCGCGGTCATACACCTTGATCTTCTCGGTCGGCTCCATGTCGTCGTAGACGATCAGTTTGTTGCTGCCTCCGAACATGGTGCGGCGCACCTTGACGGGCGCGAGCCAGTTGAGGTCCACATGAGCGACCAAATCCGATTGAAACCTGGCGCTGACGTAGACGAGCGTCTCGTAGGGACATCCCATGTGGCGCGCACCGAAGGCGGAAATACTTATGGGCTCCTGCCCCGAAATGAAGTCCATGATGGAAAAATCGTGAGGGCCAAGATCCCAAAGCACGTTGGTGTCCGTCTGCACGAGACCAAGGTTCACGCGCACGGAGTCGTAATAAAGCAGGTTGCCGATCTCTCCGGAGTCCACCAACTGCTTCATGCGCCTGACCGCACCCGTGTAAAGGAACGTGTGGTCGACCATCAGCACCTTTTTCTGCTTCTCGGCAAGCGCCACAAGGTCCAGTACGTCGGCTGCCGTGGTCGCCAACGGTTTTTCGACGAGCACATGTTTGCCGGCAAGAAAAGCCTGCCGGGCAAAGGGATGGTGTGTTGAAACCGGCGTTGCGAGGACCACCGCATCCACCGAGCTCTGCAGTACGTCGTCGTAAGACTGCGTCACCTTGAGCGTGGGGTATCGCCGTTGGGTGTTCGCCAAAAGTTTAGGATCCAGATCGCAGACCATTACCAGCTCGGTCTCTTGCTGTTCCCAGAAATTGCGAATCAGGTTTTGTCCCCAATAGCCACAACCGACTATGGCCACTTTTATGCGGTCCATGTTGATCTTTCCTCCGGTTTGCACGTCGACGTACGCGATGAACGGGTAAATGAGTGCAGGTAAGTTTTACTTGTCTGTTTTTGGGGGGAAGGGACTATTTGCGTTCGAGATTCGAGCTGCCGGGCAGGCCTGCGTCGAGTCCGTTTGGGGTATCGGGCGACAGCTGATAGCACAGCACGATCAAATCAGCACGGCGTTGCACGCCGTACTTGGAGAGGAGACTGGAGACGTGAAACTTCGCGGTTGCCTCTGATATGTGCAACTTATCGGCAATCTCCTTGTTCGAGAGATTGTCTAGTACGAGCGCCAGGACCTCTCGCTCACGGGCGCTCAGTTGACCCGCGCCGGCCGGCAAGCGACGAGTGTTCACACTGGCGAGCAACCACTCCACGAATTGCGAGAGTGTCGACCGAGGGACCCAGTATCCACCACTGGCGACGGCCTGCACTGCGCTGCCGAACTGCTGATCCACCTGGGCGAAGGTGAGAAGTCCTTTCGTCCCGATGCGAAGCAGCGAAAAGGCTGCCGCATTTCCCAGATGTTCCGACAGAACGATCAGGCGACTTTCTTCGCACCTGGTAGTGACGGTAGATGCAAGTCTTTCCGCCGTAATCCGCGGAATTGCACAGATATCAAGAACGTGAACGGTGGCGGGCTCCACCCGAATCAGATCGGGATGCAGTAGATGATCCGGTTGCAGTCGATACGACTGCACCTGGAAGACCCCGCGATCGAGCAATCGCTCCAGTTGGCCGAGCACGAGAGGGTGCTGTGAGATAAGGCACACACGGCCTTCCGCACGAAGAGGTTGGGCCGCATTTCGTTGTTCGCGTTGTTTATCCGGGCTCACGTTGGCTTAAGGGAAATGGCTAGGAAAAAGTATAGGTAGAACGACTGTTCCTTTATTAGCCGTTCGACGAATGGTTACTCGTGCATTCCTCTAATACCGTATCGCTTGATTGCTGTATTCGAGGTGGTGCCTTGACTGAGAACGTCCTAATTCGTCGCTTTGCGGCAGTGTTGTTGGGGATCTTCGGAGCTTGCGCGCCGCTGCTTGCACAGACGCAAACTTTATTCACCACGCAGAAGCCCGTACAAATTCATCAGAGTGACGGCGTCGGATATGAACTGGGGGCCAAATTCACTGCCGATACTCCCGGTCAGATAACGGCCATTCGCTTCTGGAAAGACTCGCGCGAACTAGGTACCCACACAGGGCGCGTTTGGAGTGCATCAGGCGCGGTCTTGGCAACCACGACCTTCGCGAAGGAAACTGCGTCCGGGTGGCAAGTGCAAAAGCTTGCAACTCCCCTGAATATCTCGGCCAACACCATTTACCTTGTGACCGTGAATACCGGTCGCAACTATTACGTCGCAACCACAAGTGGTTTTGCTGCCGCCATAAACAGTGGAAACTTGCACTCTGTCGTCGGCAGCAACGGCGTTTACGGTGCTCTTGGTCGGCTTCCGACTAACACCTACATGAGTTCGAACTATTTCCGGGATGTTGTCTTTGTCCGCAGTTCGAGTGGCTCTACACCTAGTGTAGCGATAACAGTCTCGCCCACGACGGCCAGCATAAAAACGGGTGGCACCGCCCAATTTAGTGCGTCTGTAACTGGCACGACCAACACCGGCGTTACCTGGTCGGTTGTCAGCGGCGGCGGGACCATTACATCCAGCGGGCTCTATACCGCTCCGGCCAGCGCCGCCACGGCCACCATCAAGGCCAGCAGCGTGGCTGATACGACCAAGAGTGCCAGCGCAACCATTACGGTCAGCGCACCGGTCAGCGTTGGCGTCACGGTATCGCCATCTTCGGCCAGCATCGCCACCGGAGCGACCCAGCAGTTCACGGCGTCTGTGAGCGGCACGACCAACACCGGCGTCACCTGGTCGGTTGTCAGCGGCGGCGGCACCATCACATCCAGCGGGCTCTATACCGCTCCGGCCAGCGCCGCCACGGCCACCATCAAGGCCACCAGCGTGGCTGACACCTCCAAGAGTGCCAGCGCGACCATTACGGTCAGCGCGTCCGGCTCGACCACTGCCTCTTACGGCAATACCGGCGATCCCTACAACGGCGGCAGCCCCGATGGCAGCGCCCTGCTGGTATCCGGCTGCCAGACGCTCAGCGCCAACGCTTCCTATCGGCTCACCCAGAATGTCGGCTCCAATGCGGCGGCCACCTGCTTCACCCTGTCCGGTCCCAAGACCAAACTCGACCTGGGCGGCTACGCCGTCACCGGCCGCATCAGCGGCAATATCTCCGACCTGAGCGGCATCACCATCTTCAATGGCAAGGTCACCTGCAACTACGCCGATGCCGGCGAGCAGGGCTGCATCTACCTGAACAGCAGCGGTTCGGCCTCGGCCACCCTCAGCCTGCACCATCTCACCATCGCCCAGACCTCGACGACCTCTTCGGGCGCCGCGCGCGGTGTGCACATCGACTGGACCCCGGCCAGCAACTCGCTGGCCTATGCCATCCGCGTCTACAACGTGACTTCGACTGTGGGCAACGCCACCGGGCCGCGCACTCCCAACCTGAACATCCAGGGCGGCAACCTGACCGTGGAGTATGCCTTCAACGACATCAGCTGCCCGGCCGGCGCCAACGCCTGCCAGGGCCAGGTCTGCTACGGCGTGCGCAGCTGCATGATGCACGACAACCGCCTTACCATGGCCGACAACATCGTGCCCGACGGCGAGACCGGCCGCGCCCTGCTGTTTGACAGCACCAGCGGCGGCGCTGCCTGGAACAACCTGGTCTATACCAACAACAACCGCGCCGTGCGTATCCGCGACTCGGTGGGCATCCGCATCTACAACAACAGCTTCAAGCACATCGACGGCAGCGCCGCCAACTACGCCGGGGCCATCCACCTGGGCGATCCCGATTCGGGCAGCAATAACCTGCAGGCCGAGATCGATCACAATACCTTCGAGATGGTCGGGGGCAATGCCGTGTGGGCGCGCAACGCCTACAACGTCACCGTGCACGACAATACCGTCAGCGGCACGAGCGGCACCTGGGGCCTGCTGCGCTCGCCCCTGAGCGGCGGCACCACCAATATCATGTTCAACAACAACCCCAGCGTCATCACCCTGGGCACCCCGGAAAGCATGGTCGAATCGGGCGCCCAGGCCAGCTTCTGCAACTCCGGCAGCGCCAGCGGCAGCGGCGCAGTCAGCTATACAAGCGGCTGCTGAACCTCTCAGAAACCTGGTATGGGGCTGACTTACGGTCAGCCCCTTTTTTTTCCTTGCTGGGATCATCTCGCTAAAACGAAGCCTGGCAATGTCCTGCTTGCTCGACTGGGGGTTTTGTAGCGACGTCGCTGTTTGTTTCCCTCAACCGATCGACGTAGTACACGGCGAAGGCCGCCGCCGCTCGCTCATAACTGAACATCTCGCACGCCCGCTGGCATGCCGCACGGCCCAGGGCTGCTCGACGTTCAGGCTCGCGACACAGTTTCACGATTGCGGCAGCGAGCGCCTGGGGATCTGAGGGTGGAACCAGCTCGCCCACGTCTCCCACCGCTTCCCGGTTGCCGCCCACTTCTGTCGCAATACACGGCAGACCAGAGGCCATAGCCTCCAGGAGCGTGTTCGAGAAGCCTTCGGATTCCGATGGCAGGATGGCAATGTCGGCGACGTTGAGATACGCGGCAACATCCGTCTGGCTGCCGAGCATTCGCCAGTGCCCGTCCAGATCCAGGCTCTCGGCGAGTTGCTGGATCGGCGCGCGCAGAGGACCATCCCCGAGCACCAGGAACAGCAACTCTGGAACCTCTTTTACGGCCTGACGAGCGGCTTTTGCGAGCACATCCACGCCCTTGAACGGAGCCAGATTCGATGCACAGCAGACGACGATCTGACCGTGTGCGATGTCGAGGCGCGCTCGCATTAATTCGCGTTGTCTCGCGCGAGGCATGAACTTCGCTGTATCAACCCCGTTATAAAGTACGTCGATCTTATCCGGGGAGATCCGCTCGGATTGCGCGACGGCATCGCGGACCGCCTGCGAGTTCGCGAGAAGGCGATGACATGCGCGATTGCTCTGGTGCTGCAGCCATGCGAATCGTCGTGACATCCAGGAATTGAGGTTGCGTCGGCTGCCCAGTATGATCGGCACCCCAGCCAAGTGTGCCAACAAAGGAACAATCAGATTGGTTTCCACGAAGAAGGTCTGAACGATCTGGAACCGCTCGTCACGCATCCAGCGGACCACGTCACCTAGTCTAAGCAGCCCTGTTAAGCCAATCCCGTTGAACCGGGCACGATGAATCGGACAACCTGCCTGTTTTTCGTCCAGCCACTCGGTGCCGCGCAGCACCAGGAGATGGGGAGCGAATCCGGCGCGCTTGGCGAAATCGACAAGTTGCAGTATCTGGCGTTCCGTTCCACCGGCAGTGAGCGCCTGCAGTTCGTCAACCGCGAAGAGTATTTTGGGAATACGCGCCTGTTCCGTCAGTTGGAAGTGGCAGTCGATCTGAGGCGTACTTCCCATGGTGAAGACTAGATAATCGTCGCGACAGCCGAGGGCAGGCGTCGCGAAAACACGGCCCTCAATCTCTCCGTGACTTGCTCGCGCTCAGTTCGCAGGATTGCGAACCACCAGACGCCCATTGCATAACCGAGGCATGAGATGGACACCACCGCTACGAACGAGTGCCACGAAGTGACCAGCGAGCGTCCCGCGAGAAGCATCACGACGTATGGCGCACTGGCCAGCAATGGCCGGAGCAGGCTTTCCCAATACACGCGCAGCACCGAAACGCCTACTTGGCCCGCGGTGTAGACCGGCAACAGAATGCCCTCAACCACCAACGCAGGAATGAGTGTGCCCCACGCCACTCCGATCACGCCCATGTGGCGGGCGAGCAAAATGCAAAGCGTTACATGCGCCAGAGCCTCACCAACCGCCATGAGGGAGTAAAGGCGATGACGATTCATTCCGTAGAGGATTTGATTACAGGTCGCCTGCAAGGGGGCGAACAGCACAGGCACAGATAGAACCGTCAGCACGACGCTGGAAAGATCCGCATAGCGCGTTCCTACCCACAACGTGATAAACGGCTTTCCAACGATGAAGAACGCAAGCACCGGCGCAAGAATCAAAAGCAGCGTAAGGCGGCTCCCGCGAGCGTACAGTCGCTGCAGACCTGTCCGATCATCACTGGCGTCAAGTGCCGTTGCGAGCGGCACGAACACGCTCGTCGCGGACTGCAGGATGGTGCGGACATAGTCGATGAGGCTCGCGGCAATGGCGAAGAATGTGACCGCGGCGGGGCCAAGCATGATGCCGATGACAAGATTGTCCGACCACAGCAGGAGCCGGCTTGAAAGGGACAATAGAAAGGCGAACACGCTGAACGAGAAGAGCGTACGGCACACCGGCACGAATCGGCCTGGCGGAATCATGAAGCGGAATCCGCTGTAGACGCCGCGAGCCAGGAAGTATTCGATCACGTGCCCCGCCGCATTAACGGCTAGCCAGACGCTTGCCACACCGAGAAGGCCGTAGCCGGCCGCCAGCGCTGCCCAAGTCAGCAGGCCGCGCAGAACGGCCGTGGCGATCGCGCGAGCATTCAACAGGTCGTAGCGTGATATCGCAGCCATCGCGCCGCTGAACAGCGCTCCGGGAAAGCTGATCGCCACCTGCATTCCAATCAGGAATACCGTCCAACGCGCTTCCGGAAGTACTTGCACGGGAATCCTGTGGACGAGCGCGGGGAGTTGCCAGACCACAACGGCAGTCACCAATAAACACAACGCCCCCAAAGCAGACAAAAGCGTAAGCGCGACCGTGAGTACGGTGTCGAGTTCTTCGCGCTCCTGTCGTACCTGGTGATGGGTCAGGTATCTCCCGACGGCCACCCGCACGCCAAGGTCAAGAATGCTGATGCACGCTCCGACCTGCAGGCTGAGCGCCCAGACACCGTAACCGACATCGCCCAGACGGTGAACAAGAAGCGGCGCGAGGAAAAAGCCGACCGCCAGAGTGACACCGTACCCAAGCCAATTGGCGAGTATGTTCGCAGCCACGCGATGATGGGCAGCGCGAACCTCGACGCGGTCCTCGGGTGCGACAGCTTGTTGTGAAGTGGCAGCCAATGCGCTTCTCAAAGAGTAGTCAACGCTTCCTGAAGTTCATCCCAGCCGGGCTTCATGCGTGCGGCGTCGGACGGGTCACGGTAGACCAAGTCGTTTCGGTTGACCTTACAGACGATGTCGCTGGTCCAGTTCTCGGATCGTCGTTGCGCTTCCTCTTGCAGCACTGCGTTCAGCTTGCGGGTGGCGTTGTAGCAACCTGTGTGTTCGACAAACCATTCTCGCGCGCGGAACTTTTCATACTGCTCAAGTGCCTGCGGCAGTAAGCTGACGAGTTCGTGGTCATCGGCTAGATAGCCGGTATGCTCGTTGATGTCTGCGTGGCGCGGGCCAAAGATGTGCTTGTACACGATGCACGGAGTTCCAGCGGCAAAGCCTTCCATCAGCGCACGGTTGCCGCCTTCAACTTTCGAAAAGAGGACGTTGTATTTAGAGCGGTTCAACAGATCGTTTATCTGTGCGGCCGAGAGCCCCTGGTAGACGTCGACATCGTCCTGCAGTCCGTAACTTCGAATTTCGGCATCCATTTCCGCTCTTGTTCGCTGCCAGGTGCCCCCGACGAGTGCGAGGCGCAGCCGCCGTGGCCGAAGACGTCGCATAGCCTCGAAGACTACGTAGTGGCGTTTGAACGGCGCGAAGGAGGCGATCATCACGAGATCGTAGTCTTTCTTCACGCCGGGCATCGGTCGAAAATCGTCGGGGTTTATCCAGTCCTGCGCCCCCAGCGAAAGTGGAATGAGCGGCAATTCCGATCGGTGCAGCGCCTCGGCAGCAGCTTCGTTCATCAGTTCGCTCACGACGGGTGTCTCACGACAACTGAACATGGCCCAGTAGGGGTCGGGGTAAGGCAGCCAACTTGGCTCCAACACGATGCTGAAGCGCTGACTGAGTTTTCTGACGTCGTAGTTGACGAGGAAGCGTCCGAACACGTGCGTGTACTGCAACAGGAGGACACCGCGCTCGTTCAGACCGGGGTTCTTCAGCACGATCAGGTTGCCGCGCATGGACAGCCGCTCTTCGCGCGACAGGGTGCGAAGATGGGCGCGGTGCTGCGCGGCTTCAGCAGTGTGGAGAAATTGCTGAGCAAAGGGATTATCGGCAAGCGTGCGTGGCGCAGCGCCGTTCGTAAAGTCTCCGAGGAATCTAGTGAACGAGCGTAGACGTGCTTCGCGCAGCCAATTCGGGCGAACACGACGAGCCGCGCTGCAGTACTGGAGCATGGCGCCATATCGGTGGCCAACAAGGTTGAGTGTCCACGCTCCGCTCGTCGCGGCAGCCGAGTACAAGTATTGCAGGGACGGGTGCTCCCAGTAGAAATCGCGCAGCTGATATTCGAGCACCGCAGTGCGGCTCATGCCTCAGGCTCCCGCTTGGTTGTGTCATTTGCGCAATCGACATGGGCTGTCTTCCCGCATGCTGGTTCGGAATGGGGCGCGATGCGGTACAACTCAAGATGCGGTGTTCGATAGACCAAGTGTCCAATACGCTGAAGGTCCGGAGAAAAACGCGGCAGGTTGTAAACCCAGACGTAATCGTAGTCAGCGCGCACCCTCTCCCAATCGAGCGGGCGTGGATACTCGTATTCGTAGAATTCACGCGGAGCATAGGGCCTGTATCGCATCTGAAACACTTGCACTCCCTCGCCCGCGAATAGGTAAGGTGTGAACCAATCGCTCTGTATGGTGCCGTAGGCCCAGTAGTGCAGGTACGAGCGATTGACATGGCGCTCGTCGGGGCCGTTGATGATCGGCAGAACTCGAGCCCCACGAGGCGCGGCTGCGAAACTCGCAGCGAGTTCCTGCAGTTGCGGCTGTACCGCCACAAACGTCTGCATGACGTTCACGAGTCGCAATGAGAACACAAGCAGCGCCACCGCAACGGCGACTCGTGTGCGACGCCCAAACTCAACTCCAGCGAGGCCAACCAGCAGAACGAAGGGCAGGAGGCGCTTGTCCGCATCGGCACCAGCGCTGTATCCGGTGGGGAATATCCAATAAAGAGCCAGAATCGCAGCGGCGGTTGCCACCCAGGCGCGTTTGATCCGCAGTTCGCGATTGTTCCAGAGGCAGACCACTAGGCCGATGGCGAGCAGCAGATAACTGGCAACATCCACCGGCGTTGAATAACCGCGCAACACTGCCGTCAGCGCGAGGAGTTTGTCCTTGAGACTGAAGTGGAACTCGGTCGTGAACTGCGAGGCGGGGGCTCCCCTACGCGACAGCCAGTACAAGATGAAGCCGGGAATAAAGCACACCCAAGTCGCAATCATTGAGCGGGAGAAGAGGCGTCGGGAAAACAAGGCATAGAAACTCACGATGAGTAGCGCCATGCCGAATCCCATCAGGTGAGTGAAGTAAAGCAACTGTATTGACGCCAGCATCAGAACCCAACGGAATAACACGGGGCGCTCAACAAAGCGAAGCCACAGCGTCAGAACGACAAGACAGAGGCCGACCGAGAGTTGAAAATTCAAAAATCCAAAAAGGAAAAAGACGTTGTACACCAGCAGCAGCGATACCAATGCAAGCGGCTGTTGGCCCGAGTTGGCTTCTTTCAGGAACCACCAGCAAGCGAGGGGAATGGCCAAGGCACAGACACTTAGAAAGATGCGCCCTGCCATTGCAGGCGTGAACAGGTACTGGAGCGAAACGACGGTGACGTCTAGAGCAAGGTAAGGATAAGGCGCCCAGTGCGCACCGTAGTAACGAGCCAGCTGAAAGCCTGAGTCGTGAAGATGACGTAGCACATAGGTGCGCGCAAGCAGATTGGGATAGTCGACGAACGGCGGGTATTGTACCGCCCAGATCGGCAATAGAGCCACGGCGGAGCAGGCCCCGAGCACCCATGCGAACGCTCGATTCTCTTTCAAGATGTCTTTGAACATGTGCCTAAGACAGAACTTCACCGGACAGACGTATTGCACAAAGGGGTGACATCAGCGGGCCTGAGGACGCGGATGCTTTCCTCTGCTGTGTGCTCCTCTTCCGCGAGTGCTGTGTCCTGCACCCGTTCGGTCGCAAGGAGTTGGAGCGCCGCGGTCAGCGCCCCCAGCATGTACCACGTGCTTCGATAAAGGTTGTGCGAGCTGTACCCGGCAAAGAGAAGGATCAGGATGCTGAACGTGCTGTACGCTGGAAAGAACCGCACTACGCCGGGAAGATCCTCACGGTGGCGCAACGCGGGTAACAACTTGAAGTTGGTGCGCAGTACCGCCCAAAGATACGCCGCGAAGGCGATGACGCCGATGAACCCGAGTTCGGCGATCAGTTGAAGGTAGAGCGAATGCGCATTGAGCCAAATGCGCGGTCCCGGTCCCGGCCAATACTTCGCGCCGTTTGCGTTCGGGAACTGGCCCATACCAACCCCGGTCAACGGATTGTCCTTGAACATGTTCCAGCCGCCACGCCACGCAACGAGACGGTTCTGGTAGGAGATGTCCTGCTCGAGGGAACGCACCGTGGAATAGCGTTCCTGATACTCAGTGGGAAGAGAGATCCACACTAACCCGGCGACAGCCAAAGCGAGCGGAATATAGATGTAATAGCGCTTTCGTGATGCGGCATAAATCGCGAAGAAGAAAGCCACTGCCATAAAAGACATGCGGGAACCGGTAAGCACGACGGTAACAACCGAAGCGACCGTCACCGCCGCGCCAGCGATCTTCCATAACCGAGTGGCCTTTATGGCGGTCAGCAATGCAAGTGGCAGGGCGCAAGCCAGGGTCAGTCCGAGAGTGTTGGGATCGCCTCCGATGCTGGTCATTCCCACTGCGCGATCCACTCCCTGGTTGGTCACATAGTTTCCGCTGAAGTACTGGGTTGCGCTGGACAGGGCAGTCCAGCCGATTAGAGAGGTAAACATGTAAATGAATTTCGTGAACCGCTCAGCGGTGGTGAGCAGACTGACGATCAGCACGTGATAGATCATCGTCTTGCCGAACTCGATCGCAAAACCCATCGCACCGCTCACCCACCAGGCAAAGGGTACGCCGATAATGATGGCTCCCCAGAACGCGAGGCATCCCTTCGTCAGCGGGGGAAATCGTAGTTTCTCTCTGTGCCTTAGAGCCGATACCAACACGATTACCGCCATTACGCGCTCAAGACGAATAGTGTCGAAGACGGGGTAAATCTCACCAGGCTGGATGATGTTCGCCGCGAGCAAGCCCAGGAGACCAGTGTAAGGACTGAACCACGCCCTTACTGCGAAGAACACGAACAGCGCGAGAAGCACTACGAACATCATGAACCGGACCTCGCCTGCATGGCTCGGTCAAGTGGCACCCGCGATATGCAAAAGCGTGTCTTGCCCGAGCGCTCTCGCTCAATGTCGGTGACCGACTCGAATTCCCACCGCACTGGAACTGTCACGAATCTTGAAAGCCCGTCGCGAAGGATTTCCAGATCAGAATTCGTGAAGCCCTCGCCGGGCACAAAGCGGAGCCGGAACCGGTCGATTTCTTCCTGTACGATCTGCGTCTTGCGGAGGCCAGGGCAGACCTGCAAAACCCGGTTGGTAAGGGCCACGCCCGGGACGAGGTCGCCGTTGGGAAGAACGAACGTATCAGCGACGCGCCCGCTAATGCGTCCTAGAAGAGGATATCCGCGCCCGCATGTGCATTGCTCGTTTCTGGGCAAGGCGCAATCGTTCGAACGGTAGCGGATCAGGGGCATGCCGTAGTTCAGCAGGTCAGTCACAATCACTTCGCACAAGTCCGCGTTACCCGGCAATGGAACAAGTTCCACGAATGCGGAGCCAGGGTTCAAATGCAACCCGTTATGAGCTTCGCACTCCCCGGCGATCATGCCGAACTCGCGGCTGCCGTAGTGCTCGAACACGCGACACCCCAGTGCCTGCTCGATCACTCCCCGTTGTGCTTGCAGTAGAGTCTCGGCCGTTACGATCACCGCCCGAGGAGCGTACACCGGACGTCCACACTGCGCCAGGTATTCGGCGAAGAGCGCGAGCGGCGTCGGATAGGCATAGATAATGTCGGGGCGAAACCGGTTCAGGATCTCGCGGTAGCTTTCGAAAGTCGCTGGGTTGAGGGATGAAGTCGGTGCCCATATCCGCCGCATCAAGTAGCGATCGTAAAGCCGCCAGCGCCAGCTGGGGTTTTCCGCATAGTCGCTGCGGGCTCCCCAGAGATAGAAGACTTTGTCGCCGGGCAGCATTCCGGCCCATGCATTGAAACGTGTTTGCGCGGCCATCTTTTTCGCAAGGCAGGCGCGGTCGCGCAGAAAGCGGACCGGGGTGTCTGTCGTCCCGCCCGTTGCCGAATGCGCCAACTGCGCAGCGCGAAAGGAGCGCGAACACAGATCCGGAAGCCGACTTCGAAGATCGTCACGGGTCAGCGGAGGAATGGCCTGGAGGTCGGCTAACGAGTTGACATCCGCTGGCTGTACTCCGGCTTTGTCGAAACGCTGCCGGTAGAAGTCCGTTGTTTCATAAGCATGCGTCAGGACGGCCTTGAGACTCGCCCACTGTTGTGCCCTGTTCTCTTCGAACGACAGGCGCTCGCGTTCCTCGTTGCGCCGAATCAGCGGCCAGCAGCCGGCAAAGGTCTCGCGCTCAACGAGCGGCATAACTCCACGACAGTAGAGCGAGTTGAGTGGCCTCAATTTGCACCCGCCTGATGCGCACCCTCACGGCTGTAATCGCTGATCACGAAACGATACTTGCCGGAAGCTTCGGCCTTGATCTGATCGACATGCTGAATGTCGATTTGAGCGGCTCCATTGAGGTACGGAGCCAGCCGGCGCTGCAACTCTGCCGTGGTGCTGTGATCGTATCCTTCGCCACGCACGACTCTCAGAGTGATGTGATCCTGGTTCTGCTGCACAAATTGCACCTGGCGAACTTCAGGCATGTCCGATACAACCAGTGTCAGCGCGGGGCCTGAAACGAAACGGCCATCGCGCAGCGAGATAAAGTCGGTGACGCGCCCGTGCACTTCCGAAAGCATCGGTAGCGAGCGCCCGCAAGCGCAGTTCTGTTGCGTCGCCCATGCGCTCACATCTCCAATTTCATAACGAATCAGAGGCATGCTGTAGTTGAGCAGGTCGGTGATCAAGACCTTGCCAAACGGGGCCGGGTACTCAGGCACGCGCACTATTTCAACCAACAGCATGTCTGCGTTCACATGCAGGCCTGCATGCTTCTCGCATTCGCTTGCGATGACACTCACTTCCCTGCAGCCGTAGCGGTTGAAAACGCGTGCTCGAAACACGTCCTCGATGTCGGCCCTGTCGTTAGGCGTGAGTACTTCAGCGGTGGTTATGACCGCGTCGAAACGAATGTCCTTTACGCCATTGTCGCGAATCCATCGCGCAAAGAAGGCCGCGGCCTTGGCGTAGGCGACAAGAAACTGAGGCCGGTGCCGGCGCAAACGTTCGACGTAAGCCGAAAAGTCCGCATCTCCGAAACTGGACGTATTCAACTCCAGCGTGCGGTACAGCAGAGCGTTGCGCGTTCGACTCCAAAGTGATTCAGAAAGGTGCTGGTCCAGACGGTTGCCCCATATCTCAGCGCACCAGTCGCCCGCTCGCAGGCCTGTCCACCCGTTGTGGCGCATCGTACTAGCCAGCCTCGAGTCAAGGCGTTTTCGATCTACCCAGAACTGCAGGGGACTTCCCGTCGATCCACCGGTCTGATTTCGTGCTCTTTCGGAAGGGTCAAAAGAAGAAGCGCAGATATCAATGGCGTGATCTTGAATATCGCGTTTTGTCAGCGGCGGCAGAGACGCAATATCAGCGACCGCCGAAATCCGTTCAGGCTTCAGGCCGGCCGCGTTCATCCGATCACGGTAAAACGGACATTCAGAATAGGCGTGCTTCAACAGCGCCTGAAGACGCGTCAGTTGCAATTCCTCCAGTTGCAGCCTGGGCAGGAACTGGGCATTTTCGGATTCGCGCTCATAGAGATAGTAATAAGGATGGTCGCGCAGTGCCCACAGAGGGAACGTCACTCTGCGAACGAATGCTGACGAGAGCGCCTGGACACGTGTCATTGTCAGAGCTGTTTACGCCGGTGCCACGGCCGGAGTGAGTGTCGAGTTCCGGACTACCGCACCGCTGAGTTCGGGCTCATAAACCTCGCAGACGGGACCGAACTGAAAATCAGAGATGAGTCGCTCCAGCTTCTTTTCTGTACTTGCGAGGTTCGTGTATTGACGAAGCCTCGATGTGAAACGGGCTCTC
Source organism: Acidobacteriota bacterium (assembly GCA_023441255.1). Taxonomy (GTDB): domain Bacteria; phylum Acidobacteriota; class Terriglobia; order Terriglobales; family Acidobacteriaceae; genus JAEZPW01. Next base: position 22,949 of record JAEZPW010000040.1, read on the forward strand.
AATCTCGGCTGGTCTGCATCAATCTCCCA
>JAEZPW010000050.1 GCA_023441255.1 Acidobacteriota bacterium
GGTTCTGCGCACGCTCACACCGCGTGAAGAGAAAGTAATAAAAATGCGGTTTGGTCTGGAAGACGGCTCCGAGCACACGCTCGAAGAAGTCGGCCAGTCGTTCGCAGTCACGCGAGAACGCATCCGCCAAATCGAGGCCAAGGCGCTGCGCAAACTGCGTCATCCGTCGAGAAGCCGCAAACTGAGGGCGTTCATGGACGGCGTGCACGACTGAAACCCTAACCACGGATTTTGACGGATTCGAACAGATCAAGAACAAAGAAGGAAATGAGGGCGCGAGTGGATCGCGCCCTTTGCTTTTTGCTCTTTTCGTGGCCAGATCAGGTTCGCATTCTGCTTAAAAAATATTGAATAGCAATTTATTCGCGAGCAGCCGGATTGCACATGTCCTTCCGCGATACAATCCCGCGCCAGCGTTGATGGCGAGTTCGCCTCGTGCGCCGCAAGACTTCGTGTTTTCCGGGTGGTAGATGATTTCGGATAAGACTCTTTCCCAGCTCATAGGGCTGATTTATGAAGCCGGGGCAGACCCTGCAAAATGGGAAACGTTTCTATCGCGCGCAGCAGAAGTGTTTGACTCCCACGTTGCGACGATCCATTTCCAGGACACGGCTTCAGCGGCGTGCGGGTTCAACGTCGAGGTGAATATGGACGCTGGCTGGGTCAACAGCTACATCCAGCATTTCGCCGCGATCAACCCGTACATGAAACGAACGGACATGCTGCAGGAAGGAAGGGCGTTCGTTCGCCGCCAGACCGTCGAGACGGCGGCCTTGCTCAGGACGGAGTTCTTCAACGATTGGGCCCTACCGCAGGATCTGTTTGACGCCGTTGCCGGAACGATGGTTCGACGAGGTTCTACGAACGGCTTTGTGACGTTCTTCCGGCGGCAAAGTGCCGCGCCTTGCGAACAGCGAGACATACAGATGCTCGATCTCCTCATGCCACATCTTGTGCGCGCCATGCGGCTTCACCATCGCATAGCCGGATTGGAACGCAATTGCGACGCGCTCCTTAGGGCGCTGGACATGACGGATCACGCCATTCTCCTGGCCGATAGCTCGGGCAAGATCACGACCATGAACGCAGCCGCCGCGAAGGTGGTGCGCGCGAACGATGGTTTAAGCGTAAGCCGCGGCGAAATTGTGGCGAAGCATCCGCAACAGGGTGCTGCGATTCGCCGTGCCATACGCTGTGCGGCGGACTGCACCCAAGGCAGGCTTTCACCGGTTCCGGATCTTATCGCGGTGAATCGGCCATCGCTCCGCCGCCCGTTTCTCATATGGGTTGTGCCCCTGGTCCGCGGTTCGCTCGCCGATAGCGCCGATGGTCTTGTAGCCGTCTTCATCATCGATCCTGAATCTCAGTCGGGCAATCCTGAGCACGCTCTCCGCCGCCTTTTTGGCCTCACAAGCGCCGAGGCCCGATTGGCCAATGCGCTGTTGCAGGGAAATGACCTGAGTTCTGCCGCAGAAGACTTCGGCATCAGCCGAAACACCGTACGTTCACAGTTGCAGAGCATCTTTTCGAAGACCAGCACGTCACGACAAGGCGAATTGATCAAACTGCTCGCAAAGCTCGGATCGGTTGCAGCCGACGATGCAGTCGACGGTTCAACACTTAAGCGGGCTGTGTGAAACCATCTCTGTCGTGACCAGCTTTCGGCGAGGGCAGCAGAAGAACTTTCAGGTCGGATGCTCTTCTGCTGCTCTGCGCCACGTCGCCACCTATTGTGGCGGACCCACGTCGTACCTGAAGGCCGTAAAGAGCACGTCGTGGTACCGATTATTTTGGAGGTGACTGGTTGAAGCGAATGCGAGTCCGCACCAGGCGTCCGTGATTTGGTTGTTGACGATCCAGTTGTTGGCTTCCGTGCCGCCCGCATTCCCAGGGCCGGGAACCTCAGTGATTCCGCAGCTTTGGCTGGAAAGGTTCCCGTTAAAGACCGAGTTGCCGTCGAGCACGCTGTTCGACATGCCCTGGGCATCGATGGCGTCCAACCCGAAGACATTCGAAACAAGGTTGTGGCTGATGCTGGCTTTATTGGCGAAGTTGATGAAGATGCCGCTCTGAACCCGGCTGATCACGTTGTAATCCACGGCGGAACCGTCGCCGACTGCGCGCAGAACAATACCTTCGCTGCGGGCGTTGATGCAGTCAGTGACCGACAGGCTACCGCAATCGCCTTCCGTGATCTGATTGTGTCGGACCCACGCCACTGCGCCATTGAGAACGAAAACGCCGAATTGGAACGAGAAGCCGGCTGCAGGTCCTAACCCGGATATGACGTTTCCGTCGATGTTAGCCTTCAGTCCGTTGCCCATGACGCGTACGCCGTCCTTGCTGTAGTCGTGAACGCTGTTGCGTTCCACCTCGAAGCCAAGACTTCCGGACCCGGTAGCCTCGGCAAGGATGCCAAAGCCGTTACCGCTCAGGGTGGCGCAACTTGATGGGTTCGTGATTTTCGCGCCTGATATTGCGCTGTCGGCCACCTCGCCTCCCGCGTTGAAGAAGTGAACAGCCGATAAGGTGGGCGTGCAGCCCGAGACAGTGTTCTTGCTGGCGTCAACGGCCAAGTCTTTCAAGAACACGTTATTCGTGTTCTGGACTGTAATGACGGCGGCATTGTCCGACACGGCGCTGAAGGTGGAGGGCTGAATCTGCACACGATCTTTCTGGCCGACTTGTATTCCGCGGACGGTGAGCGGCTTTGAGATCGTCACCTGCTCATCGTAAGTGCCGGGGCAAACGTAAATGGTTGCGCCCGAAGGTGACGCATCGACCGCTGACTGAATTGACGAATACTTTGCCGTCGGACAAAGCTTTCTGTCTGCCGAGACGACCAACTGGGCCAAGCTGCTCGCGGCAACTGCGACAACAAATGTGACAGCAACAACTATCCTCAACATCTTGCTTCTCCTGGGGGAATCGAGACTCAACGGCGTGGGACCGCAAACGAATCATCGCGAGAGAATGATCCGCAAGCGAGGTGTTGTCATCATGCAAACGAATGATGGAGGAAGGAATTGCGAGCCGTGAGGCTTGGGGAACCGTATCGATTTGTACCAAAAGTCTCGTTGTCAGCGCTGCGCGCCGCACCCTTCCCCGTCCAGGGGAGGGTTCGTGAACTTTGTCTACGCCACAAGCACGCGCGACTTAGACCGTGAGCGAGGCGTAGCCTGCACGGTGATCTTGATGTCCTGCCCGAGCAGCAGCAGGAACCGCATCAGTCGCTCCAGCTCCACGCATGAGCGCGGACATTTTAGAGGGGCGCTAGATCCAGTATTCGTCCCAATCCGTGGTGTTCGTTCGCTACTCTGACCGCCGGCACGAGGGGCAGTACCCGCCGATCTCCAAGCGCGACACGACGATGTGGAAACGGCAGTCTTTTTCGACCTGCTGCTTCAGCTTATCGAAAACATTGCTGACGAATTCGGTGATTTTGCCACAGCGCAGGCAGGCCATGTGGATGTGGTCGCCGTGGACTTTGCGCTCGTAGTAGTGGCCCTCGCCGTGGATGTGCATCAGGTCTAGCTCGTCGATCAGTCCCTGGCGCTTCAGCAGGCGAAGCGTGCGATACACGGTGCTTCGATCCACGGAGGCATCGAGTTGGCGCGCCTTTCGCAGGATCTGGCTCGCATCAAGATGCTTGCTTGCCGTCTCCATGACTTTAAGGATGGCGCGCCGTTGCGCCGTGATGCGAATGCCGCGCTCGGCGAAGAACGCCTGCAGCCGGCCCGGTATCTCTGTTTCAGGCAGTGGCACTTGGCCTCCATCAGTTGCAACTGGTGGCAACTACGCTGCAACGAAAAATCGCTGCGCCGATTGACAGCGCCGAACGATAAACCGCACGATAAGTACATGGAATCAGTTGCGACCCAGTCGCAACTAGCCGACAACCCATTTTACCCTCGTCAGCGGCAAATTGCTCGGGGAATCAGTTGCGACTCTGTCGCAACTGATTGTTGCAAACTTCGCAGGGCCATCGAAGGAGCGTACATGCTGTTTTGGGGCTGCGTTTCAAGGCTGTTACTTGTCATCGTCTCTGTTACCGCACTTTTTAGCACGGCGCAGGCCCAGTCATTGCGACTCACGGGAGATGTCTCCGATCAGACCGGGGCGCGCATCGTCGGCGCCCGAATCAGCGTCAAGAGCAACGGACAGCGCAGTGCAGAGTACTCCGGGCTAACCGACCAAAATGGCGAGTTCTCCATCACCTTGGCTCCCGGGCGATACACGGTCAAAGTCTCAGCACCCGGATTTGTCGACTCCACCCAGGCACTTACTGCTTCCGGCCCTGTCCTCTCGCGCGATTTCCAGCTGCAACTCGCCACGGTGCGCAACACGGTCACCGTGGTCGAGAACACCGATTACGTTACGCCCGCGACGGCGACTGCCACCAAGACCGAAACGCCGCTGATCGACGTCCCGCAGTCGGTTACCGTTGTTCCCAGAGAACTGATCGCTGACCAGATGATGCTTAGCATGGCGGACGTGGTGCAGTACGTGCCCGGCATCAGTTCGCACCAGGGCGAGAACAATCGTGACCAGGTGGTCATCCGTGGCAACAGCACCTCTGCGGATTTCTACGTGAACGGAGTCCGTGACGACGTGCAGTACTACCGCGACCTCTACAACGTGGAACGCGTCGAGGCCCTTAAGGGGCCGAACGCGATGATCTTCGGGCGCGGCGGCGCTGGCGGCGTCATCAACCGTGTGACGAAGGAGGCGGGATTCACGCCCGTGCGCGAAATTACGATCGAGGGCGGCTCGTTCAGCAACAAGCGGTTTCTCACCGACTTCGACCAGGCATTCGGAGAGAAACTGGCGTTCCGCGTCAACGGTGTCTACGAAAACTCCGACACGTTCCGGCGCTTCGTGGGCTTGGAGCGCTACGGTATCAACCCGACCGTTTTCATCAAGCCTGATGGAGATACGAGCATTGCACTGAGCTACGAGAAGTTCCACGACCGCCGCGTTGCCGACCGCGGCATTCCGTCATTCGATGGTCTGCCCGCCGACCTGCCCATCTCCACGTTCTTCGGCGATCCCGACAAT
>JAEZPW010000132.1 GCA_023441255.1 Acidobacteriota bacterium
AAGAAAGACGGCCGCCAGGCGACAAACTGCGCAACCGGCAGTAACTCAGGAAGATGTACAGGCGCTGAAAGATGCTTTAGCGCAGCAGCAGCTACAGATCCAGCAGCTTCAGCAACAGTTGCAGCAGCGCGATCAGGCTTGGCAGGACGCGCAGCAGCGGCTTCAACAGTTGCAGTCCGCAAGTTCAGAGGCTCAATCCAAGCTCGCGGCTGTACAGTCCACGACCGATGAGCAGAAGACCACCGTCGATCAACTGCAGTCCAACGTAAAGGATGTTCAGACTACACTTACCAACACTGCGGTCCAGACCCAGGAGGAGCAGAAGCGCGTCTCCGAACTCAGCACACTCGTTAACCGATTCCGCTGGAGTGGCGATGTCCGCGTACGACAGGAAGACTTTTTCCAGGATTACGCGGGCTGCGCGACGTGCGTGCCGCGTGCACGTGCACGTATCCGTGTACGTTTGGGCTTAGAGGGCAAGCTGGGAGAAGACTTCATAGCCGGCGCCTTTCTTGCGACCGGAACGATCTTTGATCCAACCTCGACTAACGAGACTCTGACGAGCGCCTTCGAGCGCAAAACGATCTCTCTTGATCGGGGTTACATCGTTTACCAACCGCGTGACCACAAATGGCTACAACTCACGGGCGGCAAGTTCGCTTACACCTGGGCACGCACGCCACAGACGTTTGACAACGACTTGAACCCTGAGGGGTTCAGCGAAAAGTTCTCGTTCGATGTTAAGAACAGCTCCGTGGTGAAGAACGTCACCATTACGGGCATGCAGTTGCTAATGAACGAAGTGGCGGCTCCTACGACTGGTGTGAACTGCCTGACGCCGAACCCGACGGGAAACATCGTTTGTGCCAATGGCCTGAACACCACCGGCTCGGACGCGTATGCTGTCGGTGGCCAAGTCTCAACGAAACTCCAGATGGGAAAGCGAATCACGATGACGCCGTCATACTCGGTGCTGAATTGGCGCAACGAGGATTCGCTATTGAATCAACCTTCCACGGTGACTGGCAACACCGCCTTGACGGTCGTACAAGGTCCTCCGGTACTGGTTACCCCCACCAGCGGAATCTTCGCGTTCAACGGAAACACCAATGCGACCGTGACGCTTGGTACAACGACTAACGGGGCGACGATCCGTGCTTTTGCCTCCAGGTTCCTGTACGGCGATGCGATCCTCGACACAACCGTCGACACGGGCGTGGCGAAACTGCCTTGGCGTGTGATCCTCGAGTACTTGCAGAACATGCGCGCAAAGATCACGGATCCGCGCTTTGGCCGCCAGTCTCACCTCTACAAAGTCGAAACATACGTTGGCCAGCTCAAAAACAAGGGCGATTACCAGTTCGGGTACGGCTTCTGGCGACAGGAGCAGGACTCGGTGCTAGCGGCATTCAACGAGAGCGATCAGCGTGCGCCAACCAATGTCCTTCAGCATTGGATCAGCGCTCAGTACCAGTACCGCAATAACATTACGCTGGCGTACACGCAGTGGATTGGCCGCACTCTCAACCCCAGCCTGCAAAATGCGCGACTGGCTCCAGGCCTCGCCGCCGGTTCGCATGAACCATACTTGAAACGTATGCAGTTCGATGTCGTTTACAAATTCTAACTGTCCAAGCTGCAAGCTGCTGCGAACACAGGCGCAATTCTCAAGCGCCTGTGTTCGTTTTGTAACACTCTTTTAACAAGCACCTGTTACGGTGAAAGACGATGAGCGCTTCCCAAGTGCACACCACCGGACTGCCTGGCCAAAGCGGCGCGCGGTTGATGCAGTTTCCGGCTGCAGCGGCAAAGATCCGTTCAGTCGGGCTGAAGACGCGCATTGCTGACCGTACCTTCCGCTGGTTGATGCTGTTGTGCGCCGCTTCAGTTCCGGCCATCGTCGCACTGATTGCAGTGGAACTCGTTTCTGAGTCCCACATGTCGCTGCAAGCATCGGGCTGGCAGTTCTTCATGCGACAAATGTGGGACCCCGTTTCTGGCGACTTCGGCGCTCTGTCTTTCATCTACGGTACGCTCGTATCCTCCTTCTTGGCCCTGCTCATTGCCGTACCGCTGTCGCTCGGGCTAGCCATCTTCAACACGGAGATGTGCCCAAGAATCCTCCGTACGCCGCTCTCGTTCCTCACCGACCTGCTGGCGGCAGTACCGAGTGTGATTTACGGCTTGTGGGCAATATTTGTTCTCGTTCCGTTCAATCGCGAATACATCGAGCCGTTTCTTGCCAAGCACTTCGGCTGGACGGGCCTTTTTGAAGGTCCGCCGTACGGCATCGGGATGCTGGCAGCGGGAATGGTATTGGCCGTCATGATCATCCCGATCATCTCGTCCATCACGCGCGAGGTTTTCACTGCTGTTCCCAGGCATCAAAGGGAAGCGGCCTACGCTCTCGGAGCCACTCGTTGGGAAATGATCCGGATCGGTGTGTTGCGTAACGCGCGCCCCGGTGTAGCCGGAGCCATCATTCTCGGCCTTGGCCGGGCACTCGGCGAAACCATGGCAGTAACAATGGTGATTGGAAATCGCCCCGAGATCGCAAAATCACTTTTTGCCCCCGGCTACACGATGGCGAGTGTCATCGCCAATGAATTCTCCGAAGCGACTGGCGACTTGTACTTGAGCGCTCTGGTCGAGATCGGTCTGGCCCTGTTCCTGCTCACCCTTGTCGTTAACGCGCTGGCCCGGTTGCTGGTTTGGAGCGTAACTCGCGGCGTGCCTGCGAGTGCGCGTGCATAAAGACATGCTCCAACGAATCCATGCTGTAAAACGCCGGATCGAGAATGGTGCCGCCACCGCAGCGTCGATCACGGCCACGCTGCTCGTAATTGCGCCCTTAATCGCCATCTTCGCCTATCTGGTCATGCAAGGCATCGGGGCGATTAACTGGGATTTCCTGACGCAGGCGCCGAAACCGGTCGGTGAGATCGGCGGTGGCATGGGCAATGCGCTGGTTGGGTCAGTTGTCATTCTCCTGATGGCCAGTGCGATTGGCATTCCCTTAGGTGTTGGTGCGGGCGTTTATCTGGCGGAATACGGAAAGGGAAGTTTCTCAACTCTCGTTCGTTTTGTTGCCGACGTGCTGAACGGCGTACCGTCGATTGTGATGGGCATCGCCGTGTACACGTTGATCGTTCTGCGCCAGAAGCACTTTTCAGCGTTCGCAGGCGGAGTGGCGCTGGGAATCATGATGGTTCCCACAATCAGTCGCGCTACTGAAGAGATGTTGCTGATGGTGCCGCGCTCGGTTCGTGAAGCAGCCTATGGCCTCGGTGCTCCCGAGTGGCGCACCATTCTGTCGATCACATTGCGCACGGCGCTTCCGGGTGTCATTACCGGGATCATGCTGGCGTTTGCTCGCGTCGCGGGTGAAACGGCGCCGCTGCTGTTCACGGCCTTTGGGAATCAGTTCTGGAACTGGAACGTCAACCAACCCACAGCAGCGCTCCCCTTACAGATTTACACCTACGCAATTTCGCCCTACGAAGACTGGCATCGCCAAGCCTGGGCGGGAGCGTTGGTCCTCATTGCTCTCATTGTCGGCACCGTATTGCTCGTGAGAATCACTGCCAATCGCGGCGTGATGAAAGGAAATGCATAGCTCATGGGAATGAGCATCAGTGTGCGCGGCCTGAACGCATGGTTCGGCAAGACGCAAGCGCTTTACGACATTGCCATGGAGATGCCGGCTAATCAGGTGACCGCCATCATTGGTCCCTCCGGTTGCGGAAAGTCGACTTTTGTCCGTTGCCTTAACCGCATGCACGAGACCCTGCCTGATACACGCGTGACGGGGTCCGTCCGTATTGGTACGACAGATGTCTACTCGGATCGAACTTCTCCCGTCGAAGTCCGGCGACGGGTTGGTATGGTCTTTCAGAAGCCGAACCCGTTCCCCGCCATGTCGATCTATGACAACGTGGCCGCTGGCCTGAAGCTGAACGGGTTCCACAACCGTCGCGAACTCGACGAGATTGTCGAGCACGCTTTGCGTATGTCCGCCCTTTGGGACGAAGTCAAAGACTTTCTTCGCAAGAAGTCCGGAGCGAGCCTTTCCGGCGGCCAGCAGCAGCGCCTGTGCATTGCCCGGGCACTCGCCGTTCAGCCTGAAGTTCTGCTGATGGACGAGCCGGCATCCGCACTCGACCCGATCTCGACGGCAAAGATTGAGGAACTCATCTTTCACCTGAAACAGAGCTACACGATCGTAATTGTGACGCACAACATGCAGCAGGCGGCGCGTGTCGCTGACACTACGGGTTTCTTTCTTCTCGGACGCCTCGTGGAGTACGATTCCACCCACAAGATCTTTACCACCCCGGGCGACAAGCGGACGGAGGACTACATAACGGGAAGGTTCGGATGACAACCCGCACACGTTTTCATCAGGGGCTCGATAGCCTCAAGAACAAGCTGCTGGCCATGGGTGGCGTGGCAGAGAACGCTGTCGAAATGGCTGTTCGCGCGTACCGGGAACGCGTCCCCGAACTCTGCCAGAAGGTCTTTGAAAAAGAGACGCTGATCAACCTTGCCGAGCGCGAGATTGATGAACTCGCAATCGATTTGCTCGCCATGCAGCAGCCCATGGCCGTCGACCTGCGCCTGATCCTAGCCGTCATCAAGAGCAACGCCGATCTTGAGCGCGTGGGAGACCAGGCGGTAAACATCGCCCAACGCGTAATGGACCTGATCGCGCTGCCGCAGGTGGAGTTAGCTGCCGATATCCCTCAAATGGCTGCTACCTCGTCACAGATGGTGCGCCAGGCTCTTGAGGCCTTTGTCTCCGGCGACATCGAAGCCTCCCAGAAACTTCTTGAGACGGACGACATCGTGGATCGCATGAACCAGGAGATCTTCTTGGCAATGGACAAGACAATGCGGGAGTCTCCTCAGTACGCTCGACAAGCCCTCGACACGATTATCATCGCCCGCAATCTTGAGCGTATTGCCGATCACGCGACCAACATCGCCGAGGATGTCATCTTCTGGGTCCGTGGGGCGGACGTTCGCCACCGCTACGCCACCAGTCTTGTGAGCAGCAGTGTGAATCCTGAGAACTGATCGGGCAACGTTCACGGTTCCCTAAAGTGTAAGAAAAAAGCCACGGCGTGCGTCACCGTGGCTTTCCTTCAGTTCAGCTCGGCTATGGATTCGTATCGGGAGACGATTCTGCCGGCCGACGTTTCAGGGTGGGGTGGTCGTCATCGTCAGTGGGTTTTCCGTCCGTAGTCGGCGTCTGCTGCGCTCGCCGTAGTGTCGGACGATTGCTGTCCTTCTTGTCTATCAGCTTGTGACCATTCTCGATGCTCGCCAATCGCGTTTTCACCTGTTCAAACTCGGAGGTGTCCACTACATACTGGTCCCGTGGCGGCAGTATTGTCTTAATAGCTTCCTGGGACTTAGCCACCCGATCGGGAGTCATCGGGTGGGTTGAGAACGCCTTCGCCAGCAAACCCGGCTTCTTCTTCTCCTGTGCCTGCACTTTCTCGAAGAACGCCACAAACTCCTGCGGATCGTAGCCGCTCTTGTACATGTACTCCAGTCCGAGATGATCGGCTTCCGATTCGAAGCTCCTTGCGAACTTCATAAATGTCATGGGGACCGCAAATCCAGCAGCCTGGTAGGCCGCGTATCCAATCCCGCCACCAACGAAGATCAATGGAATGGTTGCTAGGTTCGCCAGTTGGCCCCGTGTCTGCCCCCGAGCAGCGTGGCAGGCGGCCACGTGCGCGATCTCGTGAGCCATCACGCCCGCCAGCTCAGCTTCATTGTCTGCCGCGAGTATCAGACCTGAGTTCACGTAGAAGAATCCGCCCGGAAGCGCGAATGCATTGATCGAATCGTCATCGATCACCTTGATCGTGAATGGCACGCGCGAGTCGGAGTTCCGCACTATGGTCTGGCCGATCCTGTTCACGTACTCGGTGATCACGGGATCGTGAATGAGCTTCGCAGAGGACTCGACCTGCTGCGCGAACTCCTTGCCCATCGCAATCTGCTTGTCTAGTGAGTACCAGTTGCCCACACCGCGTCCACACCCGACGTTGCGGTTGCCGATTGCGTCCAGGTCGTTCACTCCGCCATTTTTCGCACCCCAGGCCGCAGGGACCAGGCTCAAAATCAGAGCTGCCGCAGCCAACCCTTTTAGTTGTAAGTGAAAGTTCATGTTGGACACCAAGCCCGGTGAGGATCAACTCGCTCTTAACTTAGATATAAACACGCGAGTTGGAGACTAGTTTTGTTACGTGCTGACACGCCTTGTAAGTGATTTGAGACGAAAACGCCGGCCCTGAGTTGGCCAGGCCCGGTCCGAACGAACCGTCAACTAGGAACGAGGAGGAAAGAACCGTCAACGAGGAGAAAGGAATGACGACGCAGAGTTGATCTAGGCTTGGCCAGTCCCATTCAAGCCGTTGTCGGGGCGAAAACGCTTGATCATGTGGGCTTCGCTCCCTCCCCGTTCGAAGTGGACTTCATCCATCAGGCGCCTCATCAGTTCGACACCCCTGCCATGATCTTCCAACAACCGGTCATCGTCCGTCGGGCACGGTACCTTGTTCGGATCAAAGCCATTACCGGGGTCACGCACCACAATCAGCAGTTCGCGGTCATCGCATGCCAGCAGGCAGTGTACCTGCTTGTCACGATCGTGCTTGCACCCGTGGACCACTGCATTGGCGATGGCTTCCTGCAATGCCAGCCTGACCTCGAACTCGGCTTCTGCAATGCAACCCTGCCGGTGGGCGAAACTCAACGCCCGCTCAACCGCGGGATTGATCTGATCGACGGCAGCGGGGAACGTAAGATGCAGCCGAGAGGTGTACGCCTGTGCGGAATAGCGAGTCAAAGTGAAAACCGGGTCGCGTTCGACTTCCATCCGGTTCGCCCCCAGGGTCTCGATTCGTGTTGCATCGTTCACAGGACTATGCGGCTGTCCAGAATAACAGATGCAAGTTCTGTGGCCCACAAAAGCCCACTGGGGACGAAATGCTCAACCGTTGCTACACGCAACCCGTGGGTTTAGGAAGCCCCGCAACCTTGCAGGCCCCCTTGGCCGGGCCGGAAGGGAATAGCTCGTAAATCTCGGTCAGCTTCAACCCCGTTTCCTTGCACAGCTTGCGCGCCATGGGTGCGATTTCGTTTTCGAGCCAGTACTTGCGAATGTAGTTCACCACGCGCCAGTGCGGTTCCGTCAATTCACTAAGACCTTCCGTTGTGGCGAAGTCGAGCGCTACAGCTTGGTCCCAAATCTCCGGGCTTTGCAGAAACCCGTCGTCATCAATCTCGTATTTGCGTCCGTCAATTGCGAAAACAGGCACAGTCGTTCCTCTTTTAAGGTCGAATTCATTTCCCGACGCCGGCCAGGGCTGCCGCAGCCCGCGTCTTTCTGCTTTCTGCCCAGCGGGCTACTGCTCTCACGCCATCGATCGCGGCGGCGATGTGTTCCTCGGTATTGAATGCCCCGATCGAGAACCGAACGCTGCCGTCTATCTCGACAGTTCCGAGCTGCTGGTGCACCAGCGGAGCACAGTGCAGACCCGTGCGCGTCGCCACGTCGTGATCCACGTCGAGCATTGTGCCCACATCCGCTGCAGGCATGCCGATCACGTTCATGCTGACGGTTGAAAGGTGGTTCTCGAGAGTTTCGCAGCAGTACAAACGCACGCCTTCGATCTGGCGCAAGCCTTCCACGAGCATGCGGGCGAGTCTCATCTCGTGGGCATAGACCAGGTTCATGCTTTGCTTCTCGATCCAATCCTGGCCGGCCCAGAGTGCCGCCACGCCAACCATGTTGGGTGTCCCGAACTCCATGCGCCACGGGTATTCCTCGAGATGGAACGGATCTGCTGAACGCACTCCTGTGCCGCCCGCGCGCGTCTGGCGGATCTCAACATGCTTACGTACGCACATGCCGCCGATCCCCATCGTTCCCATCAGGGCCTTGTGGCCGGTGAATGCCAGAACGTCAACGTTCATGGCCTTCATATCGATTGGCACCACGCCGGCGGTCTGCGCTGTGTCGACTGCAAACGTCACTCCACGCTCACGGCAAATTCTGCCAATCTCGCCCACCGGCTGAATCGTGCCGATCACATTCGAGCCGTGGTTGACGATCACCAGCTTTGTGTTTCGTCTGATCGCGCGCCTGATGTCGTCGGGGTCTATGAATCCATTGCCATCGAACGGCACGAACGTGGCTTGGACGCCGTTATCGCGTACCAGGTGATTGATCGGCCGGATTACCGCGTTGTGTTCGAGATTCGTAGTGATGACGTGGTCGCCCTGCTGCAGCAATCCAGGGATGATCAGGTTCATCGCATCCGTTGCGTTGTACCCGAAGCAAAGCCTCTCTGGAGTGTCTTCGTCGCCCCCGAAAAAGCGCGTCAGGCGCTTGCGCAACCTATCGAGAAGGGAACCGGCCTCGATCGCCAGGTCGAATCCGCTACGGCCCGGATTGACGCCGGTTGTCCGGTAAAACTCAAGCATGTAGCTATAGACCGACTCCGGCTTTGGCCACGCGGTGGCCGCGTTGTCCAAGTAAATGAGCGGCTTGTCCATAGGGCCCTCCTCCAAGATTCGCTTTTTCGGGAAGGAGAATCTTAAGCAAGCACGCGCCGCCGGTACATTACTGACGTAAGGTTGTGTCCGCTCACTGCTTAAAGAATGCTGCTAAAAAGGGGAAGTCACCAAACATGCTTAGGAGGATGGCCGTCGCAGCGAAATCATGCGGGACAGGTAGGGCAGGTGCCGCTCCGACGCTCAAAATCCTCGGGCGATGCCCGCCGCAATCGCCTCCTTGGATTTCGGCTTCACCGCGCTCCACGTTAGCGGCGATGAAAGGATCATCGACGTTGTCGTTGCGACATACGGCATGAGTGAATCAATGACGTGCTCCAGGTGAGTATTGTCCGACACCGCGACCTTGATGATGAACGACTCCGAGCCAGTCACGCGATGACATTCCAGCACCTCGGGACATTCCTGCACCAGGGCCGCAAACTTGGTCAACTTGTCTCCGGCAACGTTGACTCGAATGAAGGCCTGCATTGGCAAGCCGACTTTTGCCGGATCGATCTGCGCGTGGTACCCGAGGATGACCCCTGCATCTTCCATCCGGCGCACCCGTTCTGCAACCGCCGGAGTCGAGAGTCCAACGCGCCTGCCTAGTTCGGCGAAAGCCGTGCGCGCATTCGCCTGCAGTTCTTGCAGTATCTTCCAATCGATGTCATCTAGCACGAGTCCGAGATTTCGGTTCATTGAGCCCGCCAGGTGTGCGCCGCAGCGCAAGGTGTTGTGAGCAGCAACATCGTACCCGACGGGCTTGGGTTCGCGCACCTCGAATGTGGTACAGTCGGCCAACGTTGTGCAGCGCTTCTGCCGACCCGAGTCTCCACACAGAGTCCTTGCCCCGCGTCAACTCAGCAAGATATCCTTTGTCGCTCGACAGAACGAAAGCGGAGGTCGAATGGATCGCAGAAAGTTCATTACCACTACTGCGCTTGGCTCATTCGCGCTGGGACTGGAAGCGCAGGAGCAGCCCGCACCGAAAGCGTCCCTTGCAGTTAAACCGCTCGATCTCAAGCCGCCGCGAAAGCCCGTGATCGTCACGCGGCCCTTGACCAGCAACACCATTGAGCAGGCATACCAGATGCTGCTGGATGGAGCAGACACGCTGGATGCGGCGCTCCACGTAGGCAAGGGGCAAGAGGACGATCCTGAAGACGACAGCGTCGGTCTCGGTGGGCTGCCGAACGAGGATGGGGTTGTCGAGCTCGACTCATGTTGCATGCATGGTCCAACGCGGCGCGCAGGTGCCGTCGGCGGCGTCCACAACATCAAGAACGTGTGCCTGTTGGCGAAGGCCGTCATGCAGCATACCGGCCACGTCATGCTGGCGGGCGAGGGGGCCGAGAAGTTCGGCTATGCAATGGGCTTCCCGAAGGAGAATCTCCTGACCGAGCGCTCTCGCAAGATCTGGATGCTCTGGAAGGAATATCACTCCAACAAAGATTGGTGGGGGCCCGGCATCGCAGATCCGAATTGGAAGCCGCCAACGCAACAGGATCTTCAGAGCGGATTGACTGATCGCGTCAACAGACTTCAGGAAATGGCCGCTGACCTTGGCCTTCAGCCGCAGCACCGGTTGCATGCCGCCCTCGTTGTGCTGTTTCCGCCGACAGGCACGATTCATACCTCATGCCTGAACACGAAGGGGGAGCTTTCCGGCAGCACCACTACAAGCGGACTGGCTTGGAAAATCCCTGGACGTCTTGGCGATTCCCCGATTATCGGAGCAGGTTGTTACACCGATCAGGATGTGGGTTCCGCCGGCGCGACTGGCAGTGGGGAAGAGAACATCAAGATTGTTGGCGCGCACACCATCGTGGAGAATATGCGCCACGGTATGTCGCCCGTGGAGGCTGGTCTCGACGCGCTTCGCCGCATTGTTCGCAATCACAATGACGACATGAACAGGATCAAGTATCTGGACATGGTCTTCTACATTCTGCGCAAGGACGGCGCCTACGCCGGCGTTTCTCTCTGGAGCGGTTCGCCTGAGCGCCCGCGCAGGTTTGGAGTGATGGATGGCGACGGTAAGCGCATCGAAAGGACGGTAGCCTTGTTTAAGGGCACATCGACTGGATGGCCTCCCATTCCGGAACTGCCGAAAGGGAAATAGAAGGCAGCCTAGGGACGGCCCGGTGCCGTCCCTCAAGGTTCCGTACGCAGTGGTCATTCGGAAAACCGGATCATCCTATGCCGAGCGCGCCAATCTTTGAAGTTCTAGGCATGCTGCTCAGCATGGCCGTGATCGCCCGGTCCTTGCTGGGGGGCGTTTATCGCGGGCACCGCTCGATCGGCGGACGCTCTTCCGGACGCGTCCTGCTCGTTTTCGGAGTCGCGATGTGGGTCGTGTTCCTGGTTCGCATCATCAAGTGGTACCGGATTCAGTAACTTCGAACTGCTAATCAGAAGTGCTTTCCAAAGTACCTTAGGACTCATTTGTTCCTGGAGATGAACGCCTTTACGACGATGTCTCGCGGCTGAGCGCCGACTGGAATCGTGGTGTAGAGCGCTGCCGGCGAGGTCAATTTTCCGTACTGCCGCTCTGTGACTCGGACCACCGCCACATCGCCCGCCTGCGAGTCCACCACGAGCAGAAACACACCGTTTGGCGAAAACGCCAGTGCCTCAGGACGGCTCCCAACAGCTACCGTTGTCAGCAACTTGCTCATATCAATGCCGAAGATCGCGATTGAGTTTGCGCCAAAGTTGCTGACGTAAAGAGTGGAATTATCTCCGCTGACAACAGCACGCGCGGGATGTTCCCCGATGAGGAAGCTGCCCGCCACCTCGTTGGTCGTGGTTTCCACGGTGGAAACGGTTTGGGAATCGAAATTGGTGACGAAGAGTTCGCCCCCATCAGGCTTCAGCGCCATGCTGACGGGGGTACGTCCCACATCAAGCAGCGCCAGGAGCTTGTCGTTCTTAACGTCAATGGACGCAACCTGGGCCGAACCGCTGCAGGATATGAAAGCCTTCTCGCTCGAGGGCAGGATTACGATGTCCTCTGGCTGCTTGCAGACCGGGATAGTGCTGCGCACCGACATCCTCTCGGTGTCGATGACGGAAGCGGTATCGTCGCCCCGATTAGATACGACCACGATTTTGCCATCCGGTGACACGCGGGCCAGTCCCGGCGCGGCACCGACAGAGATATTCTTCAGCACTGTCCGACTGTCCAGGTCGAGCACCGACACGTTGGCCGATCCTGAGTTCGCCACGTAGGCGCGTTTACCATCGGCCGACACCGAGATTGCAAACGGAGCGTGGTGAACTCCAACGGCTCCGATCGCGCGATTGTTTTCTGCATCGATGATGCTGATGTTGTCTGAGTCGGTATTTACGACGTAGATCTCATTACGGGCAGGATTCGCCGCCAGGCCGGTCGGTCCCTTGCCGACCTTCACCGTGGCTGCCGGTTTCAGCGTGAGGAGATCCAGCACACTGACTGTTCCGCTGCCGCCATTACTCACATACGCATACTCGCGGTAGCCGGATGGAAGCTTTGTGCGTTGATTGCAGGCGATCATTGTCACGACCGCCATCACGAACAGCAGCGCGATGAGGAATGCTGTCTTGTTCTTCACTTTAATTGGTGGTAGGCGCCACGCTGGCGCGCGCAGAAGGCTGCGCCACCGTGCGACGCACGACTGCGGCGATCTGCCGCACCTCCGCCATCAATTCATCGAATTGATCGGGATACAGTGATTGAACTCCATCCGAAAGCGCACGGTCAGGATCGCAATGCACTTCGACGATCAAGCCATCAGCACCAACCGCGGCGGCGGCTCGCGAGAGCGGCAGCACCTTATTCCGCTTTCCCGTTCCGTGACTCGGGTCAACCAGTATTGGCAGGTGTGAAACTCTCTGGACCGCCGGGATGATGCTGAGGTCCAGAGTATTTCTTGTGTGGTCCGCAAAAGTACGGACACCGCGTTCACAGAGGGCCACCTGGTAGTTGCCTTCGCTCATGACGTACTCGGCCGCCATCAGGAACTCCTCAAGCGTGGCCGACATCCCGCGCTTGATCATCACCGGCTTGCCGCATTGGCCGGCTTTCTTGAGCAGCGAAAAATTCTGCATGTTCCGGGCGCCTATCTGGACCACGTCGGCGTATTCGGCAACGAGTTTCAGGGATTCGTGGTCGATCGCCTCCGTCACGATGCGCAAACCGAACTCTTTCCGAATCTCGGCCAGGATTTTAAGGCCATCCACGCCAAGACCTTGGAATGCGTATGGGGATGTTCGGGGCTTATAGGCTCCGCCACGTAAGAACTGGGCTCCCGCTCGGGTCACCCGTTCAGCTACCGCGAATGCCTGCTCTCGGCTTTCAACGGCGCACGGGCCAGCGATGACGGCGAAGTTCTCCCCGCCTAGGGTGGCGTCCGTCCCCGGGAAGCTAATAATCGTATTTTCCGGCTTTACGTCGCGGCTCACCAGCTTGTAGGGCTTGCTGACGCGTATGACTTCCTGTACGCCTGCCATCTCTTCAATGGTGGCGGCCTCAACAACGCCCTGGTTGCCTGTGATCCCGATTGCCGTTCGCTGAGCGCCAGGAATCGCATGGGCCCGGTACCCGAGAGACTCGACCTTTTCGCAAACGGCACGAACCTGTTCTTCGGTCGCTTGCGCCCGCATTACTACAAGCATGTGGCTTTCCCCTGAGGCAACAATCTTAGCCTGACTGGCAGGGCAGAGCAATGGAATCCGCTGTCGTAGATGCCCGGCAATGTCCTACGTCGCTTGGCCTTCATGGCGTGAACAGGGGTGAGATGTGTCCCAGGCGGTGAGATTCGTTTACGCCGTTGAAGCATCTACTCCCACAGCGATGCCCAAGCGCAGCATGGCCAAAGAACAAGAACTCAAGCACATGCCGCCCAAACCGCGGCGTCCGCCCAAACTCACGGGCCGCCGCATCGGTATTCATACATCTACTGCCGGAGGGGTCGAAACAGCCGCCGAACGTGCGTACCGCCTCGGGTGCAATACGCTTCAAGTATTCTCTTCCAGCCCGCGACAGTGGAAGCCATATGAGCTCAGCCGTTCGCAATGCGAGATCATGTCGGCACTACGCCAGCGATACAGCCTTGACCCATTGGTCATCCACACCAACTACCTCGTCAACCTGGCGGGAAACAACCCCGAGTTTCACCGTAAGTCCATTGAAGCATTCCGGCTGGAAGTGGAACGAGCGCTGGCCCTTTGCGCCGACTACCTCGTTCTCCATCCCGGCTCTTTTCGCGGCGGTACCCGCGAAGAAGGGCTCGAGCGTGTCGCGACCGCGATAGCCGAAGCCGTGCAGGGGTATGATCTTGAAGGCGACGGACTCACAATCCTCATCGAAAACACGGCTGGCGCCGAGTACTCCCTCGGTGGCAAATTCGAGCACGTAGGCGAACTTGTTCAGATACTGAGATCTGTGTTGCCCGTGGCGGCCTGCATCGATACTTGCCACACTCATGTTGCCGGGTATGACATAGTCAGCGACACGGGCTATGAACTCACGATCCAGCATCTCGACCGGACGGTCGGCCTGACTAATGTCAGAGTGTGGCACTGCAACGATGCCAAAGCCGCTTTCGGTTCGCGGCTTGATCGTCACGAGCACATCGGCAAGGGAACCATAGGCGTCGAGCCGTTCCGCCGTCTGCTGAACGACGATCGCTTCGCCCAGTGCGCCTTCATCGCAGAGACTCCCATCGACCAACCCGGTGATGACCAGCGGAATGTGGACGCGCTTAAGGCGCTTGTGGACGAAAATGCCGGCGTTCACTCGGAGCGCCGGCAGTAGCCCCTCGGCCTGAAACGCCGCCAACCGCGCAAGCGTCTCTTCGATGTAAAATTGAGGATTCCTATTCTGAACGAGTCAGTCCTTATATATGCCCGAGACCAACACAGAGAAGTCGTCTACCCAGAACATTGAGCGCGAGGAGCGTTACGAGCCGCAGCGCATAGAAGAGAAGTGGTCCGCCCGCTGGTGGTCGCAACCTGACCTTTTCAAGGCCGACCCGGCCGACAGCGCGCGCAAGAAGTACTACGTCCTTGAGATGCTGCCTTACCCCAGCGGCGTGCTGCACATGGGCCACGTGCGGAACTACTCCATCGGCGACGCGCTCGCCCGCCACATGTGGATGCGCGGCTACAACGTCCTTCACCCGATGGGATGGGACTCGTTCGGACTTCCGGCTGAGAATGCCGCCATCAAGAACAAGCGTCCGCCCAAAGAATGGACACTCGGCAACATCGCGTTCATGAAGCAGCAGATGAAACGGCTCGGTTTCGCCTATGACTGGGACCGCGAAGTCACCACCTGTCTGCCAGATTATTACCGCTGGAACCAGTGGTTCTTCCTCAAGCTCTACGAAAAGGGGCTGGCGTATCGCAAGAAGAGCAAGGTGAACTGGTGTCCCGAATGCGCCACCGTTCTCGCCAACGAACAGGTCGTCGGTGGTTGCTGCTGGCGACACGAAACTACCACGGTGGAACAGCGCGAACTCGAACAGTGGTTCCTGCGCATCACCGACTACGCCGAAGAACTTTTGCACGACCTCGACAAACTCGAGGGATGGCCTGAAAAGGTCAAGATCATGCAGCGCAACTGGATCGGCCGCAGCGAAGGCGCGATGGTCGATTTCAAGATCGATGGTTCAACCGGCAAGGCTGGCGACACGATTACGGTCTTCACGACTCGCATCGACACTACCTACGGTGCAACTTCGATCCAGTTGGCTCCCGAGCATCCAGTCGTAACAGATTTCATCGCCAGCGATCCCGAACTGTTCGGAAGAGTAGAGAACCTTCTCAACGAGCAGAAGAAGGCGAAGGAAATCGGCGATGTCGGCGCCATTGAGAAGCACGGCATCTTTACCGGTCGATACGCCGTAAACCCGTTCAATGGTGAGAAGCTGCCCATTTGGGTGGCCAACTACATTCTGATGGACTACGGCACGGGCGCAATCATGTCCGTCCCTGCCCACGACGAACGCGACTACGAGTTCGCAAAGAAGTATGACCTGGACATTCGCGTCGTCATCCTCCCGCGTCGCACCGGCGAACCGCCCGAGGAAGGCCAACCCGAAGAGCCGGTTCTGCCGTTTGTGGAAGAAGATAGCCTGGTCATGAACTCGGGCGAGTGGAGCGGCCTTTCATGCGTTGAAGCACAACACAAGATGGCTGACTACGCCAAACAGCAGGGCTTTGGCTATCCGACAGTCAACTACCGCCTAAAAGACTGGGGAATCTCGCGCCAGCGCTACTGGGGCACTCCCATCCCGATGCTCTACTGTGACAAGTGCGGCGTCGTCCCGGTCCCGGAAAACCATCTACCGGTCGAGCTGCCGGAGCAGGTGGATATTACCCTTGCGGGCGGATCGCCCTTGGGCCGAGTGCCGGAATTTGTGAACGCGACCTGTCCCAAGTGTGGCGGCCACGCGCGTCGTGAAACCGACACCATGGACACGTTCGTAGATTCATCCTGGTACTTCTACCGCTATACCGACGCGAAGAACGACCGTGCTCCGTTCGACTCGGCGACCGCGAACTACTGGTTTCCCATCGATCAGTACATCGGCGGCGTGGAGCACCCCATACTGCACCTGATCTACTCGCGCTTCTGGACCAAGTTCATGCGCGACATCGGCCTGGTGAACAACTCCGAACCCGCGGAGCGACTGTTCACCCAGGGCATGATCATCAAGAACGGCGCCAAGATGTCGAAGTCACTCGGCAACACCGTTTCGCCCGACGACATGGTCGCGCAATACGGAGCGGACGCCACCCGCGCCTACACGTTGTTCGCGACGTCTCCCGACCGCGAACTCGATTGGCAGGACGCCGGTGTGGAAGGTGTCTATCGCTTCCTGGGCAAGGTCTACCGATTCTTCGCCCAGAACCCGGTCGCGCCGAACGGCGAAAGTTACTCCGTCAGCGATCTCTCGCCCGAAGCGCGCAAGATCGCCCGCAAGCTGCACCAGACCATCAGGAAAGTCAGTGATGATTTCAACGGACGCTGGCATTTCAACACCTCGGTCGCGGCGTTGATGGAATTGATTAACCAGTGCACGTCCGCGCAGGACATCTTCACGCGGAACGGCAACGCGCCCGTGCCTCCCGCGTTCGTGCACGACATTCAGCGTAATATCGTCCTGCTGCTGCACCCGTTCGCGCCGTACCTTGCCTACGAACTCTGGGAGATGATCGGCCAGACATCTGATCTGCTCCATGAGCCCTGGCCGCAGTACGACCCCGAGCTCGCAAAGGAAGAAGAGATTGAGATGGCACTGCAGCTCAACGGCAAGCTGCGTAGCCGCATCACCGTCGCAGCCGAGGCTGATGAAGATTCGATCAAGCAGGCCGCACTAGCCGATGCGAAAGTGAAAGCGGAGATCGAAGGCAAACAGATCGTCAAAATCGTCGTGGTCAAGGGCAAGCTGGTCAACATCGTGGTCAAGTAATCGGGCCATCGACATCGTGCGATCGAGCCGTCGGGCCATCGACAAACATCGTAAGATGGCCCGATGACTCGATGGCCAGATCACCCGATTCTGTGTATTCTTCGTTCGTGGCCAGCACCACACCAATCCGTGACGGCTTCCGGCTCGTGACTCGCCAGCCGTCACTCGTTCTCGCTGAGATCACGTGGCGTTGGAGCTTCGGCGCGGCGTTTTGTTTGCTCCTGCTGCTTTCTTTTTCCGAATATCTCCGCAGCCTGCCCGTCTCGGACCTTGACTGGTTCATGTGGAAGACCGGCATTCCACCGCTGATGAGTCAGGCCCTAGGCAATACTATCCACGGCAGCGGCTACAAGATTCTCCGGATCGGTGCCATCCTGTTGCCTGCTCTCGCATTCTTCTGGGTCTTCGCGGCAGCGCTGGGCCGCGCCGCGACCCTGCGTTCGCTCATGCCCGACAGCAGGCCCCGTCTTCGATCGCTGCTCGGGATAGGCCTCCTTCGCGCAGCGTTGACGCTGGCCGCCATTCTAAGCATGGTTGCGGTGTTCGCTCTTGCCGCTCGTGCTTACGCGCCTCGTGTCCCTGATCCGCTGCCGCATCCCGAGCGTGCCACCGTCGTAGCTGTCCTGTTAGGCGCACTCGTCTGGTATCTGTGGTCGGTAGGGAACTGGATTCTGGGGATCGCCCCGATTGCCACGGCCGTGCATGACAGTCTGGGCTCCGTGTCCGCAGCCATTCGTAGAGTTTCTGGCCAGATGCGCCGCCACGTGGGGGTCGGAGTGGCGTTTACTGGACTGCACATCCTTGCGTTCGCCGTTTGTACGTGGCTTTCGTTCCTGGTGCTGGGGGCGGCAAGCGTTGTTCCCGGCAGGTTGGTCTTGGCGGGCCTCATTATCGTGGCTCTCGCCTACTTTGCCCTGCTCGATTTCTTCTACATAGCTCGCCTGGCCGCCTACGTTTCGCTTGCTGACGACCTCTAGAACCGGTCACCAGCGAACGTACTTCTGGCGTGTATTGCTCTCCTGTACGCCTCCGCCAACACTTTTTCGCAAAAAAGAAAGGCGCGGGTCTGCGCCTTTATTGAAGCAAATCCTAATCTTGCTTAGTCAAAAATCATGATGGCGGCTGCGATCACCGTGGTCCACAGACCACGCTTGTCTCCTACTGCGGACTGAGTGAAATTCATGGTGCGCACAATCTTGTTCGACATCCGGTAGACTTCTTTTTTCTCGTCCCACGACTTATCCGAGTCGAACTCAACCCCCAGCGTTGTCGCCAGCATCTCGGCTGCGAGTTCTTCTGCGTAGTCGCCGGCGATGTTATCCGTCTCGCCAAACGAATGGTGCTCGCTCAAGTAGCCGTAGGTTGTGCGGTCCGCCGGAATCGCAACCCCGATACTGGACGCAATCAGTCGGTGCGGCTCCCGAGTGGAATTCTCGGCGACAACGGCAAACACGACCTCGCCCGGACTGAGATGTTTCAGACCTTCTTTGCGGGGGAGAATCTTGCAGTTTGGCGGGAAGATGGAGGAGACCCTGACCAGGTTCTGAGCTGCAATTCCCGCATCACGCAAAGCCAACTCAAAGGAGGTCAGACGTTCTTTGTGTTTCCCCACGCCCTTCGTGAAAAAGATGCGTTTGGGAACCATATTCTTGGACAATTTCTTTCATCCTCCGAAGCGAGGCAGACCCTCAGACGTTTTTATAACATTTATTCGCAAGTTCGTAAGCCGGAAATTGCAGGAGGAGAAGGGGTTTTATCGAAGGACTGAACCGATGAAAAAAGCCCACGCCAGCCGCGCCGGCGTGGGACGGTAGGCTCGTCGACCGCTACTCAGCTCTTTGCCTTGACGGATTCGACCTTGATCTTGTCGCCCTCCACGGCGCCGGTCACGGTCACTGGCTGCCCCGCGTACTTTGCAAGCTCTTCCTTATGTCCGTCCAGCGTGTAAACTTTGTCGCCAGAAATAAGAGCGTAATTCGCTCCGTGTTCCACACAGCCCTTTGTGCACGCGGCGTCACTGCCCTTCATAACGTGCTTGGCGCCGCACATGGTGTCGCTTACGACTCCGGTGAACGTCTGCGAATCTGCCGCGAGCAAGGCTGTCGAACCGAAGATCGCGACGACAAGGACAAGGCAAAACCCTGCCGTAAGGATGCGCTGCTTCATTTGGTCACCTCCGGGGTAATGGATGGCCGTTCCCACAGCGAGTCACGGCCCGGTGCCTGAATAGAGTCACCTGAGGCTGCTTAGGTTTCAAAGCTGGTCGCAGAATCAAGATTTTAGTCAGACCGTGGTGATATCCGCACGTTTCAACTTGACTGCGGTTTCAATGAAGGCAAGTGCCGCGCGACTGAGCGCCTTGTCTTTCCTGAAAACCAGCGCGAGATCCCTTCGGACTGTGGCATCGGCGATCGCGATGCTGGCAAGCGCACCTGCACGAACGTCTTCGGCAACGTTACTGGCCGCGATAAACCCGACCCCCACGCCGGCCGCTGCGAAGCGCTTCAACAGTTCGCTGGAATCGAGTTCCATCGAGATCGACGGCTTCAATTTCCGCTCGTCAAAGAGACTGTCCAGC
The DNA here is from genome assembly GCA_023441255.1 of Acidobacteriota bacterium. Classification (GTDB taxonomy): domain Bacteria; phylum Acidobacteriota; class Terriglobia; order Terriglobales; family Acidobacteriaceae; genus JAEZPW01. The sequence continues at coordinate 19,612 of JAEZPW010000132.1, forward strand.
GCGTCACGCGTCCGCCCCACCTTGGGCATGAGCAACGGGTATTCGGCTGCGTCTGCGACCTTGGCCTGTTTACGGCGCGCTAACGGGTGCCCGGGCGCGGCGATGATCACGAGTTCGTCACGGTGGATGGGTACCACCGTCATTCGCGTGTCCTTAACCGGCATCGAAACTATGCCGAAATCGACCGTGTTATCGATAATGGACTCCAGGATGCGCGCGCGCTCCGCGCGGTTGATGCTGACCGCAACGTCTGGGTATTGCTTCTTGAATTCGGCAAAGACCTCCGGAAGTATGTGGAGGCAGGTTCCCTCGTTGGCGCCGACCACAATCTCTCCCCGCGGAACACGCTCCATCTCCGAAATATTCGCCAGCGTGATCCTGCGCGCTTCGATTGCTTCTTCGACATAGCGCTGAAATACCTTACCCGCGGCGGTCAGCGCGACCTTACCACCCGAGCGGTCGAACAGGCGCGCTCCGACCTCCTCCTCGAGAGCGCGGATCTGCGAGGACACCGCAGGCTGCGTGCGGAATCGCTTTTCCGCAGCCCGGGAGAAACTGGTGTGCCGCGCTACCTCCAGAAACGTTTCTAGCTGGTCAAAGTCCATCGGCCATTTCCGAGCTTACCTACGACAGTTTATGCTGCCAAACCAGCAAGTTGCACCGAAAAGTCGCTCCAGGCATCTCAGGCTGCGGCATAACCGCCGTTTATAGCACCGATAAAAAGTATCAATTTCCGCTGTCGTCCTGGGCCACGTATTCTGGCTGTGGTCAGGATCGCCGTTTGTGATCTACCCAGGTCATTGTTTATACAGGTCCTTTCTCGCAATTTGCGCCGCTGTGGACTGATTTGCCGGCCGGCGCGATTCCGGTTCAGGTTCTTCGCGTGTACGCGCACTTCAGAAGGAGAATTGTTAATGGCTGATGTTAAAGCGGTGATGGAGTTCATTAAAAAGAACGACGTCAAGGTGCTGGACCTCCGTTTCACCGATCTTCCGGGCCTCTGGCACCACGTTTCCTACCCGATCGGACAACTCACCGAGGATTCGTTCGAGGAAGGTTTCGGCATGGACGGCTCCTCGATCCGCGGATGGGCAGCCATCCACGAAAGCGACATGCTGCTCATTCCGGATGCCTCGTTCTACATGCTCGATCCGTTCACCGAAGTTCCGACTCTGGTCATGATCGCCGACGTCATTGATCCGGTAACGAAGCAGCGCTACGACCGCGATCCCCGTTACATCGCCAAGAAAGCCGAGATGTACCTGAGTTCCACCGGCATCGCAGACACCGCCTACTTCGGCGCCGAAGCCGAGTTCTTCATCTTCGACAACGTTCGCTTTGACCAGCGCGAACAGCACGGGTTCTATTTCATCGACGCCGAAGAAGGCCGCTGGAATTCCGGGCGTAAGGAAAACAATCTCGGGTACCGCCCGCGTTACAAGGAAGGCTACTTCCCGGTGCCTCCGACCGATCACTACCAGGACCTGCGCTCCGAGATGGCGATGATGATGCAGAGCTGCGGTCTCACGGTCGAGTGCCACCATCACGAAGTCGCTACCGGCGGCCAGACTGAAATCGACCTCAAGTTCGACGCGCTTGTGCCCTCGGCGGACCACATGATGCTCTACAAGTACATCGTGCGGAACGTCGCTTATCAGTACGGAAAGACCGTCACCTTCATGCCCAAACCGTTGTTCCAGGACAACGGAAGCGGCATGCACGTTCACCAGTCACTGTGGAAAGGCGGCAAGCCGCTGTTC
>JAEZPW010000144.1 GCA_023441255.1 Acidobacteriota bacterium
GAGCGTCACTTATACCGTCGCCAATACGGGCAGCAGAGAAGGAGCAGAGTCCTCACAGGTGTACGTCACGCTGCCCGCGGCCGCGAACGAGCCATCGAAGCGACTGGTCGGTTTTCAGAAAGTGGATCTAAAGCCAGCCGAGAGCAAACAGGTCACCGTCACGATTGACCCGTCGGCATCGAATCACCCGCTTTCTTTTTGGGTGCCCAACAACGACGCCCCAGTGCAGGGCTGGGCCCAAGGGACCTGGACTGCAGTTCCGGGCGACTACACCATCCTCGTCGGAACCTCCTCTGCGGACACCCCACTCAAACAAACGATAACTTTCTCGCCGGTCGACGCAGCGTCGAAATGCTCTACGCCTCAGCCGCAAGCAGGGTTGGTGTGCGTCAACAACGCGTGGGTGCCGCCCGCACAGGTACCTCCTGACAATGTGCCAGTCTCGTCATCCAAGAAGGCGGTGGCGGCGCAATCTCAGTGACTTCCGCAGTTTCATTCACGCATTACGAGAGAAGTTATGCACACCCCAGCCCTCAGCCTGCATCCATGTCTCGCGGTTGCCTGCTACATCTTCCTGGCCGCTTGCGGAGGAACAGTAGGAAGTCGGGGACCTGCAGGAGGTGGCACGGCCGCACCTCAGCTCCTGATGGCGGACGGCGCACAGGTAGCGAATGTACGCGACAGTTTGCGTCGGGGAGAGCCGCAGTTCCAAGCCGCGCTGGCTGCGCTCGAAAAAGACGCGAACCGTGGACTGACTGTCGCGCCGATGTCCGTTATGGACAAGGGCGTGACACCGCCGAGCGGCGACAAGCATGACTACATGAGCCAGGCCCCGTACTGGTGGCCGAACCCCTCCAAGCCTGGCGGCAAACCGTACGTCCTCAGGGACGGTCAGCGGAACCCCGAGATAGACAAGATCACTGATCGCACCAATCTCCAACGTCTCGCCAGAACTGCTTTCTCCCTCGCGCTCGCATACTACTTCACTGGTCGCCAGGAATACGCGCAGCATGCCGCAGAACTGGTTCGTGTCTGGTTCCTCAATGCGCCAACGCGAATGAACCCAAACCTGAACTTCGGGCAGGGTATTCCGGGCATCGCGAAGGGGCGAGCGGCCGGGATCGTCGAGACACGGTTCTTGCCGCAGATCATCGACAGCGTGACGCTTCTGCAAAACTCGTCCGCGTGGGCGGGCTCGGACGACCAAGGGTTTAAGAAGTGGATGAGCGCGTATCTGGAGTGGCTCCAGGAGAGTTCCGTTGGACGCGACGAGGCGACCCGAGGCAACAATCAGGAGACCTGGTACGACGTGCAAGTCACCGCTCTTGCCATCTACACGGGACAGGCGAACGTGGCGAGGGCTATACTCCAGCGGGCGCAGGCCGACATTGGCGAGGAGTTCGAGCCTGGCGGGGAACAGCCACGCGAACTCGCACGCACTCGCTCTTGGGACTACAGCATCTTCGATCTTACAGCGTTCCTGCATTTGGCTGCGCTCGGTAACCGTCTTGGTATAGATCTGTGGAATTACCAGACTCCGGATGGACGCAGCCTACGGAAGGGTGTCGACTACCTGATACCTTTCGCGACGGGCCAGAAGCGCTGGCCACACAAGCAGATCACCCCATTTCGAGCATCCGCACTCCATCCCGTTCTTCGCCTGGCGGCGGTCGGTTGGAATGACCCGAGATACCGAGCCACGGCACAACAGATCGGGGGCACGACGCCGATCCTGGACCTGACGTTCCCTTGATGCGGATCGAACGTCGAAGGCATGGAACTCCCGACGCTTTTGCGGCCATCCAGTTGATCGTTGGGATAATCAAGTCAAAAATCGGAGGAGATATGGGCACCGTTGCACCGCTGACCGGTCTGGAACGTATTCGCAAGTCCTGGGGATGGTTCCTCGCACTTGGACTCGTTCTGGTTGTGCTCGGGGGCATTGCGCTTGCGTTCATTCCGGCAGCAACACTGGGAAGTGTCTTTGTGCTGGGCTGGCTGATGTTCGGGAGCGGCATTCTGGAAGGAATCTACGCGTTCCATGCCCGGGGTTGGGGAGGCGTGTTGCTGCACGTGCTTGGCGCCGTGCTCGGCGTTATCGTAGGGCTGCTTGTGATCACGCACCCTGTCGCCGGGGCACTGGTATGGACGATGTTGTTTGCTGCGTATTTCACCGTCATCGGGCTATTTCGCACCATTGCCGCGATTCACTTACGATTTCAGAGGTGGGGATGGGCCGTTTTCGATGGAATTGTGACGCTCGTGCTTGGTGTACTGCTCTGGGCATCGTGGCCGGTTTCGGCGATCTGGTTCCTGGGGTTTGCTCTGGGCATCGCGCTGATCATTCGCGGATGGACCACGATCATGTTCGCACTTGCGGTTCGCGCGTTCACTCATACTGTGCCCATCCGTCGAGTTGCCTGACCGCGGTGAGTCCCGCGCGATTCGCTAGGGAATCTAGAGCTGCAGTCGGGTCAGTTCTCTCCGGGCACAGTCGCACCCCGGGGAGACAAGCACCTTTGAACTCACCTAGTGCTTCCCTGAGCGCGTTGTCCGTTCGAATCGACATTCGTTTCTTGATCTGATTGTTCTGGCAAGCGCGCGGTCGGAAGTTGCCAGCCTCGTCGCATGGCCATAAAGCGAAGTACAAAGCAGAGAACTGCGGCGACTATAGCAACCCCGGAAGAGTCGAGATGCAGCATCCTTCCAAGTACAACGACAGCCGCGCCGACGAAGGCAGCGATGGCGTAAAGCTGGGTGCGTAGCACGGTGGGGATTTCCCTGACGAGCAGGTCGCGAACCATGCCGCCGCCAATCCCGGTCAGCATGCCAAGCAACGTCGCCGCAACGGGCCCCGCGTGATATGCCAACGCCTTACTCGCGCCAGAAACTGCAAAGAGCGCCAATCCGGCGGCATCGAACACCAGCACGGGGCTGCTCAGCCGGTTGATGATTCGGTACCAATAGAACGTAATAAGCCCGGCAAGGAAAGAGACTGCAATGTAGCGCCAATCGCTGATCGCCGCGGGAGGAACTGCCCCAATCATGACATCACGAGCGATCCCACCCGAGTTGCCTGCGGCGAAGGCTAGAGCCAGAACTCCGAACAGATCGAGCCTGTACCTGACTGCGGCCGTGGCGCCGCTGAGCGCGAAAACAAACGTCCCGGCAAGGTCGAAAGCGACCAGCAGCGTGCCTACAACGACATGTTCGTCGATGGTCAACTTGTTCTAGGCCGCCAGCCACGCCTGAGCGGCAACCACCAGCGCCTCTACGCCCGTCTGCAAAGTTGGATGGATTACGGGTGCAAAGCGCGGGTTGTGATTGGTCGGGATCTCGCCCATTTTTCCGTCCCTCTTGGCCTTCGCATACGTTTCTGGGTCGATGCCGCCTACGAACCAAAACACCGATGGAGTTCCCCATTCTGTCCCAAACGATCCGAAGTCCTCGCTTGCCGTTGTAGGCTGGGTCTCCTGTACACGGTCAGCTGAAAAATGGCGCCGAAACGCATCACCTACCCGCTTGGTTGCCTCCGGGTCATTCCTAACCAGAGAATAGCGGTCCAGAGTCGTGATCTCCGGCTTCCTGGGAGCGCCCGAAGCCGCCGCTTCGGCGTTGACGATGCGCTCAATCGCAGAGAGAACGCGTTTACGGACGCCCTCGTCGAAGGTACGCACGTTCAACTTGATGACTGCCTCATCAGGGATGACGTTCTCCTTCGTGCCAGCCTGCAGTACACCAATCGTGACCACAGCAGCCTCATTCGCCGCAACCTCGCGGGAAACGATGGTCTGTAACCGTAGCACCGTTGCCGCGGCCATGACAACCGGATCGATGCTGGCTTCAGGCATGGAGCCGTGAGCGCCGCGCCCGAATAACCGAATCTGGAGGCTGTCGGCGGCAGATGTCGTGACTCCGGGACGGCCGGTGAGAATACCAGCGGGAAAGGCCATAACATGCTGTCCGAGCACTACCGCCGGCTTCGGGAAGCGCTGAAAGAGACCGTCATCAATCATCGCCTGCGCGCCTGCTGCTGTTTCTTCTGCCGGCTGAAAGACTGCCATCAGTGTGCCCTTCCACGCATCGCGAGATTTCGAAAACAGCGTGGCCGCGCCGACCAGCCAGGTCACATGCATGTCGTGGCCGCAGGCGTGCATCACGGGCACGGTCTTCCCCGTGCTATCACTCACTGTGACCTTGCTGGCGTAGGGCAGGCCCGTAGCCTCCTGAACCGGAAGCGCATCCATGTCGGCTCGCAGCATGATCGCGGGTCCTTCGCCGTTGCGCAGCAGACCAACAACACCGGTCTTTCCGACTCCCGTGGTCACCTCGTACCCGGCCTCACGCAGCCGCGTCGCCGCAATCCCGGCGGTCCGGGTTTCCTGCATCGAGAGTTCGGGATGGGAATGCACGTCTTTGTAGACGGCTTCCAAGTCGCCAAGCGAATCGCCGAGTTTTGCAAGCACGGCAGAGATCTTTGTGGTTCTCTCGTCCATAATGTCCGACTTCTTTCATGGGAATGGACTTTGCACCCTGTTAGATACACCCGTGGATGGCCATGGTGTCTTGATGGCCTACAACGCTATCATTGCGACTGTGCTCGTGTGCTGCGCGAATCGGGCGCATCCGGAACTCACGAGACAATTGGCGAGAGCCCGATATTCAAGGGCCATGCCCATTCATGATTGGAAGGAGTCTCTCGTTTCGAGATGCGGCGCCATGGGCACGCAGGTGATTCAGGACCCTGCAATCGAGGTCGCTGTGCACTTGGATTCATCGGCCGTGAGACATGGGCCGGCAATCTCACAATCCGCGATCACAGGGAGATGGTCGGAGGCGATAAGCGCGGTCCGGCTACGGTGAACCATTAGGCGCTCCACGTTGATTGCGGCATCGAGATAGATACGATCCAGGTACAACAAGGGAAAAACGCCAGGATACGTGCGTGAGGGCATATGCGTACGCGAGCCGGCACGTTGGAAGTGCTGGTGCAGCAGGCGGGACGCCAAGCCGCTTGTCCACTCGTTCAAATCTCCCAATAAGACGCGAACTCCACTAAGCTCCGCGTTCTGCAAAATCTCAGGACTGACCAGTTTCCGCGCTTGTTGGCGGCGCTCCAGAAAGCTGGTTCCTAAATGAACATTGAAGACATGCAGGGTCGTGTCGCCGAGATCAATATCGACACGGAGGCAGCCGCGCCGCTCGTATCCGTCAACGCTGATGTCGTGATTGCGAATCTGTTTTAGAGGAAAGCGGCTCAGCAGCAGGTTCCCATACGCCCCGCCGGCGATTTTGCGGTTTTCGCCCAGACAGAAGTCGAAGCCCAGTTCGCTGGCGATGTATTCCGCCTGATCATGCTCACGGTTTCCCTCAGCCCTGACCACCTCCTGTAGAGCAATGATGTCCGCATCAATCTGCTGCAATACTTTCACGATTCGTCCTGGTTGCACCCGGCCATCCAGTCCGCGACACTTATGAATGTTGTAGGTCAGAATCCTAAGCTGAGAGGTCAAAACCTGTTTGTGCTCCTAAGCTTTTGATGTCCAGCCACTCTCGTGGGGTGCAGCGGTCTCCCGGTTTATGCAGCCAGTCGCCGACTTCCGAGATGAATACTGCTCTCGAAATTGCACCGGCTGCGTTCTACCCGGAATCAACACCGCTGCTGCGGCGATACAGCTTCCAGGCACGGTAGATCAAAGTAATCCCGATCCAGCCAAAAACAGCCGTCAGGAAATAGCTCACCACTTTCGGGAATAAATACAGAAGGGCTGCAATTCCCAAGAGCAGGAGGCCCGTCAGCAGAATCACACGCGCTTCCACCGGCTGCAGAACTCGGCGGTCCGTAAACGCCGCGCCCACAGCGCTACCGATACGAATCGCGCCGGCGGCTGCACGGCCTGCGCTCCCGCCGCCACTGGTGGCTACTGGCATTCGGTGACGAGGCTCACCGGGAGCGCTTACTCTCCTCCTCGCGTCAAGGATCACTTCAGTCGCGTTGGCCAGATCCGCAAGGTACTGATCTTCCATTTGACGAGCGAATTCGTCATTCTCGATTACCGCATCAAGTTCGCAGTTGCCGAGCCAACTCGCGACGTTCAAGTTCGTGGAACCGACGCGCGCCCAGTGTCCGTCAGCGACCGCCGTCTTGGCGTGAATCATGGTCCCGTTCCACTCGAATATGCGAATGCCAGCTTCAAGCAGCGAGCGATATCCTGAACGCGAAAGGGGCCTGAGCAAGGGAATGTCGGTTGCATTGGGCACGAGCAGTCTCACGTCAACGCCATCTCGCGCTGCGGCCCTGAGCGCCTGCACGTAGGAGGGCATGCCAGCATAGTACGCATCGGTCAACCAGAGCCTTTTCCGCGCCATAGCGGCAATTAGCTGGTCGAGGCGAAATAAACCAGCGGTCGCAGGCACGGTAGCAACAATGCGCAGGTTCACGTCTCCCGCTTGGGACAACGTCATGATGCCGGGAAGCTCATCGTCCGGAATCGGTTCGCCCATCATGGCCCAGACTTCGGCGAAGGCGCGCTCGATATCAGCCAGCGCAGGCCCGTGCACCTCAATACCTGTATCGCGCCAAGGCTCGATATGTTTTCGTGGTTCTCCGACCCACATGCGCCCGACACACAGACCGGCGATGAAGCCTACTTCACCATCCACGGCGAGCATCTTGCGGTGGTCACGTGAGAGCCAGCCCAACGGTGAATCAAAATGGGGTGGATTGTAGCAACGCACTTCCACTCCGCCAGCTCGCAGGCGGTTCCAAAACTTACGTGACGCTTTGCCGAACCCTCCCATCCAGTCATAGGCGAGGCGCACACGCACCCCTTCCTGTGCCTTTGCAATAAGCGCATTGGCGAACTCCAAACCAGCGCTGTCCTCGTGAATGATGTAGCTCTCGAAGTGAACATGGCGACGAGCCGACGCAATGGCCGCGAGCCATGCGGGATAGTTCTGGGCCGCGTTAATCAGCAATCGCACACTGTTGCCGCCAATCAGCGGTGCACCGGCGGCCCGGGAAAAAGCACGCTCAGCAAGCGCGCGTGCGGATTGAAGCGAACTGGCTTCTTCGAAATGACTCCTCGGACTGGAACGCGCCATCGGCATCGCTTGACTGACCAAAGATCGCGGCGCTGGATACTCCCGTTACACTCACGCTGCTGCGTGAGAGTCTGAGTACATCCCGCTTCTCGACGGCGGTGCTGCTGCGGAGGCAGCCTTACTCCACAGTAACGGACTTGGCCAGATTGCGAGGTTGATCTACATCGCACCCGCGGCGCACAGCAATGTGGTAAGCCAACAACTGCAACGGCACAATCTCCAGAACGGGCGCAAGAAGTTCGGGCGATTCCGGGATGTAAATGACGTGATCAGCTGATTCCGATATCTCGTCGTCCCCTTCCGTCGCCAGCGCAATCACCTTTCCTGAACGTGCCTTTACTTCTTTCAAGTTCGACATCGTTTTTTCGTAGCGCAGCACCGAAGCTGGGTCATTTTTGTCGCAGGTGGCAATGATGACTACCGGGAGATTTTCGTCGATGAGCGCGTTCGGCCCGTGTTTCATCTCGCCGGCCGGATAACCCTCTGCGTGAATGTAGGAAATTTCCTTCAGCTTCAGCGCACCTTCGAGCGCAATCGGATAATGAATGCCTCGCCCGAGAAAGAGGAAATCATGCGCACGAGAATACTCTTTCGCCAAATCCTCGCAATCTTCCTCGCGGGCCAATAGCGATTCAAGCTTTCCCGGCAGCCTTGTCAGCTCGGTTATCAGCATCTTCTCCTGGTCGATGGTAAGCTGGCCCCGTTTCTCAGCCAGATACAGGGCAAAAAGGAACAAGGCCGTAAGTTGCGCGGTGAAAGCCTTTGTTGAAGCTACGCCGATTTCCGGGCCAGCGTGCGTATAGATCGTGCCGTGCGCTTCACGGGTCACCATGGAACCAACCACGTTGCAGATAGCGACAGTCTTCGAGCACTTGGCTTTCGCTTCACGCTGCGCTGCGATGGTGTCGGCCGTCTCGCCCGACTGAGTGATAAGCATCGTCAGGTCATCGGCGCAAAGGATCGGGTCCCGGTACCGATATTCACTTGCATAGTCGACATCCACGGGCACCCGAGCGAGCCGCTCGATCATGAACTTACCCGCGAGACCGGCGTGCCAACTCGTCCCGCAAGCGGCGATATTGATCTTCTTCAGGACCCGAAAATCTTCGTCGCTGATCTCCATCTCGTCGAGATACACGCGTCCGCTGTCAAGCGAAACACGACCAAGCGTGGTATCACGGACGGCGCGCGGCTGCTCGTAGATTTCTTTGAGCATGAAATGCTTGAAGCCGCCCTTTTCCGCCATGATCGGGTCCCACGTGACGTGCTGGACCTGGCGTTCAACCGGATGCCCCTCGAAATCGGTCAGCTTTACTCCGGCGGGCGTGATCACCGCAAGATCGCCATCTCCGAGAAAGAAAAGGTCACGGGTGTGATAGAGGATGGCCGGGACGTCGGAGGCCACGAAGTACTCATCCTTGCCGAGGCCGATGACGGCCGGCGGGCCGTTTCGGGCGGCAACAATCTTGTTAGGCTCCTCAGTGGCGATCACGGCCAGAGCGAAGACGCCCGTCAGTTCACGCACCGCGCGGCGGACTGCTTCTTCCAGAGAAGAGCGGTGCCCGTTCCGGCTGCTGATGAAGTACTTCTCCACCAGGTGCGCAATAACTTCTGTGTCCGTCTCGGTTGAGAACTTGTGACCCTCTTCCTTAAGCTTTTTCTTCAGGGTCACGTAATTCTCGATGATGCCGTTGTGCACTACGACCACGGTGCCGCTGCAATCTCGATGCGGGTGAGCGTTCTCCTCCGTAGGACGGCCATGCGTGGCCCAACGGGTGTGTCCGATACCGTAGGTTCCGTCGAGCGGCTTCAGTCGGATGACTTCTTCAAGATTGCGCAGTTTCCCCTCAGCGCGGCGCACCTGCAGGCCCTCACCGTTGCCGGCGACGGCAATGCCAGCGGAATCATATCCGCGATATTCCAGCCGCTTTAAGCCGTCGATGATGACCGGGACAACACGCTTCTTGCCAACGTAACCAACTATGCCGCACATGTTTGAAACTCCGCTGAGGCGAAACGAACTGAAACTTCGTCCTGTAGCAAACTGCTATTCCTTAGATTGCAGAACACAGCCGCTCGATTCCGGCCACATCCCGCAACTCCAATTAACCAAAACGCTTAAGTCGTCGATATGAGCTGAATCCCCAAAAGCTGAGAAGAGAACCACCTGCAATAGGAGTCGCGTGAGGCAATCAGAGTTGCCGTCATTCTTGCTGCCCTACTCCTCGATGGAATACCTATACTCCTCAATGACTGGGTTCGTGAGAACTTCCCGGGCCATGCGCTCAACTTCCGCCTGCGCCTGCTCGCGGTTTGTACCGTCAAGCACAATCTCGAAATACTTTCCCTGGCGTACGTCGCCGACGCCCTGGTATCCCATTTTCTTCAAGGCGCCGTGGATTGTCTTGCCCTGGGGATCCAGGACGGTCTTCTTCAGCGAAACATACACGTAGGCTTTCATTTACATCGGATTATACAGCCGGATGGGGAAAGCTGAACTGCGTTCCACAGGCTGTATTCCGTGCTCCGTCCTCAGCTTGCGCGTCGAACTTGTTCCCGGTCCTGCATGGTTTTCGCTGCGGTTGCCCGCTTTCTGCCGATTCGCTCGGTACGATTGCAGACATGTTGGATCATGGGTGCGACTAGAAAGAAGAGAACGAAAAGCGCAAGGGCAGACAGAAAGAAGTCCTGCACGTTCATACCAGCCCTCCACCAGCGGCGAACGGGTCAGAGCCGCGAGTGCGCACAGCATACGCCTTCCCCGACCCCTCGCAACGAGGATTAAGGACATGGAACTTAGGTAACGTTGCCCATTTTGATAACGCTGATAGGATTTTCTGCCGCGAGGGAATGCCATGACCACCGTGGCTCGTGTGCTGCAATTCGTAGTTCCAAATGCACGACGCTGGCTCCGCTTCAAAGTGGATGTGCCTATCCGGCTTATCGTTCAGAACGGCAAGGACTCGGTCGTCATACAGGGACGCGGCAAGGACCTGAACGAAGGAGGTATGGCGGTCTTCGCCGGCGCGGAATTAAAGATCGGACAACAGGTGGCGGTCGAGTTCACACCAGCCTACCCGTCCCAACCGATCCGTATCAAGTGCATCGTCCGTAACCGCCGTGGCTACGTCTATGGGGTCGAGTTCTTGCTCCAGGACCAGCACGACGAAGAAGAAGCCAATCGATTACGCACGGTACTGAAGGGCTTCGAATCGGCACGACTTTGAGGGCGCAGCGCCCACCGGGAGCTTGCAAGCTGTACCCGCCCTGCACTACAAGCCGAACAGGTCACGGAGTCGCTTGGTCTGTGCCCGACTGACCGGGACCTCAGTCCCATTTCGGTCACCCATTCTCAACTGATACGAACTCTTGAACCAAGGCACCACCTCCTTGATCCTGTTGATGTTGACCAGGTATGAGCGGTGCGCACGCCAAAAGAGGTTCGGATCAAGAGTATCCAAAAGCTCTTCCAAGGTGCGGCAGTTTGACTGGCCTTCCATGGTGGGGGTGACGACAGTGATAACGCCATCCTCGATGGAAGCAAAGCAGATGTCCTTCTGGTCGACCAGAAAGAGACGGCCTCCCGACTTAATCAGAACCTTCGCCGGGACTGCATGCGAAGGCTGCTGTTGACGCTGCTCCAGCATCTCGATCAGGGTTTCCAGCTTGTCAGAGGGCGAGGTCTTTGCGCCTAGTCGCTTGCGGGCCTTCTCTACAGCCTGTGCTACGCGCTTCTTGTCAAAAGGTTTCAGCAGGTAATCAACCGCGTTTACCTCGAAAGCTTTAACCGCGTACTGATCAAATGCGGTACCGAACACGATCTGCGGCAGCGGGACCTTTTTATCTATCAGTTTCTTGATGACTCCAAACCCATCAAGACCCGGCATCTGGACGTCGAGGAAGACGAGGTCTGGCGAGTGTTCCTTGATCAGGTTCACCGCTTCAAATCCGTTGTCGCCTTGCGCTATGACTTCCACGTCGCCGACGGATTTGAGGAGATAAGCCAGCTCATCACGCGCCAACTGTTCGTCGTCAACGATAACCGCTGAAATCGGCATCCTGTCTCCTGTTACGACATGTAACCTTTTGAGTATAGTAAGCACGAATTTCGAGCGTCAATGCGGCATGACGCGTAAGCAGGCGCTTGGGCGCTCAGATGTTGAAAAACCTGACAGTTGCGCCGGACCACGTCACAGTCTGCCACGCGGGACGGGGCTTTATTGCACCAGTCCGACAGCCGACTCAAAGGGAGTTGCTGAACCAAGTGTTCTCTTGGACAATTGGAGGCAGGTGCTTATTCCGCCTGATTGAATTCAGACAGCCTGGCCAGTGCGCATCTTGACCAGCTCGGACGAGGTGAATCGTTCAATGGCTGCAATTCCCTCGGTATTGGCGCGACGACTCGCAGGCGTAGCTTTTCTGTCAGTGCTGTGCTGTGCCGCTACACTCTCGCCAGCAGCTGCGCGTCCTGATCACGCAGAGGCGATCCGCCTGAACAACCTTGGCGTGGCGCTCATGAACCAGCAAAACTTCGAGGAGGCTGCGCGGAAGTTCAATCGGGCTTTCCAAACGGACCCGACACTCGTGACGGCCGAGATCAATCGCGGTATCGCCCTCTTCAGCGAATCGAAGCTGGAGGAGGCAGGAAAGGCCCTCAATCACGCTGCGGAACTCTCACCATCCGACCCTCGGGTGTGGTACAACCTCGGCCTCCTCCATCTTGCAGAAGGCAAGAAGCCGACTGCCTTGGATGACTTTCTGCGTGTGTGTGATCTGAGCCCGAACAATCCAGACGCGCATTACTTTGCCGGCTCAATCTTCCTCCAGCTCCAAAGATACGACGAGGCCATCAAACAGTTCGAGACGGCACTGAGAAGCGATCCATTGCATGCGTCGGCCGAGTTTGGACTCGCGAGGGCATTGCAACGTACGGGAAACAACGCCGAGGCCCTGAAGCACCTTAACCGTTTTGAGCACTTAACACGGGAGAAGATATCCTCTGCCATCGAATCTGGTTATGGCGGCCAGGGAGGTCTTTCCCTTGCGCAGGACGTTCGCACGACCGAGCCGATGGTCGGACCCATGATTCCGATAACGTTCGTGGCTCAAACAGTCGTAACAAGTAATAAGAGCACGCGGACGCATACGGCCCCTGAGGCGCCGCTCGGAGGCGGGGCATGCCTTATCGATGTCGACGGTGATCGAAAACTTGACCTCGTGGCCATGGCAGAGGGCGAGCATGCCATTGAGATCTATCGAAACGATGGCGCTGGACATTTCGAGTTGGTGCCAGCGCGGAAATCCGGGCTACTGGCAAGGGGCCACGGCACATCGTGTGCGGTCGGCGACTTTGACAACGACGGGCTTCCCGATCTGGCTGCAGTGGTGAATGGCCGTGTCAGTCTGTATCGCAATCTTGGAAACAGCAAGTTCGTAGAAGTCACACAGTCGGCAAAGATAGAGCAGCTAAACAATCCGGCGGGCTTGACCTTTATCGATTTCGATCACGATGGAGACCTGGACCTTTTCGTGACTGGAAAGCCGGCGTCGGATGCCGGCGGGAAAAATGGTAGCTCCGGCCCCAATGTTCTGTGGCGTAACAACGGCAACTCAACGTTCACGAACTGGACTCAACAGACAGGGCTGGGAGGGACCAGCGACACCGTGTCCGCCATCCTGTCGGACATCAATAACGACCGTGCAATCGACATTGTGACCACCGGGTCCGGTGCTGCTCCGACGCTTTACACCAACGCGAGAGAAGGTGCTTTCGATTCAACCAGGTTGGTGCCAGAAGCGGACAGTGTTCCCACTACCGGGAT
>JAEZPW010000154.1 GCA_023441255.1 Acidobacteriota bacterium
GCCCGGCACTGTTCTTTCCCGAAGCGAGCGACGATTCCATTTTCCACCCCATGCCGGAGCTCCCCAAGATTCACGAGGTGTCGTTCATCGGGGCCAGGTATGGCATACGAGACCGCGTCGTGAAGGCACTGCGTAAAGCAGGCATCAGGGTGACGGCTTACGGCAGCGGATGGGAAGGCGGACGCCTGCCCAACGAAAACGTTCCGCGCCTGTTTGCGCAGTCGAAGATAGTGCTTGGTGTCGGTACCATCGGGCATTCGTCTGATTTCTACACGTTAAAGATTCGCGACTTTGACGCGACCATGTCAGGAAGCTGTTATCTCACCCACCCCAATGCCGATCTGAACTCCCTATTCGAAGTGGGCAGGGAACTGCTTACGTACGCTTCTACGCAGGAGTGTGTAGACAAGGCTCGCCATTACCTGGAGCATGCGGACGAAAGGGAAGCGATTGCTGCCGCAGGTCGTAACCGCGCACTGCGCGACCACACCTGGCTGAATCGGTTCAGTCACCTTCTCGGTTGGTTACGCGGTCTGTAGCTTCGTCGAGAATCGGTGTAGCGAGCATTTGTTCCTGATAGTAGACTAAGTCTCACACCCGCAACTCACGAGTTGTTCATGAAGAAACCCAAGGGAACAGTCAGCATTATTGGCGGCGCCGGCCACGTCGGTCTTGGTCTCGCCCTCGTACTTACCGATGCCTCTTATCGCGTTTTCGGCGTTGACCTGAACAAAGATGCCAACGCAATGATCATGTCGGGGAAAATGCCGTTCATCGAGCACAAAGGAGACGAATTCCTTAACCGTGCTCTCGCGAACGGCCTCCTTGAGATGACGGACTCGGCGGAACCGCTGGCTGGTTCGGAAACTGTTGTCATTGTTCTCGGTACGCCTATCGACGAGAATCTCAATCCGAATCTTCGTCCTCTGTTTAGCGTCATCGAGAAGTCCGTTATTCCAAATCTGCACGACCAGCAGTTGATCCTTCTCAGGAGCACCGTTTCGCCGGGCACCACGTTGCGGGTGAAGGAACTAATCGAGTCTCGAACGGGGAAGACCTGCGGCAAGGATTTTTACCTCGCTTACACGCCGGAGCGGGTGCTGCAAACGAAAGCGATCGAGGAGATCCAGAGGCTACCGCAACTGATCGGGGCGTTTGATCACGCGAGCCAAGCCAAGGCTGCGGCATTCTTCTCGTCTTTTATTCGCGGCGAGTGCATTTTCCTGACCCCCGTCGAAGCCGAACTGACGAAGCTCATAACCAACATGGCGCGCTACGTTGAATTTGCCCTCGCGAATGAGTTCTACCTGGTCGCAGACAGCTATGGCGCAAACATTCACCGGATTCTGGAAGCCGCGAACAAGGACTACCCGCGTATGCGCGTGCCACGTCCTGGCCCGAACGTAGGCGGTCCGTGCTTGTACAAGGACGGATTCTTCCTTGTTGAGCGAATCGCATTCCCCGAGTTGATCTCAACGGCTTTCAAGATCAACGAAGGAATGACGATGCACCTGGTCAAACACCTGCGTACGTTGTCGCCGAGTGTTTCCAAGGTAGGCGTGTTGGGGCTTACGTTCAAGGCGGATTGCGACGATACGCGAAACTCGCTTTCCTTCAAACTGCTGAAACAGTTACGCGCGCAAGGTTACGAGGCCGTTGTCGTCGATCCGTTTGTGCCCGGTCGTGAAGACCCGTCGGTGCTGAAGAACTGTGACGCGGTAATCTTGATGACGCCGCATTCGGCGTTCTCGGACTTGGCCGGCATCCATGAGAGTGTCGGCAACGCGAATTGCTGGTATTCCGACTTGTGGGGCTTCTGGCGCGACATGCGCCTTAGCGCAGAAAGTGGCTGGTTTCAGGTAAGCGCGGAAGCGAAGGCGCTGAAGGCCACGGCGAGTCAGGTTTCGTCATAGAAACGAGTCAGGTTTGGAGTCGATAATGCAAGCATCTGAGCGGGTCCTCGTCACTGGAGGACTTGGATTTATCGGCGCTCCGCTGGTCCACCGCCTCGCCGCTGAAGGATATAAGGTCCGTGTTCTGGACAATGGTTCTCGCGGTTCGGCGCGACGAGTTGCCGATATAGCATCGCAGATAGAGGTCGTGACCGGCGATATCTGCAGCCTGGACGATGTGCTGCGGGCAACGGACGGCTGTGAGATCGTTGTCCACCTCGCCGCCGTTAACGGCACGCGTAATTTTTACGAGAAGCCGCATCGTGTACTGGAAGTGGGCGTTAAGGGCGCGATGAACACTATCGAGGCGGCGCTGAAATTAGGCGTGAAACGCTATGTCGCTGCCTCTTCTGCCGAAGTCTACCAGCAACCTACATCTGTTCCGACGCCCGAAACCGAGCGTCTTATCGTACCCAACGTTCACGATCCGAGGTATTCGTACGGCGGGTCGAAGATCGCAACCGAACTGCTGACGCTGCACTACGGAGTCCATCTCGGCCTCGATGCAGTGATCTTCCGGCCACACAATATCTACGGCCCCGACATGGGCGGCGAGCACGTCATTCCTCAATTTGTGCTTCGCATGAAGCGGCTTAGTGATGGCGGGAAACGCAATCACTTTGCGTTTCCGATAATCGGTTCGGGCGACGAGACACGAGCATTCTGTTACATCGACGATGCTGTGGATGGAATCCTGATCTGCATGAGGCGCGGGCAGAAGGGAAACATCTATCACATAGGCAATGATCGTGAAGAGACCAGTATCAAGGACCTCGCCCTCCTGACAGCAAAGGCTCTTGATCTCGAAATCGATCTCATCCCCGGGAAGCAGATCCAGCAGACCCCTCGCCGCGTTCCGTCCATCGCCAAAATGCAGGAGCTCGGTTATGAACCTCGCGTTAGTTTGGTCCAGGGACTCAGCGCGACAGCTCAGTGGTATTGGCGACAGGACTCAGCACAATTTAAAGAGTGGTCTGAATTCCTGAAGGGATCAGCGCACGCTTAGGAGCGGCCTTGCATTCAACGAGCAGAATCTTCGTCGCCGGCCACCGTGGTCTCGTCGGCTCGGCGGTTGTCCGAAATCTCCAGGCACGCGGTTACGAGAACATCCTATGCAGAAGCCGAACCGAGTTGGACCTCCGTGATCAGGCGGCGGTGCGGTCGTTCTTCGAGCACGAGCGGCCTGAGTACGTGTTCCTTGCCGCTGCGAAGGTAGGGGGCATCCTCGCGAACGCCACCTATCCCGCTCAGTTTGTTTACGACAATCTCGCGATCGAACTAAACGTCATCGACTCGGCGTACCGCTTCGGCGCGAAAAAGCTGGAGTTCCTCGCATCCTCCTGCGTGTATCCCAAGTTTGCTGCGCAACCTATCCAGGAAGAGTCTCTGCTGACAGGAGAGTTGGAATCCACGAACAGAGCCTACGCGATTGCGAAGATTGCCGGCATCACCATGTGCCAGTCCTACAGGAAAGAGTACGGCTTTGCGGCGATCAGCCTCATGCCGACCAATCTCTACGGCCCCGGCGACAATTTTGATCTGACTTCGTCGCATGTTTTGCCGGCGCTCATCCGAAAGTTCCACGATGCGAAAGTCGCAGGGGCGCCTAAAGTGGTGGTGTGGGGTTCGGGTTCGCCCAAGCGCGAGTTTCTTCACGTTGACGACTTGGCCGACGCAGCCGTTCACCTGATGCTCAACTACGACGACTCAGAAATCATCAACGTCGGAGCGGGCGAGGACCTCAGCATCCGCGAACTTGCGGAACTCGTGAAGACCATCACTGGCTACGGTGGGCAGATCGTATTTGATTCAACGAAGCCGGACGGTACGCCTCGCAAGCTGCTCGACGTTTCGAACCTGAAGGCTCTCGGCTGGCGACCGCGTATAGCCTTGAGCGAAGGCATAGCGCAGACGTACCGGTGGTACCTCGATCAACCAGGAACAGCCTCCGCCGAAGCTGCAGGTACGCCGAGGTGACTAGTAGTCCGGGATCAACCGTTTCGGCCCCAGGGGCGCACCAACTCGCATGGCCATCACTACGCAGTGGAAATGAGGCGTGTGGCATTGCGTGCGGCGGACCACGACTACGCATCGCTGCCAAGCCTTGTGCTCTTGGACGAAATTCTTCGCGTGTGTCGCGCACTCTGTTGACCGAAACGCATCGACCAAATAGAATCAATTGCGTCGCTGGCTACTCTTAAGAACAGCGCGACGAAGTGCTGCCCCCTCGTTCAACGGCAGGACAGCTGACTCTGGATCAGCATATCGGGGTTCGAATCCCTGGGGGGCAGCCAAATTCTTTCAACGACTTAGCTCGTTCCAACCTTCAGTTTTCACCCACTGTGCCGTAAATTACGCGTGAGCGCGTCCAGCATTGCGCTGGTTGGCGAGCTGAGCCACATCTTCAAGCTCGGCATGCAGATAGCGTTGTATTGTAGTAATCGACTCGTGCCCCATCATCTTTTGCACGGGTGCCAAGTTGGGATCGCGTGACCGTTCTAGCGCGCGATCGTTGCCGGGCCGAACAATCGTTCCCAATTCATTGGCCGGTAAGCCGTGAAGCGAATGTTGCCGCCGCGTCATACTGCCTGAGCGACTTGCCATTCTCCTGAGCAAAGAAAAGCCCCGGCCAGCGTTGGCCGAGGCTTAGTTGAGAACAGTTCGTTCGCGATAAGGATTGTGAGGGCTTTTAACGGCTCAAGGCGGCCCACTGTGTCAGGTATCCGCTCAATGATCCGGGAAGCTGCTTTTGCTGGTCCGCCTCCGTCCAGTTGCTATTCCAGACCACATACCCGCCCGGAAGTGTCAGCGTCTTTTCTTTGTTGCTGATTGCGTTCATCACTGTCACGCCCCATGCCCGACCTTCAAGCTGGAACAGATTTCGTCCCATCGGCGATTCGCGTAGGTCAGCAATATGCGTTCCTGTATGTGCCATCGCTTGGCCCATTGCGCTCCCCTTTACTCGGTCGCCGTCGAACGTCACGGCCAACAAAAGCCCATCCGGCGAGTTCCCGGTAGCCTTGACGCCGTCGTCCGGCCTTAGCGAGTTCGCTCCAGTGAAGCCTACCTCGACCCCGTTATCTTCACCAGGTGCTCCAAAAGCCGCTGCCGCCCGCTTGAGGTCATCGGCCGTCAGGCCCAAGCCGACATTTCCATCGCCGAGATCAGCGGGCTTGGAATAGTCGATGTCATTCTGGCTGACGTTTGCTACGGACTGGATCACCAGCCGCGCAGGATACCGTGCTAGGTTTCCGAATCCCTTCACTACCGTGAACATCGATCCCGTCTTCTCAAGCGAAACCGCATCCACAGCGTCAAGCCGTCCGGTCAAGGTTGCAGTCACTGTCGAACGCACACACCCGAGGCACCGCCCCGGCGTCTTCACCGATGCCGACAGGGCCGAGTCAAACTTCTTGAAATCACCACCCGTATCGAGCTTCACCGGCGTCGCTGAAATCGACGTGGCGCGTCCTGGGCTGTTCTTTGCCAACTGAAGCGTGATCACCGCAACTGGTCCTGCCTTTGCCTTCGTTCCGGCCGGATAGTCGAGCCATATACCGTTCACACTCTGCTTGCAACTCGTATCCCTGATCATGAACTCGTCAAATCCGGCCACGACTGTTCCGGTAACCCGCACGATTTTGCCGTCGAAATCCTTAGGGTGAGACAGAATATCGCATACCGTAGCGTCGACAGTTTGCGCGCTTGCTGCCCCCGCACACATAGAAATGCACATGACTGCGATGAGAATTCGCTTCATTGATTCGCTCCTATGAGATGGCGAACCATTGTAAACGTGTCGCGCCGATTGGGCGAGGTCGTATCTGGTGTTAGCTGCCGTGACCGCCTACTCGAAATGACCCGATCCTCTGTGCCGTAACTGTGCCGACCGAATCTGAAAGCTGGTGTGAAACCGCGGAAATACTGCAACTTCTGCAACAAGCTCAAGCGCGCGCCGCGTTGACTGTAGGTTGTGGTTTAGCAGAGTCTTGATCTTTGCGAGGTTTGGGCCGGTTTGAATTCTGAAGAGCTTCGCGACGTAAGAGCCCGGCGTATTTTCGCGCGGACTCATGGCTTCGATCGAAAAGGTCCGACCACTTTCATGTCACTGCTTGTTTTGCCTGCTCGTTCGAGCTTCATGCCGGTCGAGTCTCTGAATCGACCGGGAAAGCTGCGCGAGTTCCGCCTGAACCTGCGTGACGAGCGGTTGAAGTTGTGGTTCCAGGCGCGCTTCCCGAGCTATCAGGTAGAACAGGTTCATAAGTGCCTGCAGCGAGTTGTTGACACGCCCAGCAGCGGCACTGGTCGCGTCATCCACTGGAACTGCCGCGGCTTCCATAACCGATCGCGATCGCAATAGATCGCTTACCTCGGACGCGAGTTCGTCAGGACGCTCCAGATGAGCTTTCGATACTGATTCCATCATCACCGCAGCCATACTTCACTCCATTAGCTAGCGCCTGCACTCCCATGAGCGCGGTGAGGAAAAATCGCCCGGTGTGGTAGCGGCTCCGCTGGGGAGCGCACCCCAACGCCGGGCCGTAAGCAAGGAGAAGAACCACGAAGAAGCAGCCACTAGCAGATTCGACTGCACGTCAATTCAATCAGCGCCGGACCGTGGCCGCGTGGCGGCGCGTACCGTCGCATGATGAGCAGGGAGACGGCATGAAGTGCTATCGAACCAAAACTGATGATTACCATTGAAAGCACAAACCCGGACATCATCGCCGCCGACTGATCGGAACGCACCACAGTGACGGGTGAAGGCACCAGAGGGGACGCAAACGCCGCGAACATGGAGAGGGCCCCCAGAATAGCCAACGCGGCAATCGCCGATCGGTATGCCATGCCAAGAAGCCTTCGCCTCCGGCGAAAGACAATTGTGCCGACCCCATGCATTATGTCCACACCCCGCACCGTCACAACACCCCCATATCACGCTAGCGCACACGGTGGCGGTAGCATAAGTACAAATTTGCAATGCCATCGTTAAAGCAAAGTTAACTGTTAGCGTAGTCGTATTCGCCCGTAGACAGGAGCCCGATCGCTACGCGCAAGCACTGCTTCCGCGCAGAGGATTCGTCGGGCGCGCCTCGGAGAGTTCGAAGACTTTGCTAGTTTCGGTTGCGCATGGTGGCGGCCCACCAGGGCGCGAGAAACGTGACAATCGGTACGAGGACCCAGACGCGCCCCTTCGCCATGTTGTAGTCACTCAGCAGCTTGTGCCAGGGATTGCCAAAGAGATAGTGCCCGGCAAGGAATTCAAATCCCAGTGTCAGTACAAGCCACGACGTTCCGACCGTCCACCCATCTGATGCCTTTCGAGCGCCGACCCACGGCATCAATAGCCAGGCGATGAGCACGATGGCGCCGCAGAGGATAACCGTGCTCGCCACGTGCCCGATTCTGGCACCCAGCCTGGGGGAGATCAGCATCTCGCGCAATCCGCCGTTCGCAATCGCAATGATCATCAGCAAAAGCCAGACGAGCACGGCGCGTACCAGCATTCTCCTCCTCCGCAGTCGGCACCAGGGATGAACTGGTGGATTCGAGCCTTTCAGGAGCACGCAGTAACTAGTGGAATATGTCTTGCTGCAACTGGCGTACGCTCAACACCGGAGCGCGGGCCTCAGAGACCACTCGGTATGCCGTGCTTCCCAGGTGCGTCGAAGCTCGCGTCAGAGCGCCGGCTCCGCGCACGCCCATGACGATCAGATCAGCCTTGTATGCGTCTGCAGTCTTTTGTATGGCGTCAGCCGGGTCGCCGAAATCCACGACAAAATGAGGGTGGCACCAGGATGTGACCTCCGGCGGCACCAGTTCGCGCAACCGCTGCTCAAAAAAGCCTGACAGTCTCTTCCGGTTCTCGGGGTCTTCACCGTGGCCCGGCGCAACATGAAGAAAAATGACAGATGACTGAAACTCCTGTGCGAGGGAAAGTGCGTATGCCAAAGCACGCACAGAATCCATTGAAAAGTCGGTGGGATACAAGATCGTACGTAACTGCGGGAGGACGCTGCCGACCACATCGGGCCGTACCGTAAGCACT
>JAEZPW010000289.1 GCA_023441255.1 Acidobacteriota bacterium
GCGGCAACGGTGAGTTGAAAGCCGCCATGCAGTACTTCACCCAGGCCTTCTCCTGCCGCCATCCGTATCCTGACAAGTACGACATGCTGATGGATATCGCCACCGAGGAGTTCAGCCACCTGGAGATCGTCGGCGCCACCATCACCATGCTGCTGGAAGGGTTGAATGGGGAACTGAAGAACGCGGCGGAAAAGACCGTGCTTACCGATATCGTGAAGAACAAATCCGAGCGCGACGAACTCATCCACCAGGCCGCCACCAGTCCCGCATTTCTCGTCCTCACCGGCGGCGGTCCAACCGTCACCAACAGCGTCGGATATCCGTGGAGCGGAAATTACGTCAACGCCAACGGCGACCTTACCGTCGACCTTCGTTCTAATATCGGAGCCGAATCCCGCGCAAAGATCGTTTACGAATACCTCATGCAGTTCACCGACGATCCCCACGTGAAGGAGACGCTCGGCTTCCTCATGACGCGCGAGATCTCGCACATGCAGGTGTTCTCGGCAGCGCTCGATTCCATCGCCCAGAATTTCCCGCCCGGAGTGCTCGAAGCCGACCCGCGCGTGCGAAATGTCTACTTCAATATGAGCGACAGCGCCAGCGCGCGCGGTCCGTGGAACCAGGGGCAGGGATCCTGGCAAAAGGGCGACGAATGGGTCTACGTCGAAAATCCAGATGAAATCGTGCGCAGCACCAAGGGCCTGAGGGACATGCCCATCAAGGGCAATAACCTCAGCGTCGAAGACGTACGCCGTCTTAGCACCGAGAAGTCCAAGATGCGCAGCAGCGAGGTGAAATCGGCAACGTCCAAAGGCGAGGCCGCGTGGTGCAGCTATCCGCAGACCAAGATCGAGGCGCCCAGTCCGAAGCTGAGGAAGGTCGGGTAAGGAAAGTCCAGGCGTTGTCATTCCGAGCGTAGCGAGGAACCTCTACGCCCGCCGATACAGCGCCTTGTCATTCCGAGCGAAGCGAGGAACCCCTAACCCGCCGAGAACGATGGCCCTAGAGTTCCTCGCCGCTCGGGCTGACAAGTTCAACGCTCGAATGGGAAACTTCAAGAACTCACACACTTTCACTTCCGGTTCATGGTCTCCTTCTCCGCCGGTCCCGCCACTGAAAAGCGCGCGACAGATTCGCCCGATTCATTCAGCAGGTCGAGTGTCGAACCTTTTACGCGCCAACTTCGCACCTGTTGCAGCGCCTGCAGGTACGACTTCTCTACCTCGCCGTCATCCAGGCACGCCATCTTCGTTGCGACCACCGGTCCGAACTTCAACCGCTCCTCGGACAGCTTATATGTGCCGCTGAACCGGTTGCACCCCGAGAACCCCGCCACGCGTCCCTGTCGCGAGTTCAATACCAGGCTCGGCTCACGTTCCATCTCGGGCACGTCGCGTCCATTCAACTGCACCAGTTCCCAGTAAGTGTTCTGCAGCGCCGCCGACATGCCGCTGCCGGCCTCGCAGGACTTGTCTTTCTCCATGCCTATATATCGTTCTACGATCAAAAATTCCTGCGTTCCTCCACCTTCCATCTTTGGTTGCGGCGCTATTCGGCCCTCAACGGTTGCCAGCACCGGCTGGCCTGCCACCAGGTGTGCTTTAGAATATGCCGTTTCCAGCGCGGCGTTCTCGCCCTGCTTCGCCACCGGCATCTCGCGCCCTGTGCGGCATTCGGTGAAGCGGCCAGAATCCGCCTTGTACCGGTACGCGCCTCGCATCTTCAGACGTGGCTCAAGGGGCTCGAAACTGGCGGCTCGAGTGAGTTTGTAGTTCAGCGCGGAGTCGATCGGCTTAGCCTGACGGTCGAGTAGTTGCAGCGTTGAGAGGTCGATCACCAGGAATGACGTAATGTGTCCGTGTCCGTCGTTTAGGCGTAGCCGCGTGCCGTCGAGCGTCTGCGTCCACCTTCCGATTTCATCATTCGACGCATTCCGCTCCTGGTAAGACATGCGTAGAAAATAGACTCCGTCAGCGAACAGATTAAGCTGGTACTGAATGCCCGGACAATCGGCGCACGGCAGTACGCCCGTGAAGGTGGCGGGCAACTCGCCAAACGCGTTCGCTGGCTGAGCATGTTGCATTGCGGCCACCGGTCCCACCGCCGCGAACAGGATCGTGGCGCACACTAGCAGGGCAGGGGAGCGCATCTTCACCTCCGTTGTCGCTGCCCCATTTAGATTGTGACGGCTTGCGAATGGAGGTATGAGCACCATCCCTGCCTGTCTGGTGATTTGAGTTCAAAGCCGTACAGGCGACGTCTTCGTGCGGGCTGCCGTGGCTCTTCTTACAACTGTCGTCCACGAGAAAGCTCTGCCCTCACTCCGCGCTGCGCAGGCCGCAGTTTTTCCCTGTCGGGCGCACCTGTAGTATCCTCTGCGTTCCTCCGCGCAGGCGGTGATTCTTACGGAGACGGCATGAAACGAATTCTTTCCTCAATCCGAGTCACCCAACTTATGGTGCTTGCAACCGCACTGTTCGCGCTCTTGCACTCCGCCGCAGCACAGCACCAACCCGCACCTCCGGCCGGTTCCGACCAGCCCTTCGATATCGTGATCCGCAACGGCCGCATCGTCGACGGTACGGGTTCTCCGTGGTACTCCGGCGACCTCGGCATCCGCAATGGCAAGGTCGCGGCCATAGGAAATCTCGGCGACAAACCAGCCAAGCGCACCATCGATGCCGCAGGCAGAGTCGTCGCACCCGGCTTCATCGACATGCTCGGTCAGTCTGAGTTGACGATCCTCGTAGACCCGCGACTGCCCTCCAAGATATTCCAGGGCATCACCACCGAAATCACGGGCGAGGGCGGATCCATCGCGCCGCTGAACGACCGCATCATCCAGGCCGATGCCGATTCCTACGCGCACTACAAAATCACCCCGACGTGGCGTCAGTTCGACGAGTACTTCGCGCGCCTGCAGAAGCAGGGCATGGGCATCAACCTGGCTACCTACGTCGGAGCTACACAGGTCCGTCGCATGGTCATTGGCGACGGTGACCGCGCGCCCACTCCCGCCGAACTCGAGCAGATGAAAGCACTCGTGCGCACCGCCATGCAGCAGGGTGCGATGGGCGTTTCCACTTCGCTGCAATATCCTCCGGCGCCCTACGCCAGTACTGAAGAGCTCATCGCGCTCGCCGCCGAAGGATGCAAGCAGGGCGGCATCTACGCCACCCACATGCGCAATGAGGGCAACGGTGTGCTCACCGCGCTGGAAGAGACGATACGAATTTCGAAAGAAGCGCACTGCCCGGTCGAGATCTGGCACATCAAGGCCGCCGGCAAGCCCAACTGGGGGCGCATGACCGACATAGTCACGCGCATCAACCAGGTGCGCAACCAGGGCGTCGATATCGAAGCCGACACCTACGCCTACCCCGCCTGGTACAACGATATGGCCGCGTTCATCCCGCCGTGGGCGCACGACGGCGGCACGGCGAAGATGGTCGAGCGCCTTAAGGATCCCGCCACCCGCGCCCGCATAAAGAAGGACATGCTCACGCCTTCCAACGACTGGGATAACGAATGGCAGGAGATACCCGATGCCAACGCCATCCTGATCGGCGCCGTCAACAACCCGGAGCTAAAACCGCTTGTCGGCAAGCGCCTCGGAGACATCGCCAGAGAACAGAATAAAGACCCGATCGACGCCCTAATGGACATCCTCGTCGCCGACAACGGTTACACTTACAACGCCGTGTTTGGAATGTCGGAGAGCGATATTGCTCTCGCTCTCCAGCAGCCCTGGGTTTCGGTCGACAACGATAGCTCCGGCACCTCTCCCGAAGGCCTGCTCGCGCAGGACCACCCTCATCCGCGCGCGTACGGCACCTTTCCGCGCATCCTGCGTAGGTACGTCAAGGAAGAGCACAGGCTTACCCTCGAAGACGCCATACGCAAGTTCACCGCGCTGCCCGCCCAACGGATGCGCATCACCGACCGCGGCGTCATCAAGGAAGGCATGTGGGCCGACGTAGTTGTTTTCGACCCCGACCAGATCCGCGACACCTCCACCTTCGAAGACCCGAACAGCCTCGCAGTGGGTATGGACTACGTCCTGGTAAACGGCACGGCCGTCATCGACGGCGGCAAGATGACCGGCGCGCTCCCCGGCAAGATCATCCATGGCCCTGGCTACCGGCTGCTTTTGAAGGCGCAAAAGTAGGACCAGGCGCGTTATCTGAGGGAACTCACAGCGCGTCAAGGTCCAACTGCAACACGCTACAGGACCCTACAAATAGCGTTGTCATTCCGTGCGTAGCGAGGGACCCCTACCGCTACCACGGAACTCGTCTTGATAACAGGCGGCCCTTGCCTCCCGCCCAGCTTAGAGGTATGTTGCGCATGACGAGAGAGGCGCGACATGAGAGGACGCGGCGGCTTCACCATCATCGGCACTGCCGTGATCCTCATGCTTGGTGTCTCATGCGTAGTGAGTCCCGATTTCCGCTACCGCCTCTTCGACTTCGCTTCCGACTGCATCGACGCCGTTCGCGATTTGTGGGACTTCATTCTCCGACTCTTTGGCGGCACGTAGTATCCAGTGACAGGGCGCTCTAGTCGTACCGCAGCGCCTCGATGGGGTGCATGCGCGCTGCTTTGAGCGCGGGCCAGAAACCGGCTATCACGCCCACCCCCGCCAGGATGACGAATGCCATCAACATCACGGAGATCGATGGCTGCAGGAAGATGTCGCCCTGGTGATTCGGCAATTTGTAGAACGCCGAGTAGAGCGGCATCGGCGGGATGGCCCAGGACACTGCAAGGGACAGAAGCATTCCAACCGTGCCGGCAGCAAACGTCAACACCAGCGCCTCCGCGATGAATTGCCGCAGGATATCGTGCGGACGCGCCCCCAGCGCTTTCAGCAGACCGATCTCGCGGGTGCGCTCCGTCACCGAAACCAGCATGATGTTCATCACGCCGATGCCTCCCACGCCCAGCGTCAGCGCGCCTATCATGCCCAGCACCGCCTTCAGCGCCAGGCTGAATATGTTTATCATCTCCTGGTTCTCGATCGTGTCCCAGTCGGTGACGGCCTTGTCGTCTTTGGGATGGAAATGATGCCGTGCCGCAAGCAGCGCCCGCGCTCCTTCCAGCGCTCGCTTGTTCAGGTCCATGCTGATCGGCTGTACCACGATCATCTCCGGGTCCTTGATCTCCTTCAGGTCCCGCAGCGTCTGGAAGGGCAGGAACCCCTGCTCGTTGTCCGGCCCGTAATACATCGAATCCTGTATCTTCTTCTTCAGCACGCCGATCACTTCGAACTGCAGTCCGCCGACATTCACGAACTGTCCGACGGCCGGCGCGCCCTGAAACACTTTGCGACAGGCATCGGCGCCCAGTATTAGCACCCGGTGGCGTTCGGCATAATCCGATTCGT
Organism: Acidobacteriota bacterium; assembly: GCA_023441255.1. Classification (GTDB taxonomy): domain Bacteria; phylum Acidobacteriota; class Terriglobia; order Terriglobales; family Acidobacteriaceae; genus JAEZPW01. Next base: position 5,390 of record JAEZPW010000289.1, read on the forward strand.
TGAACATGCGCCCGTCCTCCACCACCAGCTGGCGCATCTTGTCGTAGTTCATCTCGATGCCGCGCACCTGCAGGCTCACCACGCGCGTCTGGTACTTGATCCCGAACCCGCTCACCGCCTCAGCGCTTACGTATTTCAGGAGCGGAACGTCCTGGCGCAAGGCCTCCACGTCTTCATACTTCAACTCGATCTTCCGGCCCGAGCGCTGGCCCCCGGCCTGCATGCTGGTCTGCCCCGGCCACAGGATGATCACGCCGCTGCTCATGTTCGAGACCGCGCGGTAGATCGTGCTGCCCAGCGCATCGCCATACGCCAGCAGTGTCACCACGCAAACCATGCCCCAGATGATGCCGAGCATCGTCAGGCCAGAGCGCAGTTTGTTTCGGACTAGCGCCGTCCAGCATTGCGTGATGAGGTCGCTGAGCTTCATGGCTATCGTATCTGCCGCCGTGTTGCGGCCTACTCTGCATTACGAAACTGACGCAAAAAGTGTTCCATCGAAGCTTCTCGTCGGCAGCACCGGCGAACGTGGGCAGGCCGAATCTGGCGTGAGCGCACCTCTGGCGTCCCAGAACGGGACGCCCCCGTTCTTATCCTGGCCGCGTGACCTCCACGCTCCCGCTCGCGGTGGCACACTCTCAGGTCAAGAGGTACGCGGTATGTGTGAGTTCTGTCTTAAGCACGGCGAAGGAAAGAAATGGTATCTGGAAGCGAAGAACTACTCGGAGGATCTCGCCAGCGACGTCGAACGCCGGCGCATGATACAGGGCTTCTTCAGCCATCCCGAGGCGGTGCCAAAGTTCATCGACAAAGCGGAGCGTCTGCAAAAGCTGCCGAAAGTCGTGCGCGACTGGTTTGTCTACCTAATCACGCGCAAGCAGAAGCAGGTGCACTACGGGCAGGTGGTTCCGATCGAAGACGTAGAGAAGATTCTTGAACTGACAAACTGCATCGTGCGCGTCGCCTGTTATTGCAGGTACACCACCCTGGGGAAAGGAAAGCGCTACTGCTACGGCATTACCCTCTCGCCCGAAAGCAGCATCGTCGAGATCTTCTCCGAACTGGCGCAAAGCTTCAAGACCGGGCCGTTCACCACGGGCCTGGAGCGGCTCACGCGTGAACAGGCTCTCGAGGCATTCCGGCAGCATGAACGCGAAGGTCTTTGCCACACCGTCTGGACCTTCCAGACGCCGTTCATCGGTGGCCTTTGCAACTGCGACCGCTCCGACTGCTGGGCCATGCGCTTCACGATGTCGCAGAACATCCCCATCATGTTTCGCGCCGAATACGTCGGCCAGATCGACCCCGACCTCTGCAACGGATGCCGCGACTGCATGCGACAGTGCCAGTTCGGCGCCCTCACCTGGAGCGCCTCCAACAAGAAAGCCGTCATCGACCAGCGCTGGTGCTATGGCTGCGGTGTCTGCCGCGCGGTTTGCAGGCAGAAAGCGATCACGCTTACAGACCGCGCCCAGTGCCCTTCGGCAGCGAACCTGTGGTGAGCCTGAACGGGAACATCAGTTCGGCGCCTACTCGAGGAGTTCAACTGCACCGGTGCCAAGATTGTAGTAGGCCCCAACAACCTTAAGTTGGCCTTGCTTCACGAGGCCTGAAATCAGGGGCGAACCCTCGCGCAATAAAGACGCTTGTATCTTCGCATTCGCCTTGGTGGCTGTTTCAAGGTTCTCTCCTGCCTGATCCACGGCAGGTCTAATACGGGGGAACAGGACGCTGATTTGTCCGGGGACCTCCTTTCCCTGGATCGTGGCTTTGACCGCTCCGCAACTGGAGTGTCCCATGACCAGAATCACCTTGGTCCCTAGAACTGCGGCTCCATACTCAAGACTTCCGATGATCTCCGGTGTGACGACATTTCCCGCAACTCGGGTCACGAAGACATGCCCGATGCTTTGATCGAACACGAGTTCGACAGGTACTCGCGAATCCGCACACGACAGTACGGCGGCGAACGGTTCCTGCTTGTCAACCGTCTGTTGCTTAAGGATTGCAAGATCCTGCTCGTGAGCAGTAAGTCGACCGGCGGTAAAGCGCTTGTTGCCATCCATCATCTGAGCCAAAGCGGCGTCAGGGGTGAGCGTGCTCTGTGCCCGTGCCGGCAACGGCGTTGTGAACTCCAGAGCGCTCGTGACCAAGCCGAGAGCAGTCCCGGTCAAAGTCGCCTGCAGGAATCGCCGTCTGGATGGTAGCTGATCCGATAAAGACAGGCCCATGTTGCTCCACTTCCTTTCTTCATTTCGACTGGTGAATAGCAGCTGCGCTGAGGACTGGTGTTCGGGAGAGGCTGGCGTGACCAAATAGCTGATGTACTCAGGGACAGTGCAGGATGTCCGAGTTCCGCCTGCTTTACTGGCTCACATCATGGAGGTGCGAAGCACCGCAGGAGCCGGAATCGCATGTAATCATCTGTCCCGTGGGAGATCCGATCTTCTACTTAATATTCCAGTACTTCGGAACTCCTCTAGCGGTCGTTTTCGCGGCAAATGAGCCTGACACTCGCAATTTGTGTTGAACCAGAACTGCTTGGGTACTAACGTTTGGCGCACTCTGCCGATGAGGCGCAAACATGGTTCCCGTGAATGCCTTGCTGGCGCTATTCGTTTCACAACTTAGTGGCAATCATCCCGATTCGGCATCACTTGCGTGGCTCGTGCCGTATATGGTGGTACTTGGTTCCGGTACGCTGACTGCGACTCTGTTAAGCAGAAAACGCTGACCTCCAAACCGGTGAGCGGGACGAAAGTCGCACGCCGCCCCGCAACAGACCTGGAGCGGCAACCCGCAGCCACTCAGGTCGGTTTAAAATTGCAATCGGCGATGTGGCGGGTGCTTCTGTGAGAAGCAAAAACAAACGTCCGGCGTGGTCGCGTTACGGCGTGGCTCTTGTCGCGGTCGCAATCAGCCTTGCTGTAGGGCTTTATCTCCGACCGTCTACCTACTCAACGCCATATCTCTTCTTCTACCCTGCCGTACTTATTGCGCTGTGGTACGGAGGGTTCAGGGCGGGATTACTCGCTACACTCCTGAGCGCGGTTGCGGTGGACAGGTACTTCCTCCTGCCAATCGGATTGTCCACTGATTTGATCTCGATTTTGCGTGGCTTGTTCTTCATCGTCTCTTTTGGTTTGATCTGCTGGCTCATTGACGCACGCAGGGTTCGTGCGGAAGCGCTAATCGAACTGCAAGTTCGCCTGCTCGATGTTGCGTTCGAGCCGATTCTCGTGAGAGACGGACAAGGTCGAATCGTGTTCTGGAACAAGGGCTCAGACCGACTGTATGGATGGGCGAAGGACGAAGCGGTAGGTCAGTACAGTCATGATCTGCTGAAGACTGTCTTCCCCGATTCCTTGCAATCAATTCAGGCGGAGTTGGCGCAAAACGGGCGTTGGCACGGTGAATTGCAACACACCCGCAAGGATGGCACTCACGTACAGGTTGAAAGCTGGTGGACGCTCGATCAAAGCGACGACAAACAGAGCGCCGTATTGGAATCGAATTTTGATCTAACTGAACGAAGGTCGGCTGAAAAGCTGTTAGTGCAAAGTGAGAAGCTGGCTTCGGTAGGGCGGTTGGCTGCTACGCTCGCTCACGAGGTAAATAATCCCTTAGCGGCGGCGACGAATCTGGTTTACTTGGTAAGCAGGGAACCTTCGTTGTCCCCGCAATTGCGCCAGATGTTGGAAACAGCAGATGAGGAACTACGGCGTGCCGCCCACATAACCGCTCAAACACTCGCCTTTTCACGGACCGACAGCGTACGTAACGCGCTAAACCTGCCAAAGATCGTCGACGAAGTGGTGGGCGTCTATACGAGGAAGCTGACGGAACGAAGGATCAGCGTTCAGCAGCGTTACAGATGTGGCCCGTGTGGAAGGGACTGCGATTTTTGCTTTCTTGGAAATGCCGGAGAGTTGCGTCAGGTCATCTCGAATTTGCTCGCGAATGGCATGGACGCGCTTAAGGACGGCGGGACATTGCACGTGCGCGTCTCTCGATGTTCGCGCTTCGGACTGAACGGGGAGTGTGTGCGCCTCACAATTGCGGACAATGGATGCGGCATCCGCACGGAGAATCTCAGGCGCATCTTCGAGCCATTCTTTACCACGAAGGAATCGGTGGGAACCGGGCTTGGGCTCTGGGTCACTGAGCAGATCATCCGCAAGTACAAAGGGTCGATCCGCGTACGCAGTAAAGCAGGCAAAGGAACTGTGTTTTCCCTGATCATGCCCGCTACGCCAGTCGAAACGGTTACCACCTCAGGTGAACCGCCACTTCCATCAGAAACACTTCGGCGCGCAGCTGCCAAAAGCCAGTGAGTTTGAATGCTTATAGGCCTTGAGCTTGAACCAGAACGAAGAGACTTTGAGTCGCGGGTGGCCCACACAAGCTGGTTTTGCTTGTGTGGGGCATTTAACCGCGCACCCGAGGTTATTGCCCGCAACCTCGAGACAGAAAATCCAAAGGTGAACACTCGATTCCGTGTGGCGCGTAGGGCCCCATGCTGGCCGGCGACGCAGCGTCCGCTGAAGGCGCGTGGTCAAAGCTCGATCCCTGGTAGCAAGGCACGTTATGGATGTCGCCAACAAATCCGGGTGCTGCAACCTTGTTGCGATACGTAAGGAAGGGCTTGATCACCGGACCTGCTTCGGCAAGCGGCATCACGTTATAGCCAAGCTGAACTGCCTTCGCAACAACCTGTTCCTTGAGAGACGACGGAAGGCGAATTGGGATCGCTACGAAGGTGGCGCTACCGTCCGGCAGTTTCTTGATGTCCGGTCCCGCGATGTTCTCGTTTTCCGACGCACTCAGCGGACTAGCTCCATAGGAACCCAAAGAAACATAACGCACGTCCGTTATCTCGAATGTTGTCGTGCGGGTCGTGTCGGTATTGTCGAAAAAAGTAGGCAGTGTCGGGAAATGGATTACGGCAATTTGGTCTGGAAAGACTGTGGCCATGAGATAGCCCGTGCAATCATGCCTGCCTAACGGGCCACTTCCGTCGGTGTATGGCACCTGCGAAGCTGGCGGTCGATAAAACTCAATCTCTCCGTTTCGTGGCAGTGGAGAATGGCTGAAGTTCGAGCCTAAACTGCCGAATTGCGCCGTGATCGCACTGAAATCGCCGCTCGGGCAGGCTGCTGGCGTCGATGGATCACTGAGCTCGAAGGGTTCGATCGTTGGTGCCTCGACCCCGCCGAATCGATCCTGGACTCTTGGTTCGGCAAGATAGATACGCTGAACCAGCACAGCCGTCACCACATTTGAGCCGCGCGGGGGCGGGGGCAGGAAGATTGGGTTAGGCATCGAGGGATTGGCGACAGCCCCATCGGGTAATAGAGTGACTGTGTAGGAGCGGTTCCTCGCGTTCACCAACTCACCCTCGGTAAATGGATTGACCGAGTCGTCGTCCGGCTGTATCCGATAGTCGAGTAGTGCTGAGTGCAACAACGCATCGGCGCCGTTGTAAACAGTGAACGATAGGAAAGCCGCGTACGGAAATTGGCCCCGAAGCGTGTAGCCAAGAGTGCCACCTGACTGGAATGCGAATATCCGGTACGCCGCGTGAATATCCATCTGCACCGGCGAGCGTACGACATCGGGCGCGACTGCGGCCTGCCATTGGCAACTGTTCGCACCGCCATTCACTTGCGACATACGGCTGGATTGCGCTGCCAACAAGGGACCGCAAACTGAAAAGAGGATTCCGATTGCTGCCAATTGCAAGGCTCTCATACTGCACCTCTCCTTGCGAGTTGACAGACTTTTACTATCATCGAATACGCTTTGCAGTGATAAGAGCGCACTTCCACGCAGGCGCAGTTCCAATAAGGAAAGACTTGGGATCAGCTTAGAGGCGCTAGTCGCAGGCCTTTTCAGGGGCGAAAGTTTGACGCGAGGAAAGAGGTAAAAAATCGACGGGTCGCCTCGGTAAAGTTTGACGGCGGCCCATCACCCGGTGGTGCTTAGGCTCCCGCCTTGACGCGCAGGGGTTTCTGTCCGTCCTCATTCCCGCTGCTGGCACTCACTTCACCGGCAGGAATGCTAATGCGGAAAACTGATCCTTTGTCAGTGCTACGCACTTTAATGGATCCATTGTGTTTGCGAACGAGCTCCTGTGTAATCCAGAGGCCGAGACCCGTACCAACCGACTGTTTCGTGGTAAAAAAAGGTTCAAAGATACGTTTGAGGTTCTCAGCGCGAATGCCGCAGCCGTTATCTGCAATAGTCAAGTGAATGTCCTGACCTGCGCAATCGAGGTTCGTTACCCGTGACACGCGTATGTACAACTTGCCATGGTCGCGGAGAGCATCCATACCGTTGCCGAGCAAATTAGAGATGATTTGGCGCATCTCGCCCGCGTTTACCACGAAACACCCCTCGCACCCCGCTCGACAAGGGCCGCAGTTATACCGGCACTGAACGGTGATGCCGCGTTCCTTCAACTTCCTTGCATACACTCCAAGGATCTCGTCGATCAATTCGGGAAGTGCGACCGGGGTTTGCCTGCCACTTTCCCGATAAAATCCTAACGTTTGCTGGGTAATATGGGTGGCACGACGTAGTTCCTGGTCCGCGAGCGCGAGAGTGTCACGGATTTCCGGAGACGCAGCCGGGTCGTTCATAGCTAGGTACACAGCGTTCACCGCTCCGGACAGTGGGTTATTCACTTCGTGGGCAATGGTCGCCGCCATGCGCCCGACGGAAGCGAGCTTCTCACTTCGGAGGAGGGCTTCTTGGGCCTGCTTAAGAGTAGTGATGTCACGGACGATCGCAACCGCGCCCGTAATCGATCCCGTCAAGTCGCAGGTAGGTGCCGAGCTGAATTGTCGGTAGCGCATCGTACCAGTCTGGCGATGGCGCATAATCTCTTCCCCGCGAACGGTTTCTCCACGTAGCGAACGCAGCAGCGGTGCCTCTTCGGCGGGTCGCGGTGTCCCATCTGGGTACAATATCTCTACTTCTGCCAACACCTCTTGAATCGGTTTGTCCTTGAATGACTCAAGGCCCATCGGAGTCACGGCAGAAAGATTAATAAGGCTCATCTCGCCTCGCTGATTACAGACCCATACCTCCTCCGCAATCCCCTCTACCACACTTTGCCAGCGCGCGCTCTCGGCCTGAATAGCGTTAACCAAACGCCTGATGGTCAGATACAGCAGAAACGCCGTCACAGCGACAAACGCCGCGCCTTTGACCGTCATAAGAGCCGGAGAAAGCCGGAAGTGAGTCACGACTGCATCGCTGAACGCGATCCACAAGATCGCCACGACCGCGTAACCTAGGACGATTCGGGTCG
>JAEZPW010000012.1 GCA_023441255.1 Acidobacteriota bacterium
GACTGTTCTGCCGCGCCTCACCGAAAACATACACCCGACACGCCTCATCGTCCGCATCTACGATTTCCTTGTGGTGCTCACGATGGCAGTTCAGGGTTTCGTGCTGGGAGCCATTGTAGATGCTGTCAGGTATTGGCGGCATCGCAGACGGCCAGAACGATGATAGGTGTAGATAAATCGGCTTACCGCTCAGTATCCCGTAACGGGAAGAAGTGGAGTGTTACGGTACATGCAACGGGGATTCAAATGAGTGCCTTTATCGCCTTAAAGCGAGTAGTGCTTACCGACCATCATCTCCGCCCCGGTCGAACACGCCACACTATGAACGGCACCGATTTTCCGCCGTTTGTATCTCTGGAAATCGCGCAGTTTCCAAACGACAGCGGCTTTTATCTGCTACACATTTGTGCTACTGGCGAAGTCGCAGATACTTGGCACGAAACGCTGGAAGATGCCATGCATCAAGCGGAGTTCGAGTTCGGGGTGCAAGAGGACGAATGGGTATCCGCTACCTCGTGACTCCCCAAAGTACCGGATTGTTGTAGATAAATCGCACTTATATCCACCAATCCCGATTCGGGACAATCATTTCGAGATTGAGTTCGACTCACGAGTGGCCGGACTCGTGTCGTCCGCCAACCGCCCACGCCCTTAGCTCTTCGGCGTCTTGGGCACCACGTACTCGTCCAGATATTGACGCAGTTTGTCGCGATGCTCTTTGCGGTAGGCGGCGTAGTCCTGCGCGATGCCTTCGTCAGGTCGGCTGAGCAGGATGAATGGTTCGATGAGACCAGCATCTTTCAGCTTCACCAGGGTCTTCAGGCCGGGCTCGACGTTCTTCTCCTTGAGGCTTCCTCTTTTCAGCTGGTCGCTGACGTTGTTGGCGACCATTGCCAAGGACATTGACTCTTCGCGGAGCGTATGACGGTACTCCTTTTCGTTGGGGAAGAACTCCTTGAACAGCTTCATGCGCCACGCGCCCGCATTTATCTGGTAGGTCATCCAGGCGTTGCTGCCGTCCTTTGCCTGAAGGTCGTTGATGTTGAGCGTGATGTTGACCGGGGCGTCAGGTTTCGCGCTCGACACGGTGGGCCGATCGGGAATCTTTATGTCGGGACGCGTCAGCTCGACAGAATTGAACCTTGCCCATTGTTTGAGGCCCACCCAGGATTGCGGGTCGTAGGGTTCGGCAACTACGGCCTCGATGAACTTGGATCTGGCTTCGTCGTTCTTGTCCTGCCGAAGCAGTGCGTCGCCCCAGTAACGATAGGCCGTTTCCCTGTCCGGATCGGTGCGTGTGGCACGTTCGAACCACTCGCCGGCGCTGCCGAATGTGCCCTGCGCGAAATATGAGTCGCCGATGAAGAGGACGGCCGAATAGAGATTCGGATCGAGGAGCATGGCGCGGGTGTAGGCCGCGATGGCTTCCTTGTACTGATGTTTGCCGAAGGCCTGTTCGCCCTCCTGCATCGCTTCGTTGACTTCCTTGCGGCTGGAGAACACGGCATCGTCGCCGCCGTCTTCGGGAAGCGTACGCAGGTAGTACGCCGCAAGGTCGTTTTCGGTACCGAGCTCCTTGGCGCGGACCAAAAGCTTGCGCCCGCGGGCGCGTTGCGCTTTGCGCTCGGCCGGATCGTCGCTATGGGCGGTGGCGATTACCGAGATTCCAAGCGCGAGTTGCACCTGGCCGTCTTTCTCGCTTGCCGCCGCAATCTTCTCTAGAGTTTCCAGCGCTTCTTCGTACCTGAGCTGGTTGTAGTACTCGATCCCCTCGGCGCGGAGACGGTTGACTCTGGCCGGAGTCAGCTCGGAGGTGCTCTCGGCCGCCTGCGCGGCGGGCTGTGTCTGAGACTCTGGTTGATTTTGAGCGCGGAGCGACGCAACCAGTGCAACGGCGAGTACTGCGACGGCCGCAAACCTCAGCTTCATGCGAAGCCTCCTCGACCTGCGACTACCACTACTCTGAAATAGACACCGGAAAGAGCCGAACAGGGTAGCACCCGGACCGGCTGGTTTCCAGCGCGATATGCAAGCGGGCGCTGCAAATGGGCCGCGAGGGTGAATGCGGGTTGTCTTTCGGAGGGAAGCGAGGAAGCGTGCTCGAAGGCATGGGTTGAGGGCGTAGGGGATCCTCGCTTCGCTCGGAATGACAACAGATACGGGGATGACAACAGATACGAAGGAAAGGACAGATAAGGACGGGACAGATGCGGGGAGCCTGAATCAATCCCTGAATCAATCCCTGAGTCACTCCTGATCGCTAGTGTGAAAACTCTATTGAGTTGGGGGCCGTTGAGCCTACAATCCTGCAAGCATTTCACGCGTGGTCATCGTTCGAACGGAGTGTGGGGTCGTGGCGCGACTTGGAATCGTGATCTTGAGCGTATCCCTGCTCGCAGGGAGCACGGCGGCGGAAGAAGGGCCGGTTCCAGCCGTTAACGCCGCGTCCGTGGGTGCGAGGTCGGTGCGCATACCGCTGGGTGGCATGAGGGCGTTTCCACAGGTCGTGATGGACGGTGGTCGCCATGCGGACTACGTCGGGTCGTACGTGTCGGACGGTAGTTTCAGGCGCGTTTCGAAGTTCGGCCACATGATGGACGGCATGATGAGCGCGTCCGTTCCCTATGAGGCTCTGGACGCCGCCGACATGAAGGTTCCGCCGGAGTTCACCGCCGACCAGGACCGTGGCACGGATGACCAGCCGGAGGTGTTCAACCTGCGCTCAAACCGCCGCGTGGTCTACGACGTTGCGCCGCCCGGCCGGTACGTGGAAGCGGTCAAGCCGAAATCGGTGTTCAGGCAGACCTACGAAGGTGTCGCGAACGCGGTGCGCGGAACCGAGGTCGTTCTTACCGACCCACATGCGGTTACGACGGACTCGAAGGGGCGCACCATCATCGCCGACCCGGAGGCAAGTGCGGTTCACGTTCTCGACGCCGACCCGGCCAAGTCGTTTCACATCGTGGGCGGCAGGGGGCGCAGATTGCGGGTGCCGGTGGGAGTGGCCGTCGACGGGCAGGACAACATTTACGTTTCCGATGGCGGTAGCGGACTCATCCAGGTCTACGACCCGAACGGTGTTTACCGGCGCAACATCGGCATCGTGAACGGCGAGACGTATTTCCAGCGGCCGACCGGACTGGCGATCGACCGGGCTGCCGGCCGCATATACCTGCTGGATACGGCCATTCATTCGCTGTTCATTCTCGACCTGAATGGCCGCGTGATCCACCGCATTGGCAAGCGCGGCGGCGGACGCGGCACGGGCGAGTTCAAGTCGCCCACGAGCGTGGCGGTGCGTGGGGGCGAGATATTCGTGCTCGACTCGAACGGATCGCGCCTGCAGATACTCGATTCCGAGGGGCGACCCAAGAGCGAATTCAGCGTGATCCCGCCCAGCAGAAAACGCCCGCCACTGGCGCCGGGGCTCTCCGTGGACAGCGAGAGCCGCATTTACGTGGGTGCCACAGCATCCGACGACGTGAAGGTCTATCGCCGGGACGGCACCCTCATGGCGGTGCTCGGCCGACGCGGCGAGAGGGTCGGTGAGTTCTCCGGGATCTCGGGCTTGTGGATTGACGCCAACGACCGCCTCTTCGTCGCCGATTCGGACAACCACCGGGTACAGGTCTACCAGTTGCACGCAGGTCGATAGGCTGGTCACAGCCGCCCTCGAACACCTGCGCTGTCGCACCCTCCTCGAAGGAGGGTGCACCCGCTCTGAAAATCACGCCACAGCCACGCAAGAAAATAATTCTGACTTCCGGCAACTGATGTGGTGTTATAGTTATCTATAACACTGCGCCGTGGGGTTGGCCAAAGTGACCACTCGCCCGAGCAGGCGATACGGAAACGCCCCTAAGCGAAAGAAAACTAAGGAGAACTCGTATGAAGTTCCAACGATTCTTGCTGCCAGCCGTTCTGGTCGCGCTCTCCGGCATGGCTTTCGCGCAGTCTGACGCGCAGAAGTCCTTTGACAAACTCAAGACCCTGGCGGGCACCTGGGAAGGTCCCGTGACGGTACAGCCGCCGCAACCCGAGATGCAGGGTGGGAAGCCCATAACGGTTACGCTACGCGTGACTTCGATGGGGAACGCCTTGATGCACGAGATGAAGTCGCCGGACCGGCCGGACGATCCGATCACCATTCTTTATCTGGACGCGGACCGGCTGATGCTGACCCACTACTGCGACGCGGGAAACCGGCCCCGCATGGTGGCCAAAGGCTCGCAGGACGGAAAGACCGTACAGTTCGAGTTTCTTGACATCTCTGGAAGCACGAAGCACGGACACATGAGCGACGCCGCGTTCACGGTGATCGATGAGAACCATCACACCGAGGAGTGGACGTTCATGATGGGCGACAAGCCGGTGCATGCGCGCTTCGACCTGACACGGGTAAAGTAACCGGGGGAATACTGGCCCGGGGAGCGCACCCTCCCCTGCGGGGGAAGGGTGCGGAACCCACTAAACACAAAGGTAGTGAACTCGACGAAGGGAACCAGGCTGGGAAACACTGATGGACCGTGAGTGGAACGACAGTCAGCCGATTTATCGCCAGCTTCGCGACCGCGTGGTCGCGATGATCCTGGACGGCGTGCTCAAGGAGGGCGATCCATTGCCCTCCGTGCGCACCGTAGCGGCCGAGTATCGGGTGAATCCGCTGACGGTCCTGAAGGGCTACCAGCAACTGGTTGACGAGGGTCTTGTGGAGACCAGGCGAGGGCGCGGGATGTTTATCAACGTGGGTGCCCGGAATCTGCTGTTGGAGGGCGAACGGCAGAAGTTTCTTGAAGAAGAGTGGCCCAGGATCTTCGCGACCATTGAGCGGCTGGGATTGAAGGCGGAAGAGTTGTTGAACGGGGCGCGTTCCGGCGGCCACACAGGTGAAGATGAGGAATAGACCAGCGGGATTCCCACATCTGCCGATACCGGGCAGTGAGAAAGGAATCGCAAGGTTGGAACGGTTCGCCGGGTCAAGACCCGGCGCTACACAAACAAAGGGCTCGGAGTGAACGGGCGCGTTGGCGTGAGCAGCGTGACCCACATCTGCCGATACCGGGCAGATATGGGGCACCCAGCGGTCAAATTGTAAGAGTGGAAAGGTTCGCCGGGTCAGAGACCCGGCGCTACACAAAGAACGTGGAGCGCTGAAGTCATGACATGCATAGAGGCACGCGGGCTGCGGAAGGCGTACGGAACGAATGTCGCGCTCGACGGCGTTGACTTGCGCGTGGAAGAGGGGCGCATCGTCGGACTGATCGGCCCCAATGGCGCGGGCAAGACAACAGCTCTGAACGCGATACTCGGCCTCACGCCGTACGAGGGTGAGTTGAGGGTGCTGGGGCGCAATCCGTGGACGCACCGGGACGAGTTGATGCGCGACGTCTGCTTCATCGCGGACGTGGCGGTGTTGCCGCGCTGGATTCGCGTTTCGCAGGCGCTCGATTACGTTGCCGGCGTGCATCCCCGTTTCGACCGGACGAAAGCGGAAAGCTTTCTCAGCCGGACGACGATCAGGCACAGCAACAAAGTACGTGAGCTGTCGAAGGGGATGGTGACGCAACTGCATCTTGCGCTGGTGATGGCCATCGATGCGCGACTGCTAGTGCTCGACGAGCCGACACTCGGCCTCGACATCCTCTTCCGCAAACAGTTCTACGACTCGCTGCTGAACGACTATTTCGACGGCAGCCGCACGATCGTCGTGACCACTCATCAGGTGGAGGAGATCGAGAACGTGCTCACCGACGTAATGTTCATCGACCGCGGCCGCATCGTGTTCTCGAACAGCATGGAAGCGGTGGAATCGCGCTACACGGAATTGACCGTGAATCCCGACCAGGTGAAAGCGGCGCGGGCGCTCAAGCCGATCCATGAACGCGACGTGCTCGGCCGCAGCGTGCTGCTGTTCGACGGCGTGGATCGCAAGCACCTGGCGACACTGGGCGAGGTGCGCAAGCCGAGCATCGCCGATCTGTTCGTCGCCATTGTCGGTGACCATGCCGGCCGGGCACAGGGCCAGGTACAAGGAGCGGCACGATGACCACACAGCCGAACGCAATACCCGAATCCCACGCCGAGGCACGCATCGCCCCGCTCGCGATCCCGGAAAGCCGCCAACTCTACTGGTGCTTGAAGCGCGAACTCTGGGAATACCGCTCCATCTATACCGCGCCGCTGGCGGTCGCGGGCGTATTCCTGCTCGCGTTCATCTTCGGGTCCGTGCACTATCGCGACAAGGTGCAGGCGGCGGCCGCAACCGGTTCGGCGCAGCTGCATGCAGCCATCGTAGACCCCTTCAACTTTGCCGCGCTGCTCATCATGGGGGTGACAACGCTGATCGGAGTTTTCTACTCCCTCGACGCGCTGCACGGTGAGCGCCGCGACCGCAGCGTCCTATTCTGGAAGTCGCTGCCGGTTTCCGACTTGACCACGGTTGTTTCGAAGGCCATCGTTCCGATCGTGGTGCTCCAGTTGGTGGGATTGGGTGTAACGCTCGCCACGCACTGGATCATGCTGCTCATCAGCTCGATCGTGGTGCCCGGAGGCAGCGTCAGCGTCGGAGCACTGTGGGCCGACATTCCGCAGATGTGGCTGGTGCTGCTCTACCACTTCATCGGGATTCACGGGCTCTGGTTCGCGCCGTTCTACGGATGGTTTCTGCTCGTATCTGCGTGGGCACGGCGAGCGCCGTTCCTGTGGGCATTCCTGCCGCCTATGGCGATCGTTGGCGTCGAGTGGATCGCATTTGGCACCTCGCGCTTCGCCAAAATACTGGCGTGGCAACTGCGCGCTGCGCCTGACGTCGCAACGTTTCCCCCGACCATGCATTCGACGATGCACATGAGTCCCGCGCCCTTCCTGATCAGCCCGGCGCTATGGATCGGGCTGGCGATCACTGCGGCCTTTCTGTTGCTGGCCACGCGGGTACGACGGGATGGAGGACCGATCTAGGGGCCTGCGGCTTCTCACAATATTCTTGGCCGCCGTTCGTCTACAGCAGTGGATGGTGGAGCGATCGAGCATCACGTCGATGGATGAGCAGGACCGGAAGATCTCCGAAATCGTTACGGAAGAGCGCTCCCGGCTGAGCAATTTCATCCGGCGGCGTCTGCCCGATCCGTCGGAGGTCGAGGACATCGTGCAGGACGTCTTCTACGAACTGGTGGAGGCCAATCGCCTGCTGATGCCGATCGAGCATGTCACGGCATGGCTTTTTCGCGTGGCGCGCAACCGCATCACCGATTTCCTCCGCAAGAAGAAGGCGGACCTTTTCAGCGATGCGGCCGTCGCGGATGAAGACGGCGAGTTGATGCAGGTCGAGGACCTGTTGCCGTCGCCTGATGCCGGACCTGACGCGCTCTACCTTCGCAACCTGCTGCTCGACGAAGTGGAAATCGCTCTCGACGAACTGCCGCCCCAGCAACGCGAGGTGTTTATCGCGCACGAATTCGAAGGGCGCAGCTTCAAAGAGCTTTCCGATGAGAGCGGCGTGAACGTGAACACGCTGCTTGCACGCAAACGCTACGCCGTGCTCCATCTGCGCAAGCGCCTGCAAAGCATTCACGAAGAGTTCATGAGGCGAGGAAGAACGACATGAGACGGAGATTGCTGTTTATCGCACCGCTAGCGGTTGTAGGTTTTGCCGCGTTCATTGCGCTCGGCGGCGTGCTGGTGATGCTGTTGTGGAACTGGCTGCTGCCGGGGTTGTTCGGCTTGAGGCAGATCACGTTCTGGCAGGCTCTCGGTTTGCTGGCGCTCTGCCGCATCCTGTTTGGAGGTTTTCGCCTGTCGGGAGCGCGCCGCTACGGCCGCCGAGAGCGCATGGCCGAACGCTGGGAACGCATGACTCCGGAGGACCGTGAAAAATGGCGCGCACGATGCGATCGATGGACGCGCCGACCGGCTGCTGATGTACCTCGTCCATCGAGTCCGGATTCGACGCCGAGTGCCTGAACTGCGCTGTGACCGTACCCCGCACGTTTGGCCGCACCGGCATTGTCCGTGCCTGTGTAGCGCCGGGTCTCCGACCCGGC
>JAEZPW010000170.1 GCA_023441255.1 Acidobacteriota bacterium
GACTGGAGGCGACGTACGAGGCGGTGAAGGCCGGCAAGAGCATCGGCCTGGCGAACAAGGAATGCATGGTGGCTGCAGGCGAGCTGATCACCGCCGAGGCTCGCAGACAGGGCAAAGCCCTTTTGCCGATCGACAGCGAGCATAACGCCGTCCACCAGTGCATGCGCGGCGGCAAACTGACAGAAGTGGCGCGTGTGTGGTTGACCGCCTCAGGCGGACCATTCCTGAACACGCCCAAGGAAGAGTTTGAGCGCATCACCGTCGAGCAGGCGTTGAATCATCCCACATGGAAAATGGGCCAGCGGATCACAATAGACTCGGCGACCCTAATGAACAAGGGATTCGAGGTCATTGAAGCCTGCCGCTTGTTCGATGTGCCAGCCTCGAAAGTGGGCGTAGTGGTTCACCCGCAGTCCACCATTCACTCCATGGTGGAGTTTGTGGACGGCAGCATCCTGGCACAACTGTCAGTGACCGACATGCGGTTACCGATCCTTTACGCGCTGACCTGGCCGGAGCGTGTATCTTCTGACCTTCGTTACTCGATAGCTGACCTTCGGCATCTGGATTTCTGCCCGCCTGATATGGAAAAGTTCCCGTGTTTAAGGCTGGCGTACGAAGCTGCGGAGGCGGGCGGAGCGAAAACGATCGCGCTGAACGCGGCCGACGAAGTGGCGGTTGCAGCGTTCCTGAACCGGGAAATCTCTTTTCAGGACATCCCGCGAGTGATTGCCGACGTACTTAAAGTAACGGAGGCGGTCAAACCTGAATCTATAAAGAGGGTGTTGGCTTTGGATGCGCAGGCTCGAAGTGTAGCCCGGGAGAGAATAGATGGCTCCCGCGGCAGACGGACTCTGCAACCCGCAGTAGCTACCCAGGATTTGCATCGTTAGATTTGGACCGTTAAATGTACGATTTTCTAACCAGCGTTTTGGCAATGGCCGTGGTACTCGGGGTCATGATTGTGGTCCACGAGTTTGGTCATTTTGCCGCGGCAAAGTTGCTCGGCGTGCGCGTCGAGGTATTTTCCGTCGGATTCGGTAAACGGCTGCTCGGTTTCCGCCGTGGAGACACCGATTATCGCCTGTCGGCGATACCGCTCGGCGGCTACGTCAAAATGAGCGGCGAAAATCCGATGGAAGAGCGTAGCGGAGACTACGGCGAGTTCATGTCGCATCCGCGCTGGCACAGGTTCATTATTGCCGTCGCCGGTCCGTTCATGAACGTGCTGCTCGCGGTGGCGCTGCTTACCGGCGTGTTCATGGTCCACTACGAGCATGCGGCCTTCCTCGATGAACCCGCCGTAGTCGGCCATGTAGACGACGGAAAACCCGCGCAGAAGGCCGGACTGCGGGACGGGGACAAAATCGTCCGGATCGGAGACAAGCAGAATCCCTCATGGGAAGACGTGATGTTCACGTTCATGCTGAGTCCCAACCGCTCGGTTGACGTTGCCGTACAGCGGGACGGAAAGATCGTGACCGCTACCGTCACGCCTGAAGCAGTGGGGCCGAATGAAATCGGCGACGTGGGGCTCGCACCCGCGCGGCCGGTTCGCATTGCCAGGGTGGAAAACGGGTATCCGGCTGCGAATGCGGGCATCAAGAGCGGCGACGAGATTACGGCCCTTAACGGACAGCCACTCAACTCAATCGAGGCGCTCCTCGACTTCCTGAAAGACAGCAAGAATACTCCCGTTGATCTTACGATCCTGAGGAACGGGCAGACCTTTCACAAGACGGTCACGCCGGTCCTCGCTAATGTAAATGGGGAACAACGGTACCGGCTCGGCTTCGTTTCGGGCGAGGCCCAGCACGTGAGCAAACTTCCGTTTGGCGCAGCGCTGTCGAAATCCCTCGAGCAGAACAAGAAGAACTCGGTCCTGATCGTCGAACTCGTTCAGAAGATGGTGCGACGTGAAGTTCCGATGAGGCAGATCGAGGGCCCGATCGGCATCGCACGGGCGTCCGGCGAAGCGGCCCGGCAGGAAGGATGGACTCCTCTGCTGTCGTTGATGGCTGCGATCAGCCTCAACCTCGGGATCTTCAACCTGTTCCCGATACCGATCCTGGACGGCGGCGTGATTCTGCTGCTGCTGGTGGAAGGCGTGATGAGGCGCGATATCAGCCAGCCCATCAAGGAACGTATTTACCAGGCAGCGTTCGTGTTCCTCGTGCTGTTCGCGGTGATGGTGATCTACAACGATCTGGTAAAGGCGGTACCGGGACTGTCGCAGAAGCTGCCTTGATGCAGACAGGTAGGTAATGGCCGGGTGATCAGCCCGGCCTTTTTCATTTACTCAAGGGGTTCCGGAATTACTCAGGAGGTGTTTTCGCCTGCGAAAGCGCTTCAGCACCGCGGTGTCGAACGAGCCACTCCGCTGCTTTCTGGGCAGGAGCATAACCATGGTTTGATGCCCTGGTGAACCAATGCAGGGCCTCACCCACATCCTTCGTGACGCCTCGACCGTTCATGTACATCACAGCAAGGTTGTGTTCGGCGAGAGGCAGGCTGTGCTCCGCGGCTTTTCTGTACCATTTGATCGCTTCGGCGTTATCGGGCGTGACGCCCAGACCGGACTCATACATGTAACCAAGAACGTTCTGGGCTTGAGCGCTGTCTTTCAACGCAAGGACCATGTACCACTTCAGGGCCTGTTCATAGTTCTGGTCGGTGCCCCACCCGTTGAAATAGGCGCTGGCGAGATCGAATTGGCCTTGGGTATCCCCATTTTCTGCAGCCTTACGGAACCACTTCATGGCTTCCACGGCGTTCTGGGGCGTGCCGCGTCCAAGCTGATACATAACACCCACGTTATTCTGGGCATTGGCGAGGTTGCGGTCGGCAGCTTTTTGAAACCAGTGCAGGGCCTCAACGTCATCGCGCTCTGTGCCGACGCCAAAGGCATATGCCATTCCAAGGGCGTTCGCGGCGACCGGGTCGCCACCGCGGGCCAGTTTTCGCAGGCGGTCAAAATCGTGAGCGGTCATGCGACGCAAAGGATCCAGGTTTGCGCCGTTCATTGGAGTCTGGGTTGTGGCAGGTACTGCAACTAGCGTGACGAGCAGGACGAGCGAGAACAGTTGCCGTTTCATGGCATTCTTCTCCGCTTGCCGCGCATCGCTTTCGGAGTTGCGCAACAGTGTTCCGCGCATAGTACCGATTTCAAAATGGACTTTCAAGTTCATTCCGACCTTAGTTATGCAAGTAGCTCATCGTTCACGCGATTCGGCATCAGACTTTCGCAAGGGCGTTATCACGCGAATCAGGCAGAGATGCATCACGGTAAAATCCTTTGCGGAAGCCGACGCTTTCCACCTGATAAACTGTTCTGTCGCCCTCTTCGTTGATGAGGGTTGAACCGATAGCATGTCAGAGATTATCCGCAGGAAATCTGTTTCAGTCCGCATCGGCAGCGTGATTGTGGGTGGAAATGCCCCCATCGTCGTGCAGTCCATGACGAATACCGATACAGCCGACGTCACTTCGACGGTTGCGCAGGTCGCCTCGCTGGCGCGTACCGGGTCAGAACTGGTGCGCGTTACGGTCAACAACGATGCCGCAGCCAAGGCCGTGCCGCAGATCGTCGACGAGTTGGAAGCGCAAGGCATTTCGGTTCCCATCATCGGCGACTTCCATTACAACGGGCACATTCTGCTGAAGAAGTATCCGGAATGCGCACGGGCGCTGGCGAAGTACCGCATCAACCCGGGCAACGTTAGCGTGGGGCGCAAAGACGACGACAATTTTCGGACGATGATCGAAGTCGCAATCGCCAATGACAAACCGGTGCGCATTGGCGTCAATTGGGGATCGCTCGACCAGCAGTTGCTTACCCGGATGATGGATGACAACTCGCGAACGGCCGACCCCAAGCCCGCGCGCGACGTCATGATGGAAGCCATGGTGGTAAGCGCGTTGCGGTCGGCCGAACTGGCCGAGAAAGACGGACTCGCGCGCGACCACATCATACTGAGCGCGAAGGTTAGCGGCGTGCAGGACCTGGTTGACGTGTACCGGGCGCTTGCCTCCCGCTGCGATTATGCTCTGCACCTTGGCCTTACGGAGGCCGGCATGGGCGCAAAGGGGATCGTGGCCTCCACGGCTGGACTTGCCATTCTTCTGCAGGAAGGGATCGGAGACACGATTCGCGTTTCGCTCACTCCCGCGCCAGGAGGAGACCGCACGGAGGAAGTACTGGTCGCGCAGCAGATATTACAGTCCATGGGCATGCGCAGCTTCACTCCGCAAGTCACTGCGTGTCCCGGGTGCGGTCGCACCACTTCTACGTTCTTCCAGGAAATGGCGGAACAGATACAGGGCTACATCCGCGAGAATATGCCTGTTTGGCGCGACAAGTATGCGGGTGTGCAGGAGATGAAAGTCGCGGTGATGGGCTGCATTGTTAACGGCCCCGGCGAATCGAAACACGCGAACCTGGGCATTTCGCTGCCGGGCACGTTTGAAGAACCGAAGGCGCCGGTGTTTGTCGACGGGCGGCTGGTAACGACGCTGAAAGGCGACAACATCGTCGCCGAGTTCATCACCATGCTGAACGATTATGTTGATTCGCACTACAGCGCGAAGTCTGAACTAGCAGCGCAGTAGAGCGCAGGCCAATATGGATGAGCCGAGGCAAGTGTGCCTCGGTTTTTTTTGTCCGCGGGCACAGCGGGGGAGCTTCGGCGCATGTGCGCAACGCTGTGTGTTTAGGACGCTCCCCTCGCTGTGCAATTCGCAGGGCTGCCTCGAACGTTTCGAGGCGATACTCTGCTCTCGCCAGAAGGCTGCACTCTGAACTTTAGGCTGCGAGCAGTGCGTAGGCAGCCCAGAACCAAACCGCAAACAGCACCGAATTGATCCCAACTCGGATGTAAGCGTTATCGATGATCCAGTTATACCTTGCGTCCATGTTCCCCACCTCGTCTTTCTATTCGCCCCTGTCTATCTGACGTTCCTGCCGCCGGAAGGTTAGGCGCCTCTGTCGTTTCAGGGCCGGTTCCGCGGCCCGCTGTGCTCAGCGGGAACGTTCTAGGGACTAGTACGACGGTTATGGGGAGGAAGTTCCGTGATGTTGCCTGTCACGAAGTGGCGCGACGTGGTTCGTTTGGGAATTAGGCGCGTAGCTCGAACGATTCAGGCTCCACAATCGACGCGAGTTCGGGATAGCTTTGCACCAGCGTTTCCGGTGCTTTCACCGGCTTGTTGGTGATCATGTGCTTCAGCTGAAGGGAGTTGGCGGCCGCTTTACCCTCGAAATGATTGTTGGCGACCACAAACGTTACGCCTGCCTTCTTCGCGATGTTCTCGATCTTCCCTTTCCAGCCTGCCAACTGCTGTTCGGTGTAGAGGTAGTTGTAGCGGTCTTCGACGCGCTCGTGTTCAAACCACTGGTCGTAGTTGCGACCGTGCAGGCGGACGTAGCCGATGTTCGACGTAACGTGCTCGGTACGCGTTATTGATTTTCCAAGCTTGGGCTGGTCGATGTTGCAGAACGCTACGCCCTTTTCGGCAAAGTAACGGAGGATGCCCTCGCTGTTCCAACTGTCGTGACGCACCTCGACTGCCATCGGGTATTGATTGAATTTCTGAAGCAGCACTTCAAGGTAATCGCGGTTCTCATTCGTGTTCTTGAAGGATATAGGGAACTGCGCCAGGACGGCCCCAAGCATGTTCTCCGATGCAATCGAATCGAGGCCCTCTTTCGCCAGCCGCTCGTCTTCGGATTCTGCACGGATCGTTGCGGCGCTCGTAGACTCGAGTACGGCGATGGGAGAATGCGTGAACGCTTTGTTCAGTTTGGCGGTTAAGATGAAATGAGGATTGACGGCCGCCGCCTT
>JAEZPW010000431.1 GCA_023441255.1 Acidobacteriota bacterium
CGCCCAGTCCGTCAAGCGTGGGGACGCCGAGCGCGCCGGTGAAGTTGCCGTCCGAGCCCCCGCCGACCGCCGCTTCGCCCAGTTCCGAACCGAGTTCCCAGTAAATCCCGCGTGCAAGTTCATACAGGGCTGCCACGGCCTTCGTGCGTTCGAGCGGCGGCCGATTGATGCCGCCGCTGACCTCCACCTGGCACTTGCGGTTGAAAGGCTTCAGTCCTCGGAATTTCTTTTCGATCACCGGACCGTCTTTCAATTTGCCGATGCGCACATCCACATCGACCGACGCCTCGGCCGGAACCACGTTCCCCTTGGTGCCGCCGCGGATCACGTTGGCGCTCACGGTGAGCCCGCGCGCAAGATCGGTGAACTCGGCGACCCGATCAATCTGGCGCGCGAGTTCCACCACGGCGTTCTGGCCCTTTTCGAAATCGAGGCCGGAGTGCGCGGCGACACCCGTGACTTTCACCACGAAATCCCCGACGCCCTTGCGCGCCGTCTTTACCTTGCCATCCAGTCCCTGCGCGGGTTCGAGCACCAGCACCGCCGCTGACTTCTTCGCCAACTGCTCCGTGACCTTTCGCGACGCCTCGCTGCCCACCTCTTCATCGGGATTGAGCAGCACCGTGACGGAACGCGGCAGTCCGCCCTCGGTTTCGCGCAGACCTTCAATGGCGTACATCGCGAGGGCGATCCCGGCCTTCATGTCGAACACGCCGGGGCCCCATAGGCGTCCCTTCTGGTTGCGGAAGGGCATCTTCTCCAGCGTGCCCACGTCCCACACGGTGTCGTAGTGGCCGAGCAGGAGAATGGGCTTCGTTGCTCCGCCACGGGACCGGCCGGGTCTGAGACCCGGCGCTACACCAGACTTTGCGAAGTCGATCTGCAACTGGTCGCCGAAGTTCTTCTGACGGTGCACCTTCACCTGGCCACCGAGTTCGGCAAAGCGCTGGCGGATGTGGTCGCCACAGCGGTCCACGGCCTGCTTGTCGCTGCTGGGCGACTCTAGTTCGACCAGCTTCTGTATGTCGCCGATGATGCGGGCGCGTTGCGCTTCAGCCCATTGCAGCAGGGCGTGCGCGGAAATGGAGCTTGCGGTTGCGTTCGTGGGCGAGGTCTTTGCGCTCATGTGCGTGCTCAGGTGCAGCGCAACAGGATATCGCAGATCGGAGCCGCAGGCGCGTAATCAGCAGCATCGCCGTTCTCAGAGCAAGTACCCTCAGTTCCCGGACCAAAATGAAAACGGCAATCTGCGCCAGCAACTCGGTTGTTACATCTGTCACAGATGCCGGACGCCCCAATGAGCGAGGCTGTTGCCTTTAGTTCTCATCACCGGCCTGTCTGGAGGTCCACCGTGGTACGTATATTCGTCGGCAATCTTGACGTGCACTGCAACGAGTCTCTCCTGCGATCCGTATTCGAAACATATGGCACAGTCGAGGAAGTAAGCGTCACAAGAAATTGCGGCTTTGTGGTAATGGCGAATCTGGCGGAGGCCGAAAAGGCCATCCGTGACTTGGGTGAGAGTTCGTGGTTCCTGCAACCGCTGCAGGTGATGACCCCTGCGAAGATGGCGGCCTGAGGCCGTTAACCGCAAAAACGATAACTCATCATCACTAACCGCAACACTACGTGCAGGTTTGTGGCGGGTGCCCCACATCTGCCGCCTTCAGCAGATGTGGGAAACCCAGCCACCTCTGCATGCTCCGCGTCCTCTGCGGTTCAATGTTCGTGACTACTCAGACTTATCCTCAGAATCTCGCCGCTTCCGGCAGGAAACCCAAAACCCTTGTTGGAGACGTACAGGTCCCCATCGGGGCCAAACGTCATTGCCGTCGGCAGGTCCAGTCCAGTGACGATCGTGTCCTTTCTGCCGAAAAGGTCAATGGTCACGATATCGCCCTTTCCCGGCGTGGGCATTCCGGGCGCGTTCGACATTTCGAGCACATACACCTTGCCATCGCGTACGGCGAGTCCCAGCACGGTTGTAAACCCCGAGGTCAGCTTTACGAAGAATCCGCCCCGAGTGGCGGCGAACAGCGAAGAGGAACCCGGGGTTATCGGAAACGTATTCAGGTTGGAGATCAGCAAGACATCACGCAAGACCGAAGTCATGACCGTAGGCACGATGTGCCCTTGCGACTTCGAAATGTCGACGACCCGTGACACCTTGCCGGTCCTCGGCGAGATGCGGTCCAACTCACCGTGGTTCGGCTCGACCGCGTACAGTTTGTCGTCAAGAGCCAGCATGCTGTACCACGTTCCATCCGGCTCAAAGTCCTCCTCTTCCGGATGGGCGACCGGATGGCTCTTCAGGAATGCGCTCAGGTTCGCGACCACATGCCACGAGCTGTTTCGCTTTACCCGAATGACTTTGTTGAATGTGTTCTTCAGCCCGTGCGAGCACCCCGCGCCCGCGGTGATTGCGTAAAGACGCCGGTCGATGAAGGCCACATCGGCAACGCCGCTGATCAGGCCTCCGGATTGCATCGAGGTTTGGCTGGACGCCAATCCGGTCACGATCCGCCGTACCTCGCCATGACGGTTAATTCGGGCGATGCTGGCCGTAAAACCGCCACTGTAAGGACCGATCGGTGCCGGCACCTGCTCACAATCCGCCGGCGTCGTGGTTTCAGTTCCGCCGGTTCCTCCTTCGGCGACGTATAACGCCTTGTCCGGTCCGAACGTCAATCCACGAGGATTGTTCAACCCGGTCGCGAATACCGAAACCTGCGGTTTGGGCCACGGATTATCTCCGCCAAATGCCCAGGCGGCAGGCAGGCAAACCAACAAGGTGACGATGATCAAATGCTTCAGCTTCACGAGACTCCCCTTCTGGTCGAGTTTGCATCGCGCGCCCGGCCCGGTGGTCGGGGCGCGCTTTCGGTTGAAACGTTTTCACGCTCAGCGACATTGCGTCCGTAATGCACGCGAGCCGGCATGGCCCTGTCGCAATGTGGATCGGGACGGACATACGTCTCCCGCTGATGCGAAGTTTTTTCAGGATTGGCTGCGGTTTATTTTGCGGCCACCGTTGGGGAACTCGGCCGCAAGAGGCTGACGGACTTACACACCCCCCGAATGGCTGGGGAGTTTATCACACCCGAAGTCGTCGTAAGTCTCTGGCACAAACTGACGCCCGACGCGACCGCCAGAGTGAGCCAAGTGCCCCATATCCGCCCGGTTTTGGCACGGTGGGGCTTTTGACTCCAGTGCTCCCGACAGAGCATCGACTCAAGCCGGCGCTCGCAATATGTGCACTTCTATTCGGGCACCGCCAATGGCTGCGACAGGATCATCTCCATCGGCGAGCCCACGTCGATGTAGAAATCGCGACTGCGCATGAGCAGAACCACCGATACAACGCCCCCGGCCGCGCCGCCCACCAGACTGCCGATCGCCACGCCTTTCGGGCTGTTCGAGGTCAGTGTTGTGTCGCCGAGTGTGTGGGTGTCCGTCGTGTGCGCTGCGCTGCCGATCAGCGCTCCCAGGCCGACTCCGGCCAAAGGAGCTGCAATGGCGCCGGCACTCCTGCCACCACTCGGGTTCAGGAAAGCCGTCCCTTCACCGCTTTCGATCGTAATCGGGCCTTGCACTTCGGCAACATATCCGTCCGGGAAGACCAGCGAGACCGATTGCAGAAGGATCTCGCCGCGACTCTGCCTTCGCGTGAGCTTCTCGATACGCCCCTGCACAAACGTCCCCGGAGGAATGACCACGCGAGTATCGAGGGTCACCGGCGCGGTTATCTGGGCATATACCTGGTCGCCGCGATGCATCACCTTGCTGTTGACCGGATGCGTAAGCACCATTGGCAGGTGAGTCCCGGCAGGGACCATCAGGCGTGCAGCGCCTTGTGCCGGTGTCGCAGCAGTCGATGGCATTTGTGGGTTCGTATTGGCTGTCGGCGATGGCTGCTGTGCCAGCGCATTCAGCGCGAGCAGCACCACGAATATCGCCAGGATGAACTGTCTACGGGAAGAGCAGACTATACCGCCGGAGAAACCACAGAGGCACGAAGCCATGTTGCACCTCCGCAAGCGTGTTGCGCGAGCGGTCCTTTCGGTGCGCGCGCTGTGGACAACGCCCCGCAGTGCCCAAATTGTAAGTTGGATTGGCAGCCGAAATTTGTAAAGAATTGCAACGGGAAAGAGATTTTCTGTAACGGAAGGGGCCGGCGCAGCCGCATTACCCTCTGCGTCCTCCGCGTCCTCTGCGGTTCAATGTCTTTCGTAAACCGGCGCCCAAAGTTCCGCCCGCCGAATTTCCATTTTCGTAACAAAAACGTGTTCGCCACGGAACGGCATGCGTTCGCCGCTAACATGCGGAACTGCAAACCTCCGTGTCTTCACGCACACAATCCGCAACGCGGTGTCCGCTGCTGCTGGGAGCCCTGGTTTTCTGCGGCGGCATACTCGCCGGACAGCATTTCTGGCGGCCTGCGCCACGCCTCGCGCTTGCCGTGCTAGCCGGAATTCTGGCAGCGCTCACGTTTGCCGCGCTGTTCCACCGCGCACGCGCCGCGTCTGCTTCGTCTCCCAGGCCAATCAAGACGGCGATGTTCCGCGCCGTCGCACGTTCCTGGGCTGCCTTCGCCTGCGCGCTCGCTGCGCTGTTCACGCTCGGCGCGCTGTCGCTTCACCTGCACACTGCCGCTGGGCCTCGCGGCCCGGAATGGCCCATGCTGACCGACGGAGCCGAAGTCGTCGTCACCGGCTACGTGGTCCACGACGGTCTTCTGCGCGGCTCCGGTGCGCAACGCCGGCAGTCGCTGGACGTTCAGGTGGAGAGCGTTCAGCGCCCGAACGCACAGGCCAAACCGGCGCTGCGCGAAAAAGAGGGCAGCATACCGGCGACTTCGGTCTCGCATGATGCCGCTCGCAACAAGCGCGCCAGCGACAACTACGCTTGCGTGGCAAACGCCGTCTACTCAGCCGAACTGTTGCGCGCCTCCGGATTGCCCGTCTGCGCACCGGCCGTGCTTTCGCCGCCACAATCACATCGCACCAAGCAGCGCGCCAAGCACCATGGCGAGCGGTCCCACCGAACGGAGCACCGCGCGCTTTCCACCCCGGAAATACCGCACGATTCAAACGCGCGCCTGTGTGCCGAAGCGGCCTCAAACTGCGAAACGTTCTATCCCGCCGGCGCGATTCGCCTCTCCATCTACGGTCGCGACCTCGAAGACGAAAGCTCGGACGGCAGCGACGGCGGTGACAGCGCGCTCCCTCGCGTCTACACCTACGGCCAGCGGCTGCGGTTCACCCTGAAGCTGCGGCCACCGCACAACTTCGGGAATCCCGGTGCGTTCGACTACGCGGGATATTTGCGGACAAGCGGCATCTACGCCCTCGGCTCCGTGCGTGCTGACCGTATCGAAACGCTCGCAGGAAACGGCGGCTCACGTTTCGGACTCTGGCGCAGCCACATGCGGCGCAGCGTGCTCAGCCGCGTTCACCGCCTATGGAGCAGTGAAGAAGCCGGCCTGCTCGACGCCATGCTAATCGGCGAGCGCTCGTTTATCGGGCGCGACGTCAACACCGCCTTCCAGCGCACGGGCATTTATCACATCCTTGTGGTCTCCGGCATGAATGTCGGCATCCTGGCATTCGTCGTGTTCTGGGTGCTGCGGCGCGTGCGTTGTGGCGAGGTCGCGGCCACGCTGCTGACGATCCTGCTCTCGTGCTGGTACGCCTATCTTGCCGAATCGGGTGCGCCAATCGTGCGCGCCGTGGTCATGCTGGCCGTGTATCTCTGCACCCGCCTGCTCTACCGCGACCGCGCCATGCTCAACGCGATCGGCGCCGCTGCGCTGGTGCTGCTCGTAATGGACCCGACGGCCATCACCGACTCCAGCTTTCAACTCACGTTCCTGTCAGTGCTGGCGATCGGCGGCATCTCCGTTCCCGTTATGGAGCGCACTTCGCAACCGGTGCGCCGCGCACTGCGCTGGCTCGGCCTCACCGCTTACGACATGTCGCTTTCGCCGCGACTGGCGCAGTTCCGCATCGACCTGCGCCTGCTCTCGTCGCGCATGGCGTTCTTCCTGCCGCGCTGGCCAGCCGGCTTTCGCGGCGCAAGCAATGCGCCGCTCCGCACCAGACTCATGCACCGCCTGCTCACGTTCGTGATCGGAGCAGGATTGTCAGTCTACGAAGTGCTGCTGGTCTCAGCGGTATCGCAGGTGGCGCTTGCTCTGCCCATGGCCTGGTACTTTCACCGCGCCACTACCGTCGGCCTGGCCGCCAATGTCGCGGCCGTGCCGCTCACGGGAGTGCTCATGCCCGCCTCGGTCGCGGCTGTCGCGCTCTCTTACCTCTGGACGCCACTGGCCCGCATACCCGTGCTGATCACGTCGTGGTCGCTCGCAGGCATCACCGCGACGGTGCATCGACTCGGCGGACTGCGCGCGGCCGACCTCCGGCTCGCCACTCCGACCGCTCTCACTGCTCTCCTCGCAGCCGCAGCTTTCGTAGCCGCCCTCGTGTTGGTAAGGCGCAGTCGCCTCTGGTCCGCGCTTTCTCTCGCGGCGCTTACGGCGAGCGCCGTCTGGATATTTGCCGTGCAGCCCCGTCCGGACTTTCGTCCTGGAGTACTGGAGATCACTTCCATCGATGTCGGCCAGGCCGAGTCCACGCTGGTCATTACGCCCGACGGAAAGACACTGTTGGTAGACGCCGCCGGGCCGCTCGGGCCGTGGCAGTCCGAGTTCGACTACGGCCAGGACGTGATCGCGCCTTACCTGTGGTCGCGCGGCATCACCCGGCTCGACGCCGTCGTCGTCACGCACGCCCACTCCGACCACTACGGCGGCATGCCGTCCGTCATCAGGATCTTTCATCCTGCTCAGCTTTGGGTGGGACCGAACGCGACTGATCGCGGATACGACGCCGTGCTGAAATTGGCGCAGGCTGAGGGAGTCAGCATCGTGCACCGACGTGGCGGAGAGCAGTTCGACTTTGGCGCCGCCCACTTTTCCGTGCATTCGCCGCCCGCAGATTGGCGCCCCGGCGCAAGGCCCAGCAACAACGACTC
>JAEZPW010000441.1 GCA_023441255.1 Acidobacteriota bacterium
TCGGGAATGTAAATGCCGGGTTCGATGCTGAAGACCATGCCCGGGCCGACCGGGGTATCGGTGCTGCCGGGATCGTGTACTTCGAGGCCGATGTAGTGGCTGAGGCCATGGATGAAGTACTTGCCGAGAGGCTGGCCGTGCTGGTCTTTGCCATGCGTGTTGATGTAGTCGTAAGCGACTTTGTACAAAGAATTCGAGGCGCGCGGATTGAGGACGAACTTGCCGGTCTGGTAGGCGTCGATGGCGGCCTGCTGGGCGCCGAGGACGATGTTGTAGATCTCGCGCTGGCGCGGGGTGAAGTGGCCATTGGCGGGGACGGTACGGGTGATGTCGGAGGCGTACATGGCGTATTCGCCGGCCACGTCCATGACGACGAGGTCGCCGTCGCGGATCGGTCCCGAGTTTTCGGAGTAGTGCAGGACGGTTGAGTTGAAGCCGGAGCCAACGATGGGAGCGTAGGCGGGGCGCTCACAGCCGCGTTGGCCGAACGTGTATTGCATCAGCCAGGAGATGCCCAATTCGGTGCCGCCGGGCTTTATGGCGTGAATGGCTGCAAGATGTGCGGCGACGGATGCATCGGTGGCGTGACGGATACGCTCCATCTCGCCGGCATCCTTGCGCATGCGCATTTCGTCGAGCAGGGGTTTGGCGTCCTGCAGGCTGGCGTAATTGGGGAACGTGTTAGCTCGTTGGAGCCAATAAATCGGCGTGGCGGACGGGGAGGTTTCGCCATAGGCCGGAAGATCGGAGTAGACGGTAGCGCGAGGCGAGGGGAGGATGCGAACAAGTTCGTCGCGGAGTTTGTCGAGGACTTCGACGCGGTCGAACCCGGTGATCTGTGACGCTTGCGGGTTCTCGGGGCCGAGCTTGGGGCCCGTCCAGCGCTCCTGAGAAACGTTGTGCGCGGGCAGGAAAAAGATCTCTTCGTAATGGCGGGCCGGGTGGTCGGCGGTCGCGGGAACCTCGGGGGCGATAACGAGGGCGGCGCCGGGTTCATTCCATCCTGACAGGTAGAAGAAATAGTTGTCCTGGCGGAAGCCGTGTAGCGCGTTGGGGCCTTCGGCCTCCGTGGCGGCGAAGAGCACAACGACTCCGCCTTTGGCTTTTTGCGAGAGGGCGACGCGGCGGGCGCGGTAGTCGGCATTTGGTTGGCGGTCGAGGGCAGCGGCCGAGGCGGTCAGCAGCAGTAGAACGGCGAGCAGTTTGCGCATTGAGTCCTCGTGGGAACTGAAATGCGGATGATAGCAGGAAAAGAGGAGGTTACGGCTCGCTTCGACGAGCCGCAATGTGTTTGACGCAATAATCGCAATCCTGCTAAGCTCACCGGCCGGTCGAAGTCATCCCCCAGTGCTAAACCTAAGTCCGCGCTCACAAGCAGTTCGGGCTTCCTTTCGATCTTGTCTTTCCTCTACCAGGGCGTCGTAGAAAACACTTCGGCCAAAGTCCGGGTCAGACCCCAGTTGTTATGCGGAGGTTAGATTGGGCCACTTATTTCGCCTGCACGAACCCGGGCGAAAATCAGCAGTTTTGCGAGGCAGCCGATATGAACGACGTTAAGGTGTTCGTCATCCTTATTGCTGTAGTTTCGAGTCACGTATCCTTGAAGGCACAAGATTGTGACCTGCTGCGCCAATCGACCCGCGTACAGCTCATAAACTATTTGCAATCGAACAGTCGTTCAGAACCGGAGTGGCCGTGTATCAAGTTTGCACTACGGGAACTCGGAGAGAGCAAAGGAAAAGAGGCAAAGGAAGCGATACCGGTTCTGGTCGATTATCTCGACTACAAACGTCCTCTCAGCGGAGCGGAGAAGAACGGTTTCTTTTTGCATATGCCGTCAGCCGAAGAGATGTATCCCGCGACGGGCGCATTGTTTTCCATTGGACAACCTGCCATTCCTGCGATGATTCGAGTCATCGAAAGCAGTGATGATCCTCAAAAACACGACAACGCTGTTTTTGTCATCATGCAGATTTATCGAGAGAGAATGCCACAGGGGATACAAAAGCTGAAAGCCGCTAGCGCCGCGCGTGCCGAAAAAGGGTTCAAGCTAGAGGCTCAGCGCCTTAACCAAAGTGCGAAAGAGGCACTTCGTTGGTGCACAGTGAACAGATCAGAATGTGAACAGGCTCTTGGAAACGATGACTAGAGCAGCTCCTGATATGCGAGTGGAATGAAGAACGTTGTTTAGGAACCCGGAGGTGATCGTCTCCGGGTTTCTTGAGCGCTCGACAGTTTTTCAACGAAGCTTCTGTTTGTACAGGGCACGCCGGGTCAGAGACCCCGCGCTACACCAGCAAGGGCGCCACATCCGCGCTGCACGAACGACTAGAACCCCACAGCGGGGTATGGCTTCGCCGTCTGCGGTTCGCCGTGCCATGCGAGGCGTTCGAAGCGGCCCTGCAAGAGCGAGAGCAGGCCGGTGCACCAGTAGCCGACGACGAACAGAATGAGGAACGGGACGGTGAAGAAATTCTCGGTGCTGATGGCGTAGTAAACCGTCCA
Organism: Acidobacteriota bacterium; assembly: GCA_023441255.1. GTDB lineage: Bacteria > Acidobacteriota > Terriglobia > Terriglobales > Acidobacteriaceae > JAEZPW01. The sequence continues at coordinate 2,506 of JAEZPW010000441.1, forward strand.
GGCAAAGTAGCAGCCGATGAGCAACTCAATCCAGGGGATGATGCCGAGGCGTTTGCGGTATTTGGAGGCGATAGGCTTATCGGTTTTGGCGACGACGCGGTACTTGGGAGTGCGCGCGAATGCGGTCTGCTTTCCGACAAGAGCCTCAAGGACGGCCTTCGTATTGGTGATGGTGAGGCCGATGCCCAGGGCCATGAGGAAGGGCAGATAGGCGAACGTGCGGTACCACTTTTTGGGGAAGAGCGCCTTCTGGGAAACCAGGTAGAAGCTTGAGATGGAGAACGTCGACGCCATGAACAGGGGGAAGTCGATGAACAGCATCTGGAACCAGCCCTGATAGGAGCGGATGATCATGGCCGGCATGAGAAGGACGGACAAGACGATCATCAGCGGATAACTGATGTTTGCCGTGAGGTGGTACCAGGCTTCGAACTTTCGGTGGCGGGAAACTTCAGGGTTCTTCATCACCTTGGGAAGTATCTTGAGCCCTACCTGAATGAGGCCTTTCGCCCAGCGAGCCTGCTGGGTTTTGAAGGCGGTCATTTCGACAGGCAGTTCGGCGGGACACTCCACATCCTCAAGGTAGGCAAACCTCCAGCCCTTCATCTGGGCGCGATAGCTGAGGTCCGTGTCTTCGGTGAGCGTGTCGTGCTCCCAGCCGCCGGCTTCCTCGATGGCACGGCGGCGCCACATGCCGGCCGTGCCGTTGAAATTAAAGAACAGGCCAGCGCGCGAGCGCGCTCCGTGTTCGAGAACGAAATGACCGTCGAGCAGAATAGCTTCGACTTCGCTGAGGAATGAGTAGTTGCGGTTGATGTGGGTCCAGCGGGTCTGGACCATGCCGATCTGAGGATCGGTAAAGTGATGGACGACCTTTCGCAACCAGTCAGAGGGAGGAACGAAGTCGGCGTCGAAGATGGCGATGAGTTCGCCCGTGGAACTCCCCATGCCGGCCTGAAGGGCTCCGGCCTTGAAGCCGTGGCGGTTCGTGCGGTGGTGATAGCTGACAGGGTAGCCCAGGGCTGCGTAGCGCTGGACAACTGCGCTGGCGACATCGACGGTTTCATCGGTCGAGTCGTCGAGTACCTGAATCTCGAGTTTGTCTTTCGGGTAGTCGATTTTGCAGACGGCGTCTACAAGGCGGTCGATGACGAACTGCTCGTTGAAGATAGGGAGCTGGATGGTAACGGTGGGCAGCTGGTCTTCCGCGAAATAGGCTGGCGGGTCGGTGCGTTTGTTCCGGCGGTGCTTGTAATAGGTGTAGACGAGAATGTAGCGGTGGATGCCGTAGCCTGCCAGAATCACCATGACAACGAAGTAGGGGATGAGCAGGCAGAGGTCGAACGAATTGAGTTCGTAAAGGCCCTTAAAGGTCTTGTCGAAGACGTGGGTCTGGAGCCACTGGTTCATGCCGCCGCGGCGCTGGATAAAGTCGAACAGAGCAAGCGCAAAAGTGAACAGGGCTCTACCCTCGGAACAAGATTTACGGCGGAACTCGCCGAATCAGGGGAAAAGAGATTGTACCCCAAGAACGGCGGTTCGACGCAGTTTTGGATGCCCGGGAGATTGCGCGACATGCCTGCGTATGAAACAGTGCTTTCCGCCAGCAGCCACATTGAAAGTTTCGCTGACCTGTGACACTATCAGGCCGAATGATGGGGCGCGGCACAAAGTTCCTACTTGCGACGCTGGCGGCGGTGTGCATCGCGGCTGCGTTCCTGTCACCCCTCTTCACAACCCGGGCGCCATTGTTGCATGGTAAGAGCCTGGGTGCTTCAGGGCACATGGTTGCAGCGTGGGCCGCGCTCCTGATTGCCGACCTAGCCATGCTCGCGCAGATGCGCGCCGGGACGGTGCTCGCAAGGAGCGGAGGCGCCAGTCTGCTGGCACTCACCTGCGCACGACTTTGTTAGGAAAACTGCAGACGGCACAATTCGGGACATCGGCCCCGTTGCCGTGTCTTCTCTTAGGGCCTTCGGTATAAGGAGAAGATTGCAGTGAGTACGAACGCTCTTGATGCGAGAGCCACTTCGGTGCCTGACTTCTACAGTTCCCTGGAGTATCTGGTTGCGCCAATTCCGGTGCCACGAAATCCGGAACAGTCGACGGGAAACTACCAGTCGGTAAATGACGCAAACAACGGTGGTTCGGGAAGCGTGGGCACCGCGGGCAATGAAGTCAACAATTCTCTACAGAAGCTGACAAATCTTGTTTACCTGCTGACAGAGAGGTGCAGCGGAGACGATCAGTCCAGAACGACGCTGACACTGATGCAGGCGGAACTTGCGCACCTATCAGTTCTGGTACGAAAGCAAGTATCGACTTCCGTTCCGGAGAGGAGATCGGAACACAAATCGATCTAGCTTGGCGATCGAAGCGCCGGAGGAATTCGGCGCTTCGGTTGTTGACGAAGTCGTGCCCTTCCTAACAAGTCCCTTACAACAACGCATCCTTCCCAACAACGACCTTCGCGAGAATTGCGCTGTCAGCAGCCCGAGCATGGGAGGGCGCTGCGCTTTTGCTTTGGCGCGTCAGTTCAAGAAGTAGGTGCGGTAGAGAGTGTCGCGTTGGACGGGACGGAAACCGGCGTCGCGGATGATGCGACGGAGTTCCTCCTCGGTGGTGCAGTTCGAGGTTCCGGCGGCGCGGACGACGTTTTCTTCGAGCATGACGGAACCCACGTCGTTGCCGCCGAAACGCAGACCCATCTGGCAGACCTTGAGTCCCTGGGTGACCCAGCTGGACTGAACGTTGAGGAAGTTCGATAGGAAAATGCGAGAGATGGCGAGCGTCTTGAGGTACTCGACTGAGGTTGCTTCGTCCCAGCCGCGGCCGCCAAGAGCTGTGTTGTGGGGTTGGAAGGTCCAGGGGATGAAGGCGGTGAATCCGCCGGTTTCTTCCTGCAGGTCGTAAATGCGCTGGAAGTGGTTGACCCGATGCGCGACGGACTCTCCGACCCCAAACATCATGGTTGCGGTCGTACGCATGCCCAGCTTGTGTGCCGTGCGGTGAACGGCCAGCCAATCGTCGGTCATGCACTTGAGGCGGGCGATGCGTGCGCGTACTTCGTCGTCGAGGATCTCGGCACCGCCGCCGGGGATGGAGTCGAGTCCGGCATCGCGCAGGCGCTTGATGGTGTCGTCCAGCGAGATGCCGCTGTATTCGGCGATGCCAAGCACTTCACTTGCTGACAGGCAATGCAGGTGGATACGCGGGAAACGCTGCTTGATCCCCAGGAACAAGGACTCGAACCAGTCAATCTTGAGGTCCGGGTGGATGCCGCCCTGCATCAGCACTCCGGTGCCGCCCATCTCCACGGTTTCCCGGATCTTGTCGTAGATGACGTCAAAATCCAGCACGTAGCCTTCTTTGGCCTTGGGGCCCTTTAACGGACGGTAGAAGGCGCAGAAGGTGCAGTACTCGGTGCAAAAGTTGGTGTAATTGATATTGCGGTCAATGATGTAGGTGACGATGCCATCGGGATGGAGACGGCGGCGAACCGCGTCGGCTTCCATGCCGATGCCGACAAGATCATCAGAACGGAAAAGATCGAGCGCTTGGGCGTTGGTGAGAGTCATTGACGTATCAATGGTCCATTGTAACGAAAAGCCCGAGTAGCGTCTCTGTTGCCGCTGGTCGAGAAGCGAGCCAGTTGTGAGCGTCTCAGGCTACCTTCTCCTTCTCCTTGTGTTGACGCGCTTCGGACTTGTCCGATTTAGCGCCGGAGTGCCGGGGGCGATACCACTTGAAGTAGACCAGCGCACCAACTCCGGCGAGAACTGCGATCGCGATGACAGCATAGAGCGCGGGGCGATAGTACTGCGAGAAGAAGCCGATGATGGCCCTTCCATAGATATGGCCAATGTAGGCGAGACCGAAGAAGCGCACGCTACGTCCGGTCGAAAGGGCTATAAGAAACTTCTTCTTGGGATATTGCAGAGCTCCTGCGGCCATTAGAAAGGGAACAATAGGAAATGGGGGCGGCAGAACCGAACCGAGCACTACCCAGAAGAAGCCGTGCTTCTCAAACCGCCTGTACACTCCTTCGGCTCTTTTCTTGCCGAATTTCTTTTCGAGGGTCTCTTGCCCGCCTTTGCTGGCGATCCGGTACGTGAGATAACCCCCGATAACAGCGCCGATGGTGGCCATCAAGCCGTAGTAGGCCCACCACTCACGTTTGTGAGAGGACAAGATGATTGTGAAGGCGTCCACGGAACCCGGGACAGGTATAAACGAGTTGTCGATGATTCCGAGCGCAACCAAGCCCGGGCCGCCAAACCTGTGGATCCACTTCCAAATGGAGAAGTTCCCGGCCGTGGATGAGACGAAGAGGGCGAGAAGTGAGTGCATAGCCAACCCGTTTAGACGCAATTACTGGGTGTTAAGGACGGTTCTCAAGCCCAGTACTCACGAATTCCGGTGTACTCAGCAGCCGAGCGAGGCCATAAGGGGTTGAGCACCGAGGAAACGGAGGTTGGGATTGCACGGGATTGCGCCACATTCGCTTGCGAAATCGTAGAAGAGCTGCAAGCCCTCGATGTTGGCTGGTGTCAGCCCATAATCGATGTTCCTGGTCAGGTACGAGACAATTTCAGGTTCAGAAAGCCCAATACGTGGCGACCAGTCACGGGCAATCTGCGACACCGAACGCGGGGTGAGTCCGTTGTCGCGCGAAGTCGCGAATAGCCGGCCAAGATCCAGTCCGGGGCGCAGGTGTGAAAGCGCCGCGAGCCGGACGGCCCAGAAGGCGAATACGAAAGGTTTGCCGGTGAAGCGCTTCCACTCCTCGGCCAGATCCCAGGTCAGGTAGCGCGAGCGGTCGACCACCAGGGCCGCATCACCGATGAGCATGGCGGCGTCGCAGCAGGCCAGCATGGAGTCAAGGTCGGGAGGCATGGGCTTGAACTGGCGACTGCCACCCCAGAATCGCTGAAAGAGGACGCGCAAGAGGGCGACAGATGTTCGGGACGAGGTGTCTGCAGCGACGGTCCGGATCTGCTCGAGGGGCACCTTGCTGACCAGCAGAATGGATCGCACGGGACCGTTAGCTGCGATCGCGACGTCAGGAAGGATCACGAGGTCGGGAATAGCGGCGAAAGCTGCCGCGGGGATGATGCCGATGTCCGAGGCGCCGTCGCGAAGGGCGTCGGCGCAGACGGAAGGAACTGTGTAAGAGATGTCGAAATCGGCTGCGGCGGAGCCGTGCTCGAACTCCCACATGAGCGGGGCAGTATTCAAGAAGGAAATAGCGGCGATGCGAAGGTTTCTCATGTTACGAAAACGGAACATTTTAACAAACCGCAAAGAGCTGCCCGTTGTCGCCGATATGCTAACCGCGAAAGCAGTCAATCCAGCAGCGGGGACGACGATGGACGGGCAGGGTGCATTGACGGCACAAAAGGCGAAACAGAACAGGGAACCGCGTACCGGTTCGCGGGCATTGCAATGGCTGGCGTTAGCGCTGACGCCGGGTTTGGGACCCACCCGATGCAGGAAGCTTGTGGCGCATTTCGGCGGAATCGATGCGGTTTTCGATACGTCGCTGACGGAACTTGAAGCAGCAGGGTTGCAGGCGCAGTCGGCGCAGGCGCTCGCATTGGGGAAGTCGCAAGAGGCGGCGGAAGACGAATTGGTGCGGGCGACGGCCGTGGGGGCGCAGGTGGTCACCCTTGACGATGCGATCTATCCCAAGCAACTACGGGAGATATATGATCCGCCGACGGCTTTATACGTTCGCGGCGACGTGGATGTGCTGAATGCGCCGGGAATAGCGGTTGTGGGTACCCGGCACCCGACGCCTTATGGCCAAGGGATGGCAGAGCGGCTGGCCTGCGACCTTGCGGCACGCGGGCTCATCATATTTAGTGGCCTCGCGCGCGGGGTTGATACCGCCTCTCACCGGGGGTGCATAGCCGGACGGGGTAGGACGGTGGCGGTACTCGGCACCGGCGTTGACGTGATCTATCCCCGAGAGAATCAAAAGCTGTCCGATCAGATACTAGTGACGGGCGGCGCCATCGTCTCAGAATTCGCCGTGGGCACTTTTGCCGCCCCACAGAACTTTCCCATCAGGAACCGGATCATCAGCGGATTGTCGATCGGCGTGCTCGTGGTGGAGGCCGGAGAGTACAGCGGAACGAGGATCACCTCGAGATGCGCGCTGGAGCAGAACCGGGACATGTTCGCGGTTCCCGGCAACGTAACGAACAAGCTCTCATGGACTCCCAACACGTTGATAAAACAGGGCGCTAAGCTGGTCGCCACGTGGGATGACGTATGGGAGGAACTGCCTACGAACATAAAAGCGCAACTTACGCCGGCGGAGACCAGCGCAACGGCACAGCCTGCGACGGCATCACTGTTTGACGGCAACTCACTCTCGCCGCACGAGCGTAAGGTGCTCGCACTCATCAAAGCGGATGAAGCCACCCAGATCGACGACCTCATCGAGAAATTGGAGCCGGCCGTGTCGTCGTCGGAGATTTTCACAGTGCTGTTTGAACTGGAACTCGCTGGAAAGATCAGGCAATTGCCGGGGAAGAATTATGTGAGGACGTTCTAGAAAGCGCTGTTGGCTGTGGGCTATCAGCTATGAGTTTGACGCCAGTGGTTAGTGTGAGGAGACATGAGAGATTACCGGCAGTTGCGGGTTTGGCAGCAGGCACATGCGATGACGGTTTCGATCTATAGAGTCACTGAGCGATTCCCGAAACAAGAGATGTATGGATTGACGAGCCAGATGCGGCGTGCGAGTGCTTCGATTGGGGCGAACCTTGCAGAACGGTGTGGGCGGGCGTCCGCCGCCGATTTCGGTCGCTTCGTCCAAATTGCAATCGGATCAAGTACGGAACTCGACTACCATCTTCTACTATCGCGTGACCTTGGCTTCCTTCTTGACAAGGATTTTGAGACGTTGCTTTCAGAGGTGACGAGTATCCGGAAGATGCTGATGTCATTGCAGCAAAAGGTGAAATTGCAGAGTGGCGGAAGTGGCTACCCACAGCCCTCAGCCGAGAGCCATTAGCGATTTTCTGTCATTCGTGCTAGTTTCACCTTTCGTATAACAATCAGCGATACGCAGAACGTTCGCACTTAGGGTACGTACATTGGCAAAAGGTTTAGTCATCGTTGAATCGCCGGCGAAGGCGAAGACGATTCAGAAATATCTCGGCAAGGACTATGAGGTCGAGGCGTCGCTCGGGCATGTTAAAGACCTGCCGAAGAGCACACTCGGAGTCGACATCAACAACGACTTCTCGACCGACCTGGTGGTCATCCCCGGTAAAGAAAAGGTTATCGCGAAGCTGAAGAAGCTCGCGAAGTCGGTGGATTCTATCTACCTGGCGCCTGACCCGGACCGCGAGGGCGAGGCGATCGCTGCTCATCTTGAGGAAGAACTCAAGGGGGACGGAGCGCCGCGCAAGAGGAAGGGTGCGGACGGGAGAGTCATCCACCGGGTGACGTTCAACGAGATTACGAAGCGGGCCGTGCAGGACGCCTTCCAGCACCCTCGCGAGATCGACCGCAATCTTGTTGACGCGCAGCAGACACGGCGCGTGCTGGATCGCCTGGTGGGTTACCAGGTCTCGCCGTTGCTGTGGGACAAAGTGCGGCGAGGGCTTTCAGCGGGGCGCGTTCAGACAGTGGCGTTGCGCCTGATCGTTGAACGCGAGCGCGAGATCAAGGCGTTCGAGAAGACCGAGTATTGGACGATGGACGCGCACCTTGCGGCGGCCAAGGCGCCTTCGTTCGATGCGAAGCTGGTCGGAGCCAACCCGGAAAAGAATGTGGTTCCGAACGAGCAGGAAGCGAAGCGCATTGAGGCGCTGCTGAAGGATGCCGCTTGGACCGTGCGGTCCGTCGAAAAGAAGGAGAGGCGGCGCAACGCTTCGGCTCCGTTCACTACGTCGAAATTCCAGCAGGACGCGTCGCGCAAACTGCGGTTCAGCGTGAAGCGCGCCATGATGATCGCGCAGCGGTTGTACGAAGGCGTAGATCTCGGGGATGAAGGAACAGTCGGTCTGATCACGTACATGCGTACCGATTCGACGCGCGTGAGCAACGAGGCGCTGACAGAAGTGCGCGAAATGATCGGGCGGGAGTACGGCAATCAGTATCTGCCGGAACAGGCGAATTTCTACAAGTCGAAGCAGAAGGGGGCGCAGGAAGCGCACGAAGCGATCCGTCCGACGTCGGCGACTCGCAACCCCGAAGCCGTGAAGAGATACCTGCAGGAAGATGAGTACAAGGTTTACAAGCTGATCTGGCAGCGGTTTGTCGCGTCGCAGATGACGCCGGCGGTGTTCGATCAGACGACGGTGGATATCGACGCACAGCCGAAGCAGGGAGAAGCGTTCCCGTTCCGTGTGACCGGATCGGTGTTGAAGTTTGACGGTTTCCTGAAGGTTTACGAGGAGTCGAAGGACGGTAAGGACGAGGAAGACGAAGCGCTGAAACACAAGCTTCCGCCGCTTGAGGCCGGACAGACGCTCAAGCTGAAGGAACTGAAGCCGGAACAGCACTTCACGGAGCCACCGCCGCGTTACAACGAAGCGTCGCTGGTGAAGGAACTGGAAGAGCGCGGGATCGGCAGGCCGTCGACGTATGCGACGATCCTGAGCACCATCCAGGAGAGGCAGTACGTGCAGAAGGTCGGCGGGAAATTTGCGCCCACAGAGATCGGGTTCGTCGTTACTGATCAGTTGGTTGCGAATTTCAAGGATATCTTCGATCCGCAATATACGGCGCGACTGGAAGAAGAACTCGACGACATTGAAGACGGAACTGAGAAGTGGACGGATGCGCTGAGGGAGTTCTACCAGAAGTTCGAGAAGGACCTGGACTATGCGCGCAAGCACATGGAAAACATCAAGCGCATGGAAAAGGCGACGGACGAAAAATGCGAGCGCTGCGGGTCGCCGCTGGTGATCAAGTGGGGCAAGCACGGGTCGTTCTACGCGTGCAGCGCGTACGACAAGAAGGACCCGAACTCCTGCACGTTCACAAAGGAAAATCCGATCGATCTGCCTGACCTGGACAACGCCGAGATGCAGGAGACGCAGGAAGAGGAGTATTGCGAGAACTGCGGGCGTCCGATGGTGTTGAAGAGAGGCCGCTTCGGTCAGTTCATGGCGTGTACCGGATATCCGGAATGCAAGACGACAAGGCGTTTGGATCAGCAGAAGAAAGTGCCGGACATCCCACTGGAAGAGACCTGCCCGCAATGTGGACGCAATCTGGTGCTGCGGCATGGGCGTTACGGGGAGTTCGTTTCGTGCAGCGGTTATCCTGACTGCAAGTGGGTGAAGCAGAACTTCATCGGGATGAAGTGCCCGGAGTGCAAGAGTGGCGAACTGGTTGAGAAGAAGGCTCGCAGGAGAGGCACAACGTTCTTCGGTTGTACCAATTACCCGAAGTGCAAGTTCACTTCGGCGAATCGACCAGTCCCGGAAAAATGCCCGAACGGCGACAGCGAATATCTAGTGCAGAAAACGCTGAAAGAGGGACCGGTGATTGCGTGTCCGGAATGCGATTACAAGCGACCTGATCCTGACCGCGACAAAGGGGAAGCCGCCGCGCCTGCGACGAAGAAGCCGGCGGGATCAAACGTGGTTGCGTAGTAACGTAAGTAGTTCGTTTCAACTGAGTTACCAAAGAGGGGCCGAGAGCAGGCCCCTCAGTTCTTTCTAAGGCATGCATAAGGCGTGACTCCTACAGTTTCAGCATTCCCCACGTGCCATGCTAGTGCCCAGCAACTAGCACAATCGATATGTCCAGCGGGGAGCCTAAAGGCAGCACGTCTGCCATCATGCGCAGGTTTGCGCGCCACGTAAGACCGTTTTCGGGACTGCTAGTCCTGATCTCGCTGCTCGATCTTTTGACCATACCGCTGGCGTTGTTGCTCCCCCTACCACTGAAACTTGCGGTAGACGATCTGACGGGGAATGCTTCCGCGAGGAGGATGGCGTCACGGTTCCTGCCGGAGTCGTGGATGCGCTGGGACATGGCGCCGCTCGCTTTTGCCGCTGCGTTTCTGGTGACCGTGTACCTCGTGCAGCACGGCCTTGGGTTCTGCAACTGGCTGCTGCGAACTTATACGGGTGAAAAGATCATCCTGAGTTTTCGCTCGCAAATGTTCGCGCACGCGCAGCGGCTGTCGCTGTCGTTCCATGACACCAAGGGCGCGAGCGACCCGGCATACCGGATACAGTTCGATGCTCCGGCCGTTCGCGATCTGGCGATGAACGGTTTTCTGCCGTTGATGAATGCTGTGTTGACGCTGATCGGGATGATCTACGTGGCGGCAAAGATCGACGTGCAGATCGCGATGGTGGCGCTGGGCATAGCGCCGGTTCTTTTCCTGATAAGCCGCAGGTACAGCAAGCGTCTGCGGACGGAATGGTCTGACGTGCGCGAGCGCGACAGCCTGGCAATGGGAGTGATCCAGGAGGTCCTGAGTTCAGTGCGCGTGGTGAAAGCGTTTGGACAGGAAAACCGCGAGCACGGCCGGTTCGTGAACCAGTCAGGCGAGTACATGCGAGGGCAACTGCGGCTCAGCATGATGCAGGCCAGTTACTACGTTCTGGTCGGGATGACGGTTGCAAGCGCGAGCGCGGCGGCATTGTTCCTGGGCGCAAGACATGTGCGAGCCGGCTTGTTGACCGTCGGGTCGCTGTTGCTTCTCATGTCGTACGTGGCCAAGTTGTATGAGCCACTGAGCACAATGAGCGGGAAACTAGTCGAATCCCAATCGGCTGTTGTGAGCCTTGGGCGGGCATTTGCGCTGCTGGATGAGGCGCCTGATGTGGTGGAGCGTCCGAACGCCAGGTCGGCGCGGGACATCAAGGGCGGCATCGAGTTCCGAAACGTTTCGTTCAGCTATGAGTCCGGCAAACCTGTGCTGCAGAACGTGAACATGGGAATCTCTCCCGGTACACATGCAGGGATAACGGGGGCGAGCGGAGCGGGCAAGAGCACAATCCTTACGCTTCTGACGCGCATGTACGATCCCGGTCACGGGGCCATCCTGCTGGACGGCACGGACCTTCGCGATTTCAAGGTGTCTTCGGTCCGCGACCAGTATGCGATCGTGCTGCAGGAACCAGTACTGTTCTCGACGACAATCGCCGAGAATATTGCTTATGCGAAGCCTGGGGCCAGCATGAAAGAAATCATCGCTGCGGCGAAGGCGGCGCGAGCTCATGATTTCATCACACAACTGCCCGAGGGCTACAGCACGAAGGTGGGGCAGCGGGGGGCGACGCTTTCGGGCGGCGAAAGCCAGAGGATCTCACTGGCGCGCGCATTCCTGAAGAATGCGCCCATTTTGATCATGGACGAGCCGACCAGCGCACTGGACTGCCACACCGAGGCGGAGGTGGTTGCGGCCACGGAGGCGCTGATGGCCGGCCGGACGACTTTCGTCGTTGCGCATCGCACGAGCACGCTCGACCACTGCGACGTTGTTTTCCATCTCGAAGGCGGGTCCCTTGAGATTGTGGCCGACCGACGGCCGCAAGACTATCCGGCACTGGTCTTGGATGGAGGCCGGATGGAGAGCCCAGATCCGGTGCTCGAGCCGGCGATGGCCATCGGGGACTAATACAAGCTGGCGTACTCAGCATAGGCTCGCGAACCAACTACGATCCATTTCCTTTCCTCCAGTCGGAGTTGTCATTGTGGTAACATCCGCGGCTTGTCAGTGAATGGAGGACGAGATGGCGGACACGGCAGCAACGACCCAGGATGCTCAGATCATTCTTCAACTCTTTGACCTGCGACGCGAACCGGAGTTGCGCAAAGCACGGCGTTGGGTCGAGTCGGAATTCTGGCCGACCAAGTGGGACGAGGTGCTTGCGATATTCAGCGCCTACGGATCGCAGGAGAACCTTTATCTGCGGATGGTGACGGGATACTGGGAAATGGCGGCCTCGTTTGCGGCGCGCGGAGCGCTCAACCCCGTGCTGTTCCATGACAGCAACGGAGAAATGTATTTTATGTTCGCAAAACTTGAACCCTTCCTGTTCAAGATGCGGGAGCATTTTCAGACGCCCGAGATATTCAGGAGCATTGAACAGGTCGTGAACACAACGCCGGGAGGACGTGAGCGATTGCGGAAAATGCAGGCGAACATCGCGAATTTCATAGAGCAGCGGGAAAAGCAGAGACGACAGAGTACGGCGGCGGACTAGAAGTTCCGAGTGGAGGGAAATGTTATTACGGCCACAGCGAATGTGGTGCGGGTAGGGGTTCCTCGCTGCGCTCGGAATGACAACCGTTTTGATAAGGGACGTATGGACTTTGACGCATGGACTTTGATGAGAGGCGCATCGACGCCGTGGTCAGCTGATGTACGCCAGGTGCCAGGTCAGTCGCAGTCAGCTGATGTATTCCCGGATGTAGGCATCGCGGGATGCGGCGGCGGTTAGTTCGGCGGCGTTGCCGTCGAAGATGATTTTTCCGTCGCGCAAGATCATGAATGCGGTATGGACGTCTGTGTGCGGGGCACCTGGATGTGCGGTTCCGTTGAGGGGCCGCATTTCTTTTGCCTGGACGTCGTAATAGTTGGTCGCCATCAGGAAGGCGTCAGGCAGTCGATGTGTAACCATCAGGGCGCTGGTATGGTACTGATCGCGCTGCTTGAGCAGTAACTCGATGATTTTGGTCGAGGTGATTGGGTCGAGGCCACCAGTTGGGGAGTCATAGAGGAGAATTTCCGGCCGGTTGATGATGGCACGCGCAATGGCTACGCGACGCCGCATGCCGCCTGAGAGTTCCGCAGGGAACATGTCCATCGTGTGCTCGAGTTCTACGAAGCGAAGCGCTTCGGCCACACGGTGATCGATCTCCTCCGGGGCAATATCGTGTTCCTCATTTAAACGGAAGGCTACGTTGTCGCGAACAGTAAGCGAGTCAAACAGTGCGCTTTCCTGAAAAACCATCCCGATGTTGCGCCTGAGGTCGAACAGTTCCTCTTCGCGCATGCTGGTGACTTCGTGTCCCAGTACGAAGATACGGCCACGATCGGGCCGGATAAGTCCGAGAACGAGTTTCAGGATAGTGCTCTTGCCGGAACCCGCAACGCCGAGGACGATCTTGGTCTGGCCGCGGAGCAGTTCGAAGGAGATACCGTTCAGGACCTGGGTGCCTTCGAACGCGATGGCAACATCGTCGAAGATGATGGCTTTGTGGCGCGTTTCCGGATGTTCGGGTCTGGCAATTTCGATGGTCTGAGACATAGGGTCAGCGGCTACCCGGAACGACGATCATTAAGAAACGGGTAAGCACAAGGGCGACGGCGAGTATCAATACGGATGCCGCCACGACGGCCTGGGTGGTTGCCCGGCCTACGCCCTGCGTGCCGCCCCTGGCCGAGAGCCCGTAGTAGCAACCTACGCTGGCGATGACGAACCCGAAAAGCACTGGCTTGACGAGGCCCTGAAGCACGTCGGCGAAGCCGAGCGACTGCCAGGCATAACTCCAGTACTGAGCGGAG
>JAEZPW010000009.1 GCA_023441255.1 Acidobacteriota bacterium
GTCAAAGGGACCACGCGACCCCCGCCCGGTGCCGGCCCCGTCAGGGTAACCGTCCCGATGGAGTTCGCATACCCGCCTCGGACGCTCGTGGGATTCAAGGTCAGCGATTTGACCGCAGGCGCCTTGACCGTGAGCGTCGTGCTGCTGGATGCACCGCTGTAAGAGGCCGTGATTGTGGCGGAACTAGAGGTCGCCACGGGAGTGGTCTTGATTGTGAAGGACGCAGACGTGTTACCGGCCGATACAGTCACCGACGCGGGCACCACCGCCACCGTGCTGCTGCTCTTGAGCGTAACCGCCGCCCCAGAACTCGGGGCCGCCGCACTCAAAGTAACAGTCCCTTTTGCGCTTGTCCCTCCGGTCACACTCGAAGGGCTCAACCCGAGCGACAGGCTCAGCGGCACCGCAGGCGTATACGTCACCGCGTTCGACATTTTGTTCTGGATCGATGGCTGCGCAACGGCCTTGACGTACAACTTGTGCGTGCTCCCGGATACGAGTGACACAGTCTTCAGGTCGACCGAGTGTGTACCCGGAAGCAGACGAGCCACCTGAGTCACATTTTGCCCGTCGGTCGAATCGAACACGAGGTAGTGATGGACCGTGTTTTCGCTGCCGCTTGCATTGGAGAAGTTCAACTGCCAGGAGAGGACGCTGCCTGACACGGACGCGCTCAAACTCAGGCAGTTGTCGATCCCGGTCTCGATCTGGGTTCCCTCTTCATAGTCGTTCCATGTCACGACGCCTGCGAATGGCAGCTGATACGCCGAGCTGAAATCGTTGTTGTGAGAAGCCTGCTGGAAACTCTGAACCCAGGTGTTACCACATTGCTGCGCAATGGTTCGCCCGGCGCCAGTGACCCATGGTGCGTTGTTTTCGTCGAACCCCTTCCAGGCGGCGCCGAAAGTGATCAGGTTCGGGTTGTTGTGGGTGGCACTGGTCGCCACGTCATAGTAGTTGTCGAGATAAACGAAGCCGTAGGGATCATTGCTGCCGTACCAGTTCACCCAGGCAAAAGCGCCATCTGTCTCGGTATGCGTGAATCCATTGCTGTTGCGAAATATGAAATAGAGCTGGGGCGTTGTACTCCCATAAGAGTTTGTGTGCGCGCGCACCTGCGCCCAGATTAGCGACCAGTTAGGAGTCGGATTCGACCAGCACTCCTCGCAGATGAAATAGAGCACCACCGGCCGGCCGGTAGGATCCACCTGCATCGTTTTCTTGTTCACGCGGAGATAGGCATTAGAAGAAAAGTACGTAGTGTTGGCGTAATCCAAATTGGCGTTGATTGCGTCAGTCAGGCACTGCGTCTGGTCCACGCCATTGTTGCGTGGACACGTCGTCCACTTGAAAGATCCCTCATCCTCCATCAACGCAAAATACATCGGGCAGCTCTGAGGACCGGAACAACGGGCTGCCAGGTTGTCGCGGACCAATTTTGTCGTGTTGTCGTAATTCGGAGCGACACTCTGGTCCGTCGCGTACCAGTCGATGACCACGCCGTCAAAGCCTCGGCGCAACATGTCGTTTAGCTGCCCATTGACGGTTGCGGAGTTATACGAGGTGTAGCCCACCTGGATGTGCTTGTTACACAGAGTTCCAGTTCCTGTTGCGGTTGAGCCGGACTGCATGCAGAACCAGGGCTGAAAATAGGTGAATATGCGCGTAGTCGCACCCGTATAGAAGAGCTCGTGAATATCCTCGGTGCTCACGTTCGCCGGTGCCGGATTGTATACGCCGCTTGCGGAGTCCGACATCGCGGTGAACCCGGCCTGACAGTACGCCGGGGACCCAGCGCTGCTACACGCCGCAGTGTTGTTCGACGTCTGTGCGGAGTAAGTGGTCGTTTGGGCGGTGGAGTGAACAGCGGTGACAGAAAAGAACAGGAGAACAGCGAAAGCAAGGCGCATTGAAACCCCTGTGACACCCGGCGAGTGGTGCCGATATAGTACACAGGCCAGCAAGGGAACGCGTGGAAATTCGTGAGTAGGTCTCCAATGTGACGAAAGCAACTAACGCCTGAGTAGCCGCGGCTGACGCGCTTGAAATCTCCCTTAGGTCGCCGTTAGTCGGCTGAAGACGCGTCCGCCGCCGATTCCAGGGAGGCCGCAACACTGCCCACCAGTGCCCCTGCAGACGTCGCGGCGCCCTGAGGAGCCGCTAACATGTTCCCTGCCGTCATCCCGAGCCAAACCGCCACCAATCCCACCGCAAGGCTGGCGATGATGTTGAGCGCGGCCACCCCGAACCTACCCTCCTGCAGGCTCCCGAACGTCTCCATCTCGAAGGTGGAAAACGTCGTATAAGCGCCGATAAAGCCGATTGGGACCAGATAACGCCATCCTGAATTCCAGTGCGTCCGGCCGTCCAGAACTGCTATCACTAGTCCAAGCGCAAAGCACCCAGAGCAGTTAACCAGCAGAGTGCCGAAAGGAAAACGGGAGCCAAGGCGTGCTGCCACAAGGTCGCCGATCCAAAACCGTGCGATAGCTCCAAGAAAACCGCCTATACCTACGAGAAAGTATCTGACCAAGACAGGTTCCCTTTCACGCGCGATGCGCCAGCAATTTGGTCAGATTCTCTGGGGGATTTGAAACTGCAGATGTCCCACCGTGGAGAACCTGGTAGGAGTCATCTGCCATGCTATTGCGAGGCGGTTAAGGGCGAACTCCAACGCCACTGCATTGGATTATAACGACTGCACCGGGATTCGAGAAAGCGTGCTTTTGCGAACGCCAACTGCAAGCTGCGTGGTCAGAACACCCGGGCGAGAAACCCGACCGCGAAGGCCGGAATCAATCAAAATAACCGCGTAACCGACGCCTCTGTTTGACAGGAAATGGAACGGCAAATTTGTCGGCCTACATCTCCAGGCACAAAAAGCCACTGACTGGGTTTGCAAAGGCCAGTGTGGCTCTGGGGGCAACATGGGTGGCCGGGTTTGTCGACGCGACCGGCTGGATGTTGCTATCGCACATCTACACTTCGAACATGACCGGCAATACCATTCAGGTGTCCCTGCACTGGGCCGACCGAACCTGGAGCGGCGTTCTGCAGCGCGGGTGGCCTATCGCGATGTTCGTGGCAGGTTTGGCCCTGGCCGGCATCGCGACTGAAGCGTGCGTGCGGCGCGGACTGAATTCCTTCTCGGCCATCAATCTGGGAACCGAGGCTGTGCTGATCGGCTGCTTCATTCCTTTCGCGGCGCCGGCGCTCCACAACGGCGAGATACAAGGCACTTCTTTTTGGTATTTCAATTTTCTGGTTGCGCTACTCGCTCTTGCCATGGGCATCCAAAACCAAACCGTCACAAAAATCGGACCGTTGAGTTTCCGGACGACGCACGTCACTGGAATGCTTTCGCATCTCGGAACGGATGTGGCCGAGTATTTCTTTTGGGCCTATGATCGCTTACGGTCAAAGACTTCCAGCCCGGCAGCATTCGTACGTGATTCGTTGCACCGGACCGAGTTTCGCGGCTTGAGTTTGCACGCCGGACTCTGGACTTCGTTCGCCGCCGGCTCCATTGCCGCGGTTTACTCGCATAGACGGTGGGGCGTGTCGGGCTTGGCGGCGCCGGTCTCGCTTTTGGTCGTGATGGTAATCATTGATCTCATCCGACCTATTGCGGCATCAGCCGAAGCGCAACAATTGCGGAAAGAGAGCACGGACAGCCGCACACCCTCTGCGGCATAGCAAACTTATGTCACTGCCCTTTCGGGACCGTAACGATGCCGGACAGGAACTCGCAACGCTCCTCAAAGAGTATGCGAATCGCAGCGACGTGGTCGTGCTCGGGCTTCCGCGCGGAGGCGTGCCCGTTGCGCATCAGGTTGCGAATGCCCTCGCAGCGCCCCTTGACATCTTTCTCGTGCGCAAACTGGGAGCGCCCGGTCAGGAGGAACTGGCGTTGGGAGCGATCGCAAGCGGCGGCACTCGGGTGCTGAACCACCGGATCATCAAGGAACTCGGCATTCCGGAGGAAACGGTTTTTGAAATTGCGCGTCAACAGAATGAAGAACTGGAGCGGAGAGAACGTGCGTTCAGGGGTGATCGTCCGTCCCTGAACGTCACAGGCAAGGTCGTGATTTTGATCGACGATGGATTGGCGACCGGTTCGACCATGCGCGCCGCTGCCCGGGCTTTGCGCCAGTTAAGACCGGCTAAGCTGGTCATCGCCGTGCCTGTGGGCGCACGCACCGTTTGCGACTCAATGCGGGCCGAAGCCGACGAGGTCGTTTGTGTTCATGTGCCCGACAATTTTTTCGCCGTCGGGCAGTGGTACCGAAACTTCGAACAAACGACAGACGACGAAGTCACGGATTTCCTCAAGATGGCGCCCGGCCAGACGCAGGTCCGCTCCTGATCCCTACTGCGGCGGCTTTGGACACAATGGATCATTCGGATCAGCCACTGTGAAGGTCGCGGTTGCCGCCATGATCCCCTGGCTGGAACCGTTGTTCACCAGATCGCGATTGGCAGTGGCGGTCACAATAGTGGTTCCGCAGCCGATTCCAGAAGTAACCAGCCCGTTCTGAACCGTTGCCACATCGGGGATTGCAGATGTCCACGTTACTTGCTTCGTGACGTCGCGCGTCTCCGCCGGGTGTATAAAAGTCCCGTAAGCCGTGTATTGCACGGTGGCTCCCGCGCCCCGCCCGATCACGGTCGCTGCCGTGGGTGTAATCGAGATCCCGGTCATCTGGGTTGGGTGTCCGCAGCCGACCTGGACCAGCAAAGCGGCCGCGACCACCAGAACACTAATCGAAGCAACTGAACCCGCCTTCCTCATCAAAGAACCTCCCCCGAGTATCCTGACGGCGTGGAAGTGTAACGTAAGTCGCTGCACGATGTAAAAAGGTGAAACTTCCGCATTTCGGCACGGTTTTTTAACCATTCGCTGCGCCCGTACCGCAAACCTGTTGAAACTTTTGACTTAAGCTGCACATCTACCTAAAATAGTACTGTTCAAGTACTATATCGGCACGAAGTAAGAAGGCCCTAAGGCGATGATTCGACTCAGCAGACTTACAGACTACGGCATTCTCTTGATGACTCTCGTCGCCCGGGATGCGGGGCACAAACCTCGTGCCGCGCGCGACCTGGCTGACGAGGCAAGCCTGCCGCTGCCTACCGTGAGCAAGATCCTAAAGATCCTTCTCGCGCACGAACTGCTCGTTTCGCACCGGGGCGTGAAGGGCGGCTACACCCTAGCCAAGCCCACCAGCGAAACCACTGTTGCGTCGATTATTGAGGCTATGGAAGGGCCGATCGGGTTGACCGAGTGCAGTTCAGAAAACGGCAACTGCGACCTGCTCGGACTCTGTCCTATGCGCAGCAACTGGGCCGTTATCAGCGATGCCATGAGGAACGCACTTGAGCAGGTAAAACTCAGCGATCTTGTAACTCCTCTGCACCTCGCCCGCAAAGGTGCTGACGGACTGGTTCTTCTTCGTATGCCGACCGGGAGAATGCAATAGCAATGAGCACAAAGGCAATTCAGGATTTTACAAACCAGGAATACAAGTGGGGGTTCGTCACCCAGATCGAGGCCGACCAGGCTCCGAAGGGCCTGAACGAAGACATCATTCGGCTGATTTCGGCCAAGAAGGAAGAGCGCGAGTTCATGCTGGAGTGGCGTCTCAAGGCATATCGCTACTGGGCGAAGATGGCCCGAGAAGAGGGCGAGCCCAAGTGGGCGAACCTCAGGATCGACCCGATCGACTACCAGGACATCATCTACTACTCGGCCCCCAAGCAGAAGCAGCTGAAACAGTCACTGGACGAAGTTGATCCGGAGTTGTTGAAGACCTACGAGAAACTTGGTGTTCCGCTGCACGAACAGAAGATCTTGGCCGGCGTGGCGGTGGACGCGGTGTTCGATAGCGTCAGCGTTGCCACCACGTTCAAGGACAAACTCGCCTCCATGGGTATCATCTTCTGCTCCTTCTCCGAGGCGGTGAAGAACCATCCTGAACTGGTGCAGAAGTATCTCGGCTCGGTCGTGCCGTACTCCGACAACTTTTACGCGGCCCTGAATTCCGCCGTGTTTACGGACGGTTCGTTCGTTTACGTCCCTAAGGGCGTGCGTTGCCCGCTCGAACTCTCGACGTACTTCCGCATCAACGCGCAGAACACAGGCCAGTTCGAACGCACTCTGATTATCGCAGACGAAGGCGCGTACGTGAGTTATCTCGAAGGCTGTACCGCGCCAGTACGCGATGAGAACCAGTTGCACGCTGCGGTCGTGGAACTCGTAGCACTAGACAATGCACAGATCAAGTACTCGACCGTGCAGAACTGGTATCCGGGCGACCCGAAGACCGGCAAGGGCGGGATCTATAACTTCGTCACCAAGCGCGGCAAGTGCGCCGGGCGAGATTCGAAGATCAGCTGGACGCAGGTGGAGACCGGTTCGGCCATCACATGGAAGTATCCGAGTTGCATTCTGCAGGGTGACAACTCGGTGGGCGAGTTCTACTCGGTTGCGCTGACCAACCACTTCCAGCAGGCAGATACCGGGACCAAGATGATCCACCTTGGAAAGAACACGCGCTCGACAATCGTGTCGAAGGGCATCAGCGCCGGCTTCGGACAGAACACCTACCGCGGCATGGTGAAGATCGGCAAGGGGGCCGACAACGCCCGCAATTACACCCAGTGCGATTCGCTGCTCGTGGGCGATAAGTGCGGCGCGCACACCTTCCCATATATCGAGGTGAAGAACTCGACGGCGAAGATGGAGCACGAAGCGTCAACCTCGAAGATCGGCGACGACCAGATCTTCTACCTGCAGCAGCGCGGTCTGAGCAAAGAAGACGCGGTAAGCATGATCATCAATGGCTTCTGCAAACAAGTTTTCAAGGAGCTGCCGATGGAATTCGCCGTCGAAGCGCAGAAGCTGCTCAGTGTGAGTTTGGAAGGAAGTGTTGGGTAAAGCGAAAGCGCTCTTGGCTTATGGCTGTTGGTAAAAGCGAGTAGTCAGCCGCTGACGCAAAGAGCGCGGTTTCTGGCATTACTAAAAGCCAATAACCAAAGGCCAATAGCGATTTTTGGAGAACGAATGAGCGACGCGATTCTTGAGATTAAGAACCTGCATGCATCTGTAGATGGCCACGAGATCCTGAAGGGTATTGACCTGACGGTACGGGCGGGCGAGGTTCACGGCATCATGGGCCCGAATGGATCGGGCAAGAGCACGCTGGCGCAGGTACTGGCACGGCGTGAGGCGTTCAACGTGACCCAGGGCGAGGTGCTCTTCAACGGCAAAAACCTTCTGGAAATGAAGCCCGAAGATGTGGCTGCCGAAGGACTGTTCATGGCATTCCAGTACCCGGTGGAAGTGCCGGGCATCAACAATGCCTACTTCATCCGCTCTGCGGTAAATGCCATTCGCAAGTACCACGGCGAAGAAGAAGTGGACGCCATGGATTTCCTGCCGGCGTACAAGGAGAAGATGAAGGTTCTCGAAATGGACGAGCGGTTTCTGAATCGCGCGGTTAACGAGGGCTTCAGCGGCGGCGAAAAGAAGCGCAACGAGATCCTGCAGATGATGATGCTCGAACCCAAACTCGCCATCCTTGATGAGACCGATTCCGGCCTGGACATAGACGCGCTGCGCGTCGTCTCCAACGGCGTGAATGCAATGCGCAGTCCGGAACGCAGCTTCATCGTGGTAACGCACTATCAGCGCCTGCTGAACTACATCGTGCCGGACTACGTCCATGTGCTGTCGGGCGGACGCATCGTCAAGTCGGGCGGTAAGGAGCTTGCGCTCGAATTAGAAGACAAGGGTTACGGCTGGGTGGAAGAAGAAGCCGCCCTCGCACGCTAAGGAGCTGAGCGCGTGATTAAAACGAAAGAAAGCCTGCAGAGCTACCTGGACGCGTTCGAGCAGTTCGAGAAGCGCGCGACGGCCCCTCAGTGGCTCCAGCAGATCAGGCGCGAAGCATTCGCACGATTCTGGGAACTGGGCTTCCCTACTCTGAAGGACGAGGATTGGCGCTTCACCAACCTGGGGCCGATCACGAGCGCAGACTTCGATTTAGCTCGTGCGACGTCGGTGAATCCCGATACGCTGGCTCGTGTGATCCCGTCGTGGGCCGAGATTCGGCTGGTGTTTGTCAATGGCGTGTTCGCGCCGGAATTGTCTGTTCCAGGCGAAGGGCAGCGTGGTGTCGTGGTAATGAGCCTGGCTGAGGCAATTGCGGCGTCGCACCCGATCGTGAAGGAACATTTGGCAAAGCACGAGGATTTCCGTGGCGATGCGTTTACGTCACTGAACACTGCTTTCATTCAGGACGGAACATTTGTCCTGGTGGAGCGCGGGACCGTGCTGGAAAGACCGGTTTACGTACTTTATGTATCCACCGGCGATACGGCGCAGATGGCGCATCCGCGAAATCTGTTCGTCGCGGAGGAGCAGAGCCAGGCGACCTTCGTGGAGGATTATGTGTCGTTGCCGTCGGCGAGAGGGCCCGCCGCCGCGGACGGCAACGCTAGAACCGCGTTCTTCAGCAACGTGGTGACTGAGCTGGTCGCGGGTGCCGATAGCGTGCTGTCTCACTTTATGGTTGAGCGCGAGGACGAAGCTGCGCTGAATGTCTCCACGCTGAGCATTCATCAGGAGCGCAATGCGAACGTTGATTCGCACTCGGTTCTCGTGGGCGGGGCGCTCGTGCGGAACAATGTGCATCCGGTGCTTGCTGGTGAGGGCGCGGACTGTCTCATCAACGGCCTCTTTATGGCGAACGGGCGGCAGCACATGGATAACTACATGAAAGTGGAGCACGCGTCGCCGCACTGCAACAGCCGCCAGTTCTATAACGGCATTCTGGACGGGCAATCGCGCGGGGTGTTCCATGGGCGGATCATCGTCCACAAGGACGCGCAGAAGACCGACGCCAAGCAGACCAATCGCAACCTGCTGTTGAGCAACGACGCGCAGATCGATACCAAGCCACAACTCGAGATCTACGCCGACGACGTAAAGTGCACGCACGGCGCAACCATCGGCCAGATGGACGAGGAGGCGCTCTTTTACATGCGGTCACGCGGCATCCCCGATGCCGACGCACGCCGCTTGATGCTGTTTGCGTTTGCCAGCGAGTGCCTGGATCGGGTGAAACCGGGTGTCGTGCGCGAGTGGCTGGAGACGATGGTGCCCGAGTGGTTGCCGCAGCGAGCGAAGCGGTAGCACATGCCTGCCGCGCAGGCGAAATGCACAGGTCCTTCGCTTCGCTCAGGATGACTGAATTTATAGGGTGAAAGTGATGAGTGCTTTGAATCGGATCACGATGGAAGGTGTAACAAAGGTGGTTTCGGCCCAGACCGAGGCAATCGCGCGTGGGTACGACGTTTACCGCATCCGCGAGGATTTCCCTATTCTGAAGCAACTCGTTCACGGCAAGCCTCTCGTGTATCTCGACAACGCCGCAACCACGCAGAAGCCGCGCCCTGTCATCGATGCGCTGGCCTGTTTCTATTGCGCCGATTGTTCGAACATCCATCGTGGCGTGCACGCACTCTCTGAGCGCGCCACCCAGGAATACGAGAACTCGCGCGAGGAAATACGCCGATTCATAAACGCCGCCAGCACCACAGAGACCGTATTTGTACGCGGCGCCACCGAGGCCATCAACCTGGTCGCGAACAGCTACGGGCGCAAGCACCTGCGCGAGGGAGATGAAATCATCATCTCCGCCCTGGAGCACCATTCGAACATCGTTCCCTGGCAGATCGTGTGCGAACAGACAGGCGCGCAACTGCGTGTGATCCCGATCAATGATCGCGGCGAACTGATCATGGACGAGTACGACAAGCTGCTCGGTCCCAAGACAAAGTTTGTAGCCGTCTCGCACATGTCAAATGCGCTCGGCACGATCAATCCGGTCAAGGAGATTATTGCCAAGGCTCACACGTGGAACGTCCCGGTACTGCTGGATGGAGCGCAGGCGATATCCCACCTGAGCGTGGATGTGCGCGATCTGGATGCCGATTTTTACGTGTTTAGCGGACACAAACTCTACGGTCCCACCGGCGTCGGAGTGCTGTACGGCAAGGAGAAACTGCTGGAGGAAATGCCGCCGTACCAGGGCGGCGGCGACATGATCCGCTCCGTCACCTTTGAAAAGACGATTTACGCCAAGCTGCCGGCGAAGTTCGAGGCGGGCACACCCAACATCTCGGGCGGCATTGGGTTAGGCTCGGCTATCCGATATGTAACTGATCTCGGACTGGAGAACATCGCGGCACACGAAGCTGACTTGCTGGCCCGGGCGACCGACGCCGTACAGCAGATTCCCGGCGTGAAGATCATTGGCACCGCCGCGAAAAAGGCATCGGTGCTGTCGTTCGTTATGGACGATGCCCATCCGCACGACATTGGCACCATCGTCGATCAGGAAGGCGTTGCCATCCGTACCGGACACCACTGCGCGCAGCCTGTGATGCAGCGGTTTGGCGTGCCGGCTACGGCACGAGCGTCCTTCGCTCTCTACAACACTCATGAAGAGGTTGACGCCCTCGTCCGGGCGCTGAGGAAAGTTCGGGAGGTTTTCGCTTAATGCCGGAACTTCGCGAGCTGTACCAGGAGTTGATTCTGGAACACAGCAAGAAGCCGCGGAATTACCGCGAAATGCCCAACGCCAATCGCAAGGTGGAGGGGTTCAACCCGCTGTGCGGCGACCACTTCACCGTTTATCTCGATATGCAAGGTGACACCCTCCGCGACGTGAGCTTTCAGGGTTCAGGCTGTGCCCTTTCGAAAGCCTCAGCCTCCATGATGACGCAAGTCCTGAAAGGCAAGTGCAGGCAGGATGCTGAACAGCTTTTCGAACGTTTCCACAGCATGGTTACCGGAACGGGTGAAGTCAATCCGGAAGAACTTGGCAAATTGGCCGTGTTTTCCGGTGTAAGCGAATTTCCAGTTCGTGTAAAGTGCGCGTCCCTGGCCTGGCATGCGATGAAAGCCGCAATGGAAGGCGACGCCCAGCAAATCAGCACAGAATAGGCTTCAAATCATGGAATACGGGCAGCCAATCACAGTAACGCGAGACGTGGCGGCGGTAGAGGTGCCAGGCGGGTACAAGGGTATTCTGCCGCAGGGCAAGTCGGTACGCATCGTGCAGTCGCTCGGCGGCGACTACACCGTGATTACGGACGATGGGCACATGCTGCGCATAGAGGGTAAAGACGCCGACGCGATCGTTGAAACCCCCGTGCAGGCACCATCCGGTGTGTCGGGCATGGACTTCTCTCCTGAAGCGGTGTGGGAGCAGTTAAAGCTCGTTTATGACCCTGAGATTCCCGTCAACGTCGTCGACCTCGGGCTCATTTACGGTCTCGATATCCGCCACGACGGTACCGGCAAGAACATCGTCGATATCAAGATGACCATGACAGCGCCGGGTTGCGGCATGAGCGACATCCTGAAAACCGACGCTCACAACAAGGTTGCTATGCTGCCTGCCGTCAGCGAAGTGAACGTCGATGTCGTTTTTGACCCACCCTGGACCCCGGATCGAATGAGCGAGGCCGCCAAGCTCAAACTAGGATTCATGTAAAAGCAGAAGTACGAAGGCAAAAGGCAGAAGGAGCGACCTTCTGCCTTTTCTGCTTTCTATGTCTTCTATCATCTTCCTTCAGGGGTTTGGCTGTTGCGGCGATGTCTCCTGTTGCTCATTAGTCGTGGAACGAACGTTAGTGCCCGCCGGAGGCACGCTGAGCTGGTGATCGAGCCGGATATTGAATTGCGAGTCGGGCGGAAGTTGCACGTCGCGTCCTTGTGTAGCAAGGATGTAGCCGCCGCCCGCAAGTGCGCCGATCGCGAGTCCCTTCAGCGCGCTGCCGAAGAGAAGTCCGGCAACGGTTCCAAGACCTGCGCCAATCCCCACGTCTTTCGCGACCTCCCGGCCCTGCGTTGTGTCGGTCACCTGCCCCTCTTCACCGGCTTTTGCGCCCGTCTTTTGTCCAACTCCCAGCAACGTTGCGGTAATGGGGAGGGTCGTCCCGTTCGGCAGAACGACGTCGGTGAACCGAAGGTCCATTCTGGCTTTGCCGCGAACGCTTGAGAGCACCTTTCCCTGTTCGATGTTGCTGACCTGTCCACGGATTTTCGCTCCGGCGGGTATCGCAACAGTTCCGCTCTGTCCGTTCACAGGTTCGGTTACTGTCGCGGTGAAATTGTCTCCCGGGCGTGACGTCTTGCTCGACAGCGCCGTGTCCAGATTGGCTTTCAGCTCCGTTCCTGCCGGGATCAGTTGGCCGCCTTTGTAAATGATTTCCTGCGGACGCTGCTGAAGGGCCGGACTGGAAGACGTAGCCGGTTGCTCAGGCGTGACGGGTATGGACGGCGCCGCATTCTGTGCGGCAACCCGGTCATATTGAGGTGCGCCACCCGCCGGGACCGTTCGGAAGTTGTAGGTCGCAAGTTGTGCGCCCGCCGGCTGACCTGTTTCTACCTGGAAAAAGTAAGTAGTTTCGGGGGAAAGGTTCAGCAGGTTCACGCGGTGGTACGTGCTGGCTTCACGGCCCTCTGCCGTCTGGCTCAGACTGCGGGGTGACGTGCCATAGTACACCACGTTCGGAGCGGGCTTATCGGTCGTCCATGTGATAACCGCAGATCGGTCATCCGAATATTGAATGCTGGGCCCCTTCGTTATGACAGGCCCTTGTGGCACAGCCCGGGCCATTTGCGCGGGACGCTGGTTCCGGATTGGCGGCGCGCCCGCAGCAACCGTTTCGAAAAACTGGATCGGACCAGAACCGTTTGCACCCTGGCCATTGTCGACTTCGAAGTAATACTTGGCCGTCGGCGCAAGGCTCGAAAGATGCACGCGGTGCACGGTCGTGTTCGCCGCGCCTTCGGCAACGCGGGTCAGGTTGGCCGGATCGTTGCCGTAGTACACGCGGGAGTCAGTCGGTATGTCGGTCGTCCACGAAACCACAGCGAACTGGTCGTCCGCGTATTCGATCGTCGGTCCCTCGGTGACTCGCGCGCTTTCCGAATTCGTTTTGTTGTCGTTGCCCTGCGGCACCTGGGCGGCGTATGGCGTGTTAACAAGACACACCGCCATGATGACGGCCAGCACATAAGATCTGGTTGAGTTCATAGCATCTCCAGCATGAGACTAGACGATCAGCGCCGCTCTTGATCTTAGATGCGGGTTGCTGGATTCGCAGTGCAGGAAGCGATGCTTTTCGCTCCGCTGCTGCTGGCGTGAGGCCGAAGCTTCATTTCGGCACGTGCACAGTCACTGTCAATCTTGCGCCCCTGGGTTCTCCGCTAAGGTAGGCCAACTGCACATACACGTGGTGATAACCCGGGGAGATGTTCTCGAACGCATGCTCTTCTTCGGCGGTTTTCACCGGTTCGCCGTCGTCTAGTTGATAGGTAACGTAAGACTTCGTCAGGTTTGGTTGCTCGTTCGGTTGGGGCTGGACGAGTTCCACGCCCCAAACCTCGATTCGCACCACGGCCCGCTTGTTCTCGGCGTTCCTGTCAGCATCGACGAGCGATACCTCGAGTTCCGGGCCCATCCCCGACATTCCCGACAACTTTGTCCGGTCTGGCAGGTTACGGCTTGGAGATCCGGTTTCTGGCAGTTGTCTCCACTGCGCGGGCGCCAGGCTGGACAAGGCTAATACGGCGACGTACAAAACAACAGACTTCGTAAACAGGCTCATCATTCCATCCAGAGCGTATGACGACTGGTCGGACGAAGGCGACATGGCTTTTGGTTGCCCGAAGTCACTCAACACTGATTACGCCCGGTACTAAGGTATTTCGGAAGTTTCCCCGATACCAATCTGCAGGAACTCAGGTATGATGTTGTTATCTGCAGTTCCAGAAAATGTGATCGGCTGTGGGCGATCTCGTGATGAAACAACTGCGCCTCCTGAACATCGAAGATTCCGAAGATGATAGCCTGTTGTTGCGTCGCCATCTCACGCGCGCGGGTTATGAGCTGATCTTCGAGCGTGTTGCCACCCGCGAGGCACTGGAGACCGCG
>JAEZPW010000095.1 GCA_023441255.1 Acidobacteriota bacterium
CTCCTGACGCGTAGGCTAGGGTGCCATTGTCAGCCGTGGAGAAAGCACCCAGGTTACGATCTGGTATGGAACGCACGCGGTCGACCACGAGTGTGTTTTCCGGGTCCAGTCTAGCCGTTTTCACATCGAGCTTTGCAGCAAGGACGCTCGCACCACGGCCAAACAGCAGGTACTGGTCCTCGGCACGCGCATTGACCACATCATGCGTCAGCAGATGCCCGCGTGCACCGTCGAGTGAGGCGAGGAAGAGGCCACCCGGAGCTGACCCAGCTTGTGCCGTGTATACGAAGTGACGTCCATCTGGCAGAAAAGACGGCCAGCGGTGGCTTTGATGTCCATTGAGTTCTGTAAGTGGCTGGGGCTGTCCGCCGAATGCACTTACACGCAGTAGAGGCGAACCAGCATGTGCAGAGTAGATGATTACGTCGTCTTTGTTCCATGTCCCGCCACGTCCGTCTGCTGCCGGCGCGATCACCTGCACCACACCGCTGGAAACGTCTACCCGTTTCAGCTGTCCCGCAGCGAAGAAGCCGACCGATCCGGAATTCGGCGACCAAAAGGGGTACGTCGCCAGTTCGGTGCCCTCCAGCTTTCGAGCGACAGGCGAGTCCAGTCTACGCAGATACAGCGCCTCGGCTCCGTCTTGTGTTCTTCCCACAAAGACGACCGCACTGGCATCAGGCGAGATGGCTGGGGCCGAAAGAGAAGACATGCTGATGCCGAGCGGGGGCGCAATGGCGACCTCCAGCACGCGCTGCTCGGGTTGCACGACCTTTGGCTTCAACAACCACAAGGCTGCAGTAACAAGCAGCAACACGCAGGCCACAGCAACGGGCAGCCAACGTGTTCCTACAGGGCTGCGGCGTGCATTCGCATCAGTACCAGCGGCCTCCGTCACAAGTTTCAACTGTAAGCCGAGGTCGTGCGCCGTTTGGATACGCTGGTCGGGATCTTTCTCGAGACAGTTGTGCAGCACGACCTCTAAGGCGTGCGGACTGGATGGCTGAAACGTCGCGATCGGTTCAGGTTCATGTTCAAGGATCGCTGCCAGCACGCTGATCTGCGACTTGCCTTTGAATGCGGGTCGCGCCGTGATCATCTCGTACAGCATGCAACCGAAGCTGAAGATGTCGCTGCGCGCATCCGCAGCACTACCTTGCAGCACCTCCGGCGCCATGTACTGAAACGTGCCGACGACCATGCCTGCCTGCGTGGGAGCGGCCGCCGCTGGTGCGCTCAAAGACGCGATACTCACCGTCGGCGTTGAAGGCGTAGTCGGACCGTTCGCACGGGCCGATAACTGTGCCGGCCCGACCGGTTTGGCGAGTCCAAAATCCATGAGTTTGGCACCCGCCTTCGTGAGCATTACGTTACCGGGCTTGAGATCGCGGTGCGCGATGCCGTGCTGGTGTGCCTTCTCGAGAGCTTCCGCGACTTCGGTGCCGATCTTCAGGACTTCACCGATTGGCAGCGGGCCTTTTTGTAGCCGTTGAGCCAGCGTGTGACCGTCGACGAATTCCATGACGAGGAAGTCGGTTCCGTCCTGGGAACCGACGTCGTACAGCTGGCAGATGTGCGGATGGTTAAGCGACGATATCGCCCGCGCTTCTCGTTCAAACCTCTGTTTCAGGTCATTGTCGCGGGACAGGTGCGTGGGCAGCACCTTGATCGCTACGATGCGATCGAGGCGTGTATCGCGGGCGCGGTACACCTCCCCCATGCCGCCTGCGCCTGCAGGGGCTACGATTTCGTATGGGCCAAGTCGCGTACCCGCTGCGAGTGTCACGTGGCACCCTATCGCATGGCTCCTACAATCAGAGCTGCTGAGGTTGGATGCCTGACAACGCGAATAGTTGTTGTCCCAAATGGGCCAGTCGAAGACACACATGCTCGGAAAGATTTTCGCGGCCCTCGCACGCTGACTGAGCGTCTATGTAATCCGAACGGTTGCAGCCAACTCGCGCCACCACTAATTGATAGCTACGACGTCGTAAACATCAAGTTCCGGCAGCACCAGTTCGATCTGTAGCCCGCGCACGGAGGCGACCTTCAAGTCTTTTGCGCCACCGTCCGGAGAGAACAGCTGGATCCGCTTACCGTCTATCTCCTTCACAAAACCGGCCAGGTTCAGCCTGACGTGTACATTCTTGAGCGGCTTGTCGTAGTTTACGAAGTGCAGGATCACCCGGCCGCTGTCTGTCTTCTTCACCACGTTGGCGGCGACGTGATCAACTCCGGGCACCGCAATGATCTGCTCGCCCGACAATTTCTCGATCCTGGTCAGCAGGTCGCGACGGCCTGCCTCACTGCGTGCTTCCTCCAGCATCGCTGCCGGCGACCGCTCGTCGGCAAGGTCTTGCAGTTCCGGACTGCTTCCGATCGTGTACACCTTGCCTCCGGCGTTCTTATAAGCGCTGATCGCCGCAATTTGTCCGGCATCCATCCATGGAATGTTGGGAATGATGATCATTTTGTAAGGCGAAAGCAGTTCAGGACTCAAACGGTGCAGCAGAACGACGTCGTACATCACGTTGCTTTCAGCCAGCGCATTGTAAAGATTGTCGCGTTTCAGCGAGACTTCGAAGCTCGGAATGTGAGGCGGTGAGATCACGCCGATCTTGCTCAAGCAGGCGACATCAGTATAGAGATCCTGGTGATCGGACAGGAAAGTGAAGTAACGCTTGATGTCTCCCCATGTCTGAATCGCGACGGGGTCGTCCTGCATGATCCAGCCGTGCAGGAGTTTCTGGCCGGCCTCTGCGATGGCGAAGTGCGACTGAAATGCTGAGGCCTCAGCAATCGGCTTTCTCCAGCCGGCTTTCATGCCGTCACGGATGTCGCGCGCCCCGGGATTCGGAACGCCCGGATCGGCCCCTTCGTACTTGCTCTCATACGACTTCACGCCATAGCCGGAAGCGTAATAGAAGCGCGCTTGCGCGATGTTGTGTACCCACTTCCCGTCCCATACCCCTGCTTCGCTCGTGCCCTCGGTCTTGGTAAGATCCGCAATCTCATCCACCAGGATGTTGCCTTTGCAGTTGCCGAATATCGATACGTTCCTGCCTTTGCTGGACGCGACTTGACGAACGTCGTCGAGGAACTGGATCACGTCGCCGGTCCCCCCGATTGACCAGTCGTAGTACAGTTCATCGACGCCTGCATCGATCGTGACCGCGGCATGCTGCAGGGCGTTGCGGCGGTATTCCTCATTCTGCAAGTCAGCCGCGAAGGTATTGTTGGGGGCACGCCAGCGCATGTTGCCGTATTCGTCACGGCTGATCCAGCTTTGTCTCTCCGGGTGCATGAGCAATTCGCGCACTCCAATGCCCCCCAAAGAATTGAACGCGGTCACGCGGATGTTGTTTGCGTGGCAACGATCGATGAAGGCCTTGATACGTCGATACTCTTCACTCGAAGTGTCGGCCGGCACATTGGTCGCGACCAGGTTGATGTGCGCTTCCTTGAACATCTCGAACATGCGGTCGAGATGCTGCCAGTCGATACCGGCGCGGTAGAAATTCACCTTGCCCCGCCGAGCCCAGGCTGGAATGTCCTCGAGCGAGCGTTTCTTTTCACTCCTGTAATTAAAGACGAAATTAAAATCGCCGATCGTGGCCGACCGTCCCCTGCCCAACAGGTGATAAGTCTGGCCGATCAGCGCGGGCGTTGTCTGCGAAGCCGTTTCCAAGCGCGCATCGATAACGTCGTAACCGTCTGCATGGTCAGCTTTGAAAAACTCGATCTCATTCATTCCGGCTTGCAGATGGGCGGGATCGAGGGGTATCACGATTTTGCCAACGATTTCGTCTCCGCTCGTGAAGGAATACCAGCCCTCTTTGCCAGGCTGATTCTTCTCCGAATCGCGTACCGGTCCGGTCGCTTCTCCCATCTGCCCAGGAACGTCATACCTGTGACCGTTGACCGTCACATAGCCCTCTCCTGGCGCAACACCGCTCACCAGGATCACAAGTCCGGGCGAAGTCACGCGCTCCGGTGCGTCCAGCCTGACCACATAACCCTTGACCCTGTCTTTACGGCCAGAAAGTTCGTAGTCATAGGAGGGCGCCACGACATAAGCCTGGTAGAACTTGCTGGCTGGCGGTAGCGTCTGCGGAGTCTGTGCCCAAACGACGTGGTTTAACATCGCGAACGCGGCCACTCCCACCAAGGTGCGGAAAAACTTCTGGGTATGCATTGCATCCTCCACGAGCGATCAACAGGGCCCGGGGCCGCGGGGTGAAGTTGGCCGGGTATTCCGGGCTCAACTCCTACCATTCGAGCGCCAGGGACACTGGCGCCTCGTACTGCGGAAGAGAAACAACGTATGTGGATCCCGATCTTTCTGCGTGAATTGGCTGGCCGTTCACTGTGAACTGCTTGATCGGGACTGAATTGGAGAAAGTGAGGTCCCGACGCGTTGAGTTTGCCCGGTCGAGAACCAGTGTCAGAGAGTTCCGGCCTTCTTTAATTTCGCGCACGGGAACAGTCGAAGAATTCAGTGATACTCCACCCGGTGGGAACGGGACGTACTGGAGCATTCGGTCGGAGGTAACACAGCCCTCCAGCACGCCATCACCTCGTCGGCCGAACTCCTGCCAATCGGCGTTGAGAGCCACGCCGGGACTTGGCGCCTCGATGGCAAAACGCCCTTTGCTCTTTGTAAGCAGCTGAAACTCAATCCCGCGCGAGGTGCGGCGCACCAACGGCATGCGACTGGATACATAGGTCACGTGTGCGGCGTCCGCCCCCTCCTTCGAGAGCTTCACCCACATGTGGTTCGTGCCCGCGTTTAGGTTGGGAAGAATGATGACCTGATCGGAAAATGCGTCATGCGGCTGGCCGTTGATCGTTACCGATTCTATACGGGCCTTGGTGTTCTCTATACGAACGCCCATTCCCCCTGTGAATGCGGCAGTCGTAGACCGAGGCAATCCGGAAAGGTCGAACACCATATCCAGCGTATCGCCCTGCCGCGTCCACGAGTAGTTCCATGCCGCCATGGCGCGCAGCTTTTCAGCCACTTCCATCGGCTCGGGCGCGTAGATCGCATTCGTCGCGAACTTCGATTTCAGGCCCTCGTACATGGCGATATTCGAAGAGTTCGCGATTCGAGGCGGCTTTCCCGCTGTACCCGACTGCTCTCCTCCGTCGTGCCGCAAAGGCATCGAGGAGATGCTGTAGTCGTGCCACATCTGGTTGTAGATGTAGCCGCGCCCGATATTCCGGAACAGGTGATCGAATGTGGCCTCCTGGTAGGACGTGATTTGGGCGGTCGTGTAGCTCCACGTCGGATCGTAGAACCATTGATAATCCGGAGAAGGTGTGTCATCGAGCACAACAAAGTCCTTGTGCTCTCCCGTGAACCAGGACATAACTCCGGAGCCGATCGGCGTGTCCTGCTCGAACCCGTGCGTCATCATCATCTGAAAGCGCTGCGCCACTTCGTGATAGTCGCTGTTGACAATGGTGTCGCCGGGATTGATGAAGAGTTCCACCTTGCCAATATGGGCACCGCTGGCGCTCATGTTGGACTCGATTTCGTCGATCGAGCCATCCAACTCTTCCCGATACTTCGCCGCACCCATGCGCGACTGGATGCGGTGATACTTGCTGTGACTGCCGATCTGACCGCCAAGATCTTCGAGCCGTTGACTCAACTCGGCGAGATTGCTCCAGCCCGCTTTGGCACCCGCACTGGAAACGAAGCAATACAGCGGAACCACGCCCGTCTCGCGCGCGGTGTCGTACAGGAACTTGAACGTCTGCTGCTGGTAGTCGAGGTTCTGCGTGTTGTCCGCATCAAGGCGAACGATGACAGACATATTGGCGTTGGAGAACTGCGGTGCCGGAAATGCGCCGTGCAGGTCGCCATACGCAGCCCATTGCAGTGCCCGGATCAATACGTTCACGACTTCATTCGCGAAGAAACCCTGTGGTGCTTCGTTACGGAAGATGGAAGTCGCGCCCGCGAACGTCGTCGCATCGCTGATCAGAACCACGCGGTTCATTTGCGTGTCGCGGTAGGAAAGAAAAGGGAACGACTCGCGACCGTTGGTGCTCGTCACCAGAACGTGTCCGCCCGACGAGAACTGTTGAACCTCCAGGCCCTTTGCGAGCAACTGGCTCAGATACTGCGACACTCCGTAGGGACGCGTTATGAAATGGCTGTTGTCGTTTACCTGCACCCGGAAACTGCTGTCTCCCCTCATTCCGGAATCCGAGATACCAAGCAGTGACCACAGTGCTGTCGGGACCTGAGCTTTGCCGTCTTTACCATAGGCGCCGAGCGGTCCGTCGATCAGGACATTGCCGCCGTGCTTTAAATAGTCCGTCAGAGCCGGGGTCAGTACGCGGATCGCTTC
>JAEZPW010000099.1 GCA_023441255.1 Acidobacteriota bacterium
CCGCCAGCCCTATGCGCGTGGCGAGCGGGCGTCTCATCGGCGCGCTTTTGGTGATTCGTGACGTCACCGACATTACGAACCTTCAGCAGCGCGTTGCTGATACCGAGCGGCATCTAGCCATCGGTCAAATGGCTTCCGGCTTGGCGCACGATTTCAACAACGTCCTGAACACCATCACGCAGGCCACGGCACTGCTTCAGCTCAGTCCCGACCAGGGACCCGACGAACGCCGTCGCTATCTGGTCATGATCGACCGTGCCGCCAGGACCGGAGCCGAAATCATCAAGCGTGTCCGGGAATACGTTCGCGGCGGTTCGGGGCAACCGGCCGCGGTTGACGTCTCGAGGGTCATGCGAGAAGCAGTCGATCTCGCCGAACCCATGTGGCGCTCCAGCAAGAACATTAATGTCGAGCAGCGCCTTAATGCGTCCACCCCGGTATGGGTGAACCCGTCGGATCTCCGCCGCGTTTTCGCCAACCTGGTCATCAACGCCATTCAGGCGATGCCGAAGGGAGGCACTCTGATCGTTGAGACGGAGGAGCAGGAAGGCAAGGTTCTGGCCCGCGTTCGCGACACCGGTGAGGGCATTCCGGTGGAAGTGCAGAAGAAGATATTTCTGCCTTATTTCACCACCAAGGCCACGGGTACTGGGCTTGGGCTTTCCACCGCACAGAAGATTCTGCTGGCACAGGGCGGGAACCTGACTTTCACATCCGCTCCCGGATCAGGCACCACTTTCACCGCGGAACTTCCCGCGATGAAGATTGAGGAAAAAATGCAAGCTGCCTGATTGTGCTACTGCTTCCGGCGCGTGCGAGTTTGCCAGGCAAGCCGTAAAAGCAGAAAAAAGTCATCCACCGCTACTCCCAGTCTCAGCTTACTCTCGCCGGCTTTGCGCGCCGAGAACTCATAGGGCACCTCGCGGACCGTATCGTAGTTGCCGACTGCAAGCACCTCCAGGAGCACCTTGAACCCTTCCGGGTGAAGGTCTTTTCCGGCAATCACGTCCCTCCGCATCATGAAGCACCCTGAGAAGGGATCGTTTACATTGCGCAGTGCCTTACCCAGTAGCGACCGGGTCACCGCAGTGGCGAACTCTGAAACCATCTTCCGTAACGCGCTCCACTCTTCCGACGTCCGACCGCCCTGTGTGTAGCGGCTCCCGATAGCGATCGCCGCGCCACTTTGGACGGCATCCAGCAGCCTGGGAATCAATTCCGGGGGATGCTGAAAGTCGGCATCCATCAGGCCCAGGATGCTTCCTCTTGCCCGTCTCCAGCCCTCTACTGCCGCGGTTCCGAGGCTCGCCTTGCCTTGCCGATGCACCACGTGTACTTGTCCCGGCATCTCGGCCGAGAGTTCGTCTGCGATACGGCCGGTGCCATCCGCGCTGTTGTCGTCAACAACAATTAGCTCGAAGTCGTCGTAGCCGTTTGATCTTAATGTGCGGTCGAGCGCGCGCAACATGCGCTCGATATTTCCGGCTTCGTTCAGCGTCGGAATTACCAACGAAAGTAGAGGTGCATGCAGGGTGGCCGTCGTTGACGAGCGGCCGTCCGATTGGGGCGAGAACATAGGTGAATTGTACCCGACCCATTGCTCAACGTCTCCGCCTTCGAGTGCCGCACCCTTCCCGAAGGGGAAGTGCGTTTACACCCGTGCTCACGGCTTATCCATCTGAGGCGTCTTGCTGCTGTCGTCCTTGACTTTGCTGCGCCCCAGGAAACGTATGCGAGCAGTCACGGAGCGGTGTCCCGTGCCTTGAAATGTGAGGAATGTGGGCGAATCCACATTGTTATCGACGAAGTTCGCGTTCGGATTGCTTGTGACGTTCGTTACCGTTCCCCGGAGCGCCAGGTAGTAGCCCATGAGGTGGAGCCGTTTCGCGAGGGATAAAATCAGATCGAAATACCCGGGGAACCTGTACGACTGTGCCTGGCCGGAAATCTGCTGCAACTGGTTGACTGCGCTGAAAGGGAATCCGTCGCGCCATTCCAGCGAGTAACCTACAAGCATTTTCTTGAAAAACGGCGCCCAACCCCAAGTCACTACGCGATTCGGCGTGTCCCACGGCAGCGCTCCGGCTTGCTGAAGTCCGACCACGGGCGTGCTCAGGCTAAAGTCAAACACGGCATTCGTGTGGGCTCTGGCTCGAGTGTATGAAACAAACACCGGATATGCTTCATGGAAAGTGTGTCTCGCCGTAAAGGTGATCGCGTCATACGTCGTGTTACGGTTGTTCGTCAGAACGAAGTCGCCCACCGATTGGGTCGGGTCGCGATTCAGGAAAACAAATCCGTTATTGCCTCTTTTGTCGATGAAATCGATTCTTGCGTAAATCGCACGAGGCAATCGGTGTTCAACGCCGACGCTCCATGTCACGAACCTCGGCTCATCAAGCTGACCACGGTTTACGAAAAATCTGGTCGCGACTGCGGGCCCCAAAGGTGTTACCCCGTCGGCAGCGTAAAGCGTATCGAACCGCGTGCCTGTCTGGTCCTGTGCGACCAGATCGAGATTGGTCGCCTGATAGAAGATTCCTACTCCCGCCGATATCTTGGTTTCCTGGTTCTTTCCGAACGTATACGTCCCCGCCAGTCGCGGCGAGAACAGGGGGTCCCGAATGATGCGGTCCCAGTCGATGCGAAGCCCATATTCCACCAGCAATCGATCCGTTGGCGACCAGCGGTCCTGCGCATAGACACTCGTCTCCACGTTTGTGATCGACAAGGTCGGGCTGCTGGAGAATGTACTCTGGCGTGCAAGACTGCCGTCATTACGCAGAATGAATATCGGCTTCCGCAGATAGTCGCGACTGTAGCTCAGGTGATTCAGGTCAACCCCGATTTTCACCTCATGGCGGCCGTGCCATTGTTGCGGCGGCAGAAATGCGTTAGCCATCACCTGTTCGCGCCGCGCTTCTCCGGAACTCGTTTCAAAGAAACTGCCCTGCGTCGTACCCGGCTTCAGGGACGAGGGGACGTCTCCCACCGGCGTGTTGCTGTTTGTGAACTGCGTGACCGCAAAACCTGCTTCGATCAACGCGCCCGAGTGGAAGTAGTGCTGGTCCCGCACCGCAGCCATCCATGAGTTCGCCCGCTGATTCTGTGTGCTTTCGATGGGATTGAACTGCGAGAGTCCTGCGTTCGCAGCATGAAACGAGTTGACGAGCAGTTCGGTGCTCAGGATATTGGAAGGCTTCAGGTTCACTTGGACTTTGGCCAGGTTGCTTAATGTCCAGAAGTGCGTCCGGTCCGCGCCTTCCGGCAACTGAGTAACAATTGTCTGGTCGTAGTCGGCGTCCGGCGCCAGAAAGAACCATGCTTTCCCCTTCTTGATCGGCCCTGAAAAAGTGACGCGGGGCACCCATTGGTTGAAACTCAACCCGCGCTTCAGTTGGAAGGAGGGCACAAAATTCGTCGCCGTGAATCTAAAACGGTCATCTCCGATTCCGGTTCCCATCCCCAGAACGCTTGTGCCCTTGCCGTATTCCGCGGAGTACCTCCCCGTTTCCAGGTCAATCGCTCGCACGGCGTCCGTGTTCACATGCATGTCCGCAAACGACGTTGTCGGAGGTCCGATGTTGAATCCGTCCAGAATGCTCAGCATTTGAGTTATGGATGCGCCCCCCACATGGATGTTCCCCGACTGGTCCCGCACCACACCCGGTAGCAACGGCAAGGCATTCCGTATGTCGTGCGAAGCGGGGAAGGGCACATTCAGAACGTCGGTGCCGGTCAGCGTTTCGGTCGCAGCCGTTTTCTCCGCGTCTATCGCAGGAACGGTTTCCTGAACGTCAATGCTTTCCTTGATTTCCTGCTGGTGCGTGATCCTCGCCTCTATTGTGTCGGTCTGCCCGACCCGGACCTCTGGCACGACTAATCGGTAAAAGCCCGCCTTTTCCACTTGAAGCACGTAGTGTCCGGGGCGAAGGCCCCGTAACGTGCAGCGGCCTGCGTAATCTGTCTCACAAAAAGCACCTGATGCTGCTCCTCCCGAAGCGCCCG
Organism: Acidobacteriota bacterium; assembly: GCA_023441255.1. Taxonomy (GTDB): domain Bacteria; phylum Acidobacteriota; class Terriglobia; order Terriglobales; family Acidobacteriaceae; genus JAEZPW01. Next base: position 4,009 of record JAEZPW010000099.1, read on the forward strand.
CAACCAGTCGCGCGCGCGCGCCCGCAACGGCAACGCCGTTTTCGTCGTTCACAATCACGTTCAAATGTGGCGTTGTTTCCGATGGCGCTGCCGGATGCACGCTGGTCCGTGGACGCTGCGCTGAAGAGGGAGCCGGCAAGCCCATGTAAGCGGCCGCGAGCACGAACAGGAGCCAAAATGCTCTGCCCTTCCCGCGTTTGCGTCTGCCTCGAAACATTCGTCTTCCGGTCACTATATGGGCGTCTCGAAAAAAGAAAACCGCCCGTCAGGGCGGATATAGTTCGGATGTTTTCTTCTGATCAAGCAGTTTTCTTCCCCAACACTGAACCGAGCGCACCAGATATTCCGCTGCCGCCGCCCTGCAGCGCTGAATCGATCTGCCCGGCGATCGGACCCGGTAATTTGTCCTTTAAGTACCCAACTACCGTCTGAACGGCCTCCTGCGCCTTGTCCTCCGATAAGCCGGTACGCTGAGCGACCTGCTGCACTAACTCGTTCATGAGTACCTCCTCTGCCCTTAGATGCGGCCGAGAACGACTGCGCGCGTTCTGCTCAGGCAGAGCGACCTCCCAAAACTATTGGCGTTGACACTCGAAATCCAGCAGCTTACATTGCTCATAATGGGGGAAATTCTTGAAGTATTCCGGTCATAGTTGGTCCGTTCGAGGCGTTTGCTTGTCCCTTGCCCTGCTTATGCCTGTCACTTTGCTCGGCGCAGATTTCAAGACTGCCATGCTCTACGGCAAAGGCAATGTCACTGTTAACGGCAAGGGGGCCGCGGGCTCATCTGCACTTTACGCTGGCGATAGCGTTCGCACCTTCGCCGGTTCGTCCGCCACGATTACCGGTTCCGGAACCGTCGTTACGCTCGACGAGAACTCCGGTCTCGCTTTCGCGGCGGACAAGGTCGAAGTTTCTCAGGGGCACGCCGTTGTGAGCGCTCCCAAGGGCATCGTGACCAGGTTTGCCGGTGTTAACGTCAGCCCGGCCTCTGCTACTGCCAAGTTTGCCGTCCTGGGCGCTAAAGGCCGGTACGAAATCGCAGCACTCACTGGGTCGCTGATCATCTCCGATGGCAAGCACTCTGAGCTTCTGGCGGCCGGCAATGTTGCGGTCAAGACCGACGAGCAAGCTTCGCAGGAACCTGCTCCGCCCGAACCCAAGAGCAAAAGAAAGAAGGGCGCTTTTGCCATTCCGGGCTGGGAACTCGCTGTGTTGGTGGGTGGAGCCGGAGCTGCAGCCTACAGCATTCACCGCGCTGTCGGTAGCGATGATCATCCTGCGCACCAGAGCCCCACGTCGCCTCGCTGGCAGCAGTAGGGAAACTGAACAACACCGTTGAAAGAGCGCTGCGTCGGCCAGGTCGCCAAGTGCGCTCCTTAGCCTCACGGGTCGGCAAGTCAGCCCTGCAACTCACCTCGCGCAAAATTGGGAAACCTTGTCCCAGAATTAATTTATCGTCCTTGTCCGACAGGCAACCACCTTTTGCCTCGGACATCTATGTGGTCGAGCGGGAAGTTGAGCCGAGCATAACGGCGCCCCGGCCCAGCATCGACCGTATTGGTCACCACGTGAACGAAACGGACAGGCTGGTTAACCGAGTGCCGCTGGTGTTAAGCGTGAGCCACCCGATCGAAAGGTCGCGGCGCTTCAGGCCTTAAGAGATTAACGCCGAGTTCGAGACGGCCGAGCATGAACTTGTTCACATGGCTCGTCGCAAGACGGGTTGCGTGAGTCAGTTCAAATCGTCTTCTAGGAACGCGCGATCGGCACAAGATCCCGCTTTGCTTTGCGTCAGCAAGTTGAACTCGAAGCAGGCAAGACAAGAGCGAAAAGGCCCGTGAGAAAGTACACGGGCCTTTTCGTCTGTGTAGGCTTTGTTACCCGAGGGAACGACATCACTTCGGCTGCAACGTCAACCTGTGCTTGCCGTCTCGCTCCACCGCTTCCTTCGAGAACGGCAGTTGGAACGTGCTGCCCTGATACCAGGCACTCCACTGGTCCATGTAGTGCGGGCTGAACAAGTTTCCCGACTGACCTGTCACTGTGTTCAGCGTCGAGTTGTCGAAATTCGAGAAGTCAGCCGTAAATCGTTCCGACGGTCCGAAGCGGTTGCCGACCTGCTTCACGGTGAAGCCATTGCCCGACTGCTCGTGTTCTCCTGGCCCGGCAAACCTGCTCAGGATCGGAATGTTCCCGAACAGCGGGTGGTTGATCGCCACCTGCGATCGTTTTCCCCATTTCCACCCGGAGAGGTCGCGCGGTGCATCCTTCAATCCCTTTTCTACTGCCGCCGCCAGCAGCGCATCATAAGAAGAGTAGCCAGATGGCAACCAGCGCGCGGGCTGCAGCAGTAGCACGTTCTCCAGCCACACGGATGACATGAACCAGTGATAGTCCTTTGTCGTCGACCCGAGTTTCGGCTCCAGAAGCAGCTGACTCATTTCAAGCCTCGCCGCGGCGACAATAGACGGCGCCGCCGACCGGGTCGCGATCCTTCCGTCCCACGTGCGCATGATCTCGGCAGCCTGCCGGGCACGCGGCGAAGACTGCGGCGAGTGGTCGACCGCATACGCGAAGCGCTGTGCGCAGAAACGGTCGAACTCTGAGTAGATGTCCGTCTGTAGCCCAAGCATGTCGGGGCGAGAGAACTTCTTGTCGGCCGACAAGTAGTGGTATATCCGCTCGGTTCGGTAAGCCGAACCCCATTCATTCGCCAACATGAACGGATATCCGTCCGGTGTGATGCGACCGTTCGCCGTCCCTATCACTCCAGATGGAGGATCGTAGACACTTGGAAGCTTGTCGAAGGGTACGTAGCCGAGCCACTCGTGTGATCCGTCGGATCCCGGCACTGGCGTGCCTGTAAGCAGTGAGTGTTCCTGATCAAGAACGGCCGGTCCGATCGCCGGTCTCGGCTTGTCGTTCGGCGTTTCGTTAGTGAATTGGTTATCGGGATCTGCTGTTGATGGTACAGCGACCTGAAACGATGCCGGTCTGATCGGCACCAGGCCCGTTGTCTGGTATCCGATATGGCCGTCGACGTCTGCGTAGACTACGTTCTGGCCCGGGCTGCCGAAACGGGAGAACGCCCGGCGGAACTCGTCCCAGTTCTGGGCCGAGTCCACATCAAAAAAAGGTTCCTGCATACCTGCCGGGTCGTAGGCTACCCACTTGAGGGCCAGTTTCCGCTGCTCACCGTTGACCAGGTCGCTGACGATCGGACCATGACGCGTTACGAGCACATCAATGTTGCGATCACGTCCCCACCGCACGCCGACGATCTCAGTCCGGTGTTCCGGCTCCTTCCAGCCCTCGGGAGTCTGGTACTGACCCTGCTCGTTGAAGCTCTCAATGTAAAGCTCCGTGACAGCCGGGCCAACGTTTGTGAAGCCCCAAGCGATGTGCTGGTTATGGCCCACGATCACGAAGGGAACACCCGGCAGGCTGACTCCGGCAACGTCAAAGCTGCCAGAGGTCAGGTGAACTTCGTACCAGAGATTCGGCATCTGGTGCGGCAGGTGCATGTCATTGGACAACAGCGGCTTGCCGGACGAAGTGTGAGCGCCTGAAATCACCCAGTTATTGGAACCCGGGACGAGCGGATCACGGTCCAGTTGCGGGAAGACGAACGGAACCAATTCCGCATGGCGACCTCCCCGACGAGCGCGACGCTGCTGCGAGCGAGTGCCATGGAGTGCGGTGGTTCAAGCG